>CAYQYG010000062.1:0-27402 GCA_964421485.1 uncultured Polyangiaceae bacterium | reverse complement strand
GCCCGCGTCGGCGCGCGGGGCGCAGCTCGCTCACTGGGCCGCGGGCCCCGCCGCGCCGGCCCCGGCGTCGGAGAGGTACCCCGGCGCCGAGGGCTCGGCGCGCGGCGATCTGATCGGCCGCGTGATCGGCGACAAGTACGGCGTCAAGGCCGTCATCGGCGAGGGCGGCATGGGCGCCGTCTACGAGGCCGAGCACCTGCAGATCGGCCGCCTCGTCGCGGTCAAGGTGCTCCACCCCAGGGAGAGCCAGAAGCACGAGGCCGTCTCGCGGCTCGAGCACGAGGCGCGCGTCGCCGGCCGGATCGGCCACCCGAACATCTGCGAGGTCTACGACATCGGCCGCCTGCCCGACGGCAGCCCGTACCTCGTCATGGAGCGCCTGCACGGCGAGACGCTCGCCCAGCGCATCACGCGCGCCGGCCCCGTGCCCGCCCACGAGGTCGTGGACATCATGCTCCAGGTCCTCTCCGCGCTCGTCACCGCGCACGAGCGGGGGATCATCCACCGCGACCTCAAGCCCGAGAACATCTTCCTCTCGCAGCGCGCGGGCATGCTCCCCGTCGCGAAGCTCCTCGACTTCGGGATCTCGAAGTCCTCCGGCGTCGGCGACGCCGCGCTCAACCTGACGCAGCCCGGGATGGTGATGGGCACGCCGTACTACATGGCCCCGGAGCAGGCGCGCGGCGATCGCCGGCTCGATCACCGCGTCGATCTCTGGGCCGTGGGCGTGATCCTGTACGAGGCCCTGACGGGCCAGCGCCCGTTCGTCGCGAAGAACTACAACGCCCTGCTCGTGCAGATCCTCACCGCCCAGCACCGCCCTGCGGCGGAGCGCTACCCCGCCGTCCCGGCGAAGCTCTCGCGCCTCGTCGACCGCGCGCTCGCCAAGGAGCGCGAGCAGCGCTTCCAAAGCGCCGGCGATTTCCTCGAGGCGCTCCGCCGCTTCAAGCGCCGCGCGGCCACCCCCACGCCCCCGCCGCGGCGCGCCCCCACCAACGTCCGGGTGCACACCATCGACGAGGAGGCGAGCGACGACGGCACGATGATGTTCGCGCGGGTGCAGGATTTCCGCGGCCGCGGCGCCGGCGAGCCGCTGGTCGTGCCCGCCGGCCCCCGCGCCGGCGCCGGCGCCGCCCGCCCGCGCAGCGAGCTCCCGCCCTCGAGCCGCGCCGGAGGCCGCGGCGCCGGCGAGGATCCCACGACCGCGCAGCAGGGCCCCCCGGCGCCGCCCGCCGGCGCGCCCGCCGCGCCGCGCCAGCCAGGCGAGGAGGACGACGCCACGGTCATTGACCAGCCGACGTTCCTCGAGGACAGCATCACGATGGTGCGACGCGACCCGCGCCCGCGCGGCGATCGAGGCTGATGTCCGCCGACCCGCCGATCCGGCGCGCGGTCGCGCGCGGCATCGTCAAGACGTACGGCTCGACCGTCGCCCTGCGCGGCGTGAACGCCACGTTCGAGGCCGCGCGGCTCACCCTCATCGAGGGCGCGAACGGCTCGGGCAAATCGACGCTGCTCGGCGTGCTCGGCACGGTCGTGCGACCCACCTCGGGCACGGTCGACTACGAGCCCCTCCACGACCTCCGCGCGATCCGCGGCGCGATCGGCTGGCTCTCGCACGAGTCGCTCGCCTACCCCGATCTCACCGGCCGCCGGAACATCGAGCTCGCCGCCGGCTTCCATGGCCTCGACCCCCACGACGCCTGGTCGCGCGTCGAGGAGCGCTTCGAGCTGGGCACCTTCGCGACCGCCCGCCCGCTCCGCACGTGCTCGCGGGGCCAGCGCCAGCGCGTCGCTCTCGCGCGCGCCCTGGTGCACGGCCCGTCCCTCGTGCTGCTCGACGAGCCCACCACGGGCCTCGACCGCTCCGGCGTCGCCCGCCTGCTCTCCGTCATCGACGCCGAGGTCGCCCGCGGCGCCGCCGTCGTCGTCGTCTCCCACGAGCCAGAGGTCTTCCGCGACCGCGCCGCCGCCCGCGTCCTCATCGAGCGCGGCCGCGCCGTGACCAGCGCCGTGTGATTCCGGTCCTCTCGACCGTCTGAAATCGCAAGAATCGTGCTGTTTGCTTTTCCGTCTCGCCCGGAGCCGGCGACCATTGCACCCGAGTGGACGCGCGGATCGGGTCGAGGAGGAGCTGGCTCGCGGCGCTCGCGCCCGCGGTCCTGAGCGTCGCGCTCGCGACCCCGGCCGCCGCGCAGCCCAGGCCCGCGAGCCCGCCCGCGGCGCCGCCGAAGCGGGCGGCCCAGCCCGCGCCCGCCCCGCCGTCGGGAGACGTCCTCGGCACCGTGCTCGACATCCAGGGCACGGATCTGATCGTCGACCTCGGCACCGATCAGGGCGCCGTCGAGGGTGAGGTCATCGAGATATGGCGTCCCCTGAAGCTCAAGCACCCCGTGTCGGGCAAGACGCTGACCGATCGCTTCCGCATCGGCGCGCTGCGGCTCGGCCAGGTGCGCAAGACGATGTCCCTGGCCACGGCCGAAGGGGATCTCACGCGCCCGCCGCAGGCGGGCGACGTCGTGATCCTCCCGCGCCGCGCCGCATCCCCGGAGGCCCCCCCCGGCCAGGGCGCCGACCCCATGGCCGAGGGACCCGCGCCGACCACGCGCGAGGAGGTCGAGGCGCGGGCCATCGCCCGCATGCTCGACGAGCTCCGCGGCGCGGACCTCGTGACGCGCATCCGCCGCTACGAGGATTACGTCCGGTCCCAGCCGAACGGCCGGTTCGCGCGCGTCCTGTACGAGGAGGCTGCGGCGCTCCGCCAGCTCGTCGGCGGCGAGCGCCCGGCAGAGCCCCGCGAGCGCGATCCGCGCGCCCAGATGAAGAGCTTCCATCGCCCCACCGAGGTGGTCGCCGGGACGGCGCTCCGGTTCGGCATCGAGGTCAGCGATGACACCTCCGGCGCGGTGCTCCACCTGCGCCAGGCCGGCGAGCCGGCCTACCAGTCCGTCCCGATGATCGAGGCCGGCACCGGCTATTTCGTGGCCACCGTCCCCGGCGATCGGCTCGCGCCGCCGCGGGTCGAGTACTTCATCGAGGGCACCACCCCGAAGGGCGACGTCAGCGTGCTCGTCGGCGCGGCGGAGTCCCCCGAGTCCGTCGAGGTCCACGACGTCCCGAAGCACGCCCCCCCGCGAAAGCTCGACGCCCGCGTCGAGCTCCTCTCCGATTTCGCCGACTACAACCGCCTCCGCGGCAACGATCAGGTCTGGCAGACCGAGGGCTACTTCGGCCTCCGCTATGGCGACACCGGCGTCCGGGCCCTCCGCACCGGCTTCGGCGTCTACCGCGGCATCGGCGGCTCGATCCGCGAGCTCGACGAGCTGGGCCTCGAAGGCCGCAAGGTCGGCCTGACCTACGGCTACCTGGAGACCGAGATAGGCGCCGTCCGCGCGTTCTCGATCATCGGGAAGCTCTCGGTGGGCCTGCTCGACGACGGCGTGTCCGGCGGAGGCCAGCTCCTGTTCCGCATCGGCAGCGACCAGGGCACGAACCTGCTGCTCGGCGGCGAGCTCCTGCGCGGCGTGGGGCTCCGCAGCATCACCCAGCTCGAGTGGAGCTCGTTCGAGCGCGTCCCGATCGTGCTCCGCACCGAGGTGACGAACCAGCCCGCCGGCGCCGCCCCGAGCGACGAGCAGCGCGGCAAGGAGGGCACGTCCCAGGACGACGGCGAGGTAGGCGTGCGCGGGATCGTTCAGGTGGGCTTCAAGGTCATCCCCTCCCTCACCCTGTCCGTGCGCGGCTCGTTCCAGGGCAGGACGATCAAGCACGCCGGCCCCGGGTTCGGCGCCGCGGTGGGCTACACATGGTGACCCGCGCCCGCCCCCCCCGCCTGGCGGCCGCGACGCTCCTCGCGTCGCTCCTCCTCCCCGGCATCGCCGCGGCTCAGCCCCCTCCGCCCGCCCTCGGTCCGTCTGCCCCGTCCGCCGCGCCGCCTGCGCCCGATGCCCCCCCCGTCGAGCCCGTCGCACCCCCTGCCAACGCCCCTCCCATGGTCCCCGAGGCGGAAGCCGCCCCCCGCCCGCCCGCCGCCGCCGAGGCCGCGCCGAGGCTCCATCACGCCCCGATCTCCACTGCTCCGCCCGGCGAGCCCATCGAGATCTCGGCGACCATCGAGCGCCCGGAGCTCGTGCGCTACGCGGGCGTGGTCTATCGCAACACGGCCGGCGTGCTCAGAGCGGCCCCGTTCCAGCGCTCGGTCATGGGCGGCTACACGGCCGTGATCCCCGCGAGCGCCGTGAAGGCCCCCGGGCTCTCCTACGCGATCGAGCTCGAGCGAGTCGACGGGGTCCGTGTCGCCGTGTTCGCGTCGCGGTCCGCGATGCACCCGATCTCCGTGGTCGAGGACCGTATGGACGCCCGCGAGCGCGCGGCCTTCGAGCGACTCGGAGGCCGCCGCTCGGTGCTGACGGCCTCCGCCGAGTACGTGCAGTTCGGCACGACGACCGGTTCGAGGCCGCTCTGCCCCGCGGGCCGGCCCGACTGCCCCTCCAGCGAGCAGCAGGTCCCGCAGGTCGACGATCAATATTGGCGAGTGGAGGCCGGCTACACCTATCGCCCGCTCCGCACGGTCGCCGAGTTCAGCCTCCGAGGCGGCGTGGTCCGAGGCAAGAGCCTGGTCGACATCAGCGAGCTCGACGAGAAGAAGTACGAGGTCGGCCTGAACTACGGCGCCCCGACGGTCCGCTTCCGCTTCGCCGACTCCTGGCACCTGGAGCTGGAGTTCCTGACCAGCATCACGGAGATCGGCTTCTCGGTCGGTCTCGGCAACGCGCTGATGATCGGCGACCCCTACGGTTCGAAGCTGACCCTCGGCTTCGAGACGATCGGCCTCGACGAGTCGACCTACTTCGGCAGCCGCTTCTACAGCCGCCTGGACATCGCGGCCGCCGATCGGGTCACGGTCTCCCCGATGGTCGAGGTGACCGACATGCCCCACGCCGAATCGTTCGGTGTCCGTCTCCTCGGCGAGGCCGGCGTCGCCTTGGGCGGTGGCTTCGGGCTCGGGGTCCGAGCGGGCTACCAGGCCCGAAAATCAACGTCCGGTGGTCCCTCGTTTGGTGGCCACGTCTCTCTGGCGTTCTGAGGGCTGAGCGCCGGGTGTAGCTGTTTCACGTGAAACTGGGTGAGCGGGGTCATCCGGGTGGGGGGGCTGATCGCTCCGGCGGGCGGGCATGCCTCGCACGCGGGGGTGGGCGCTGCCATCCGCCAAGACGGGCGGCGTGGGAGCCAGGCATGGGGCCTCGCCCTGCATGTCTCCCTTCGGGCCCTGCCAGCTGGAACGTTTCGTTGCGCGCCACTTAAGGCGCGCCTGGGAGGTAGCGCCCTCTGGGGCCTTATGGCACCTCGGTCGGTGCTGGGGCCGCGCCCACCCCCGCGTGCGAGGCATGCCCGCCCGCCGGAGCGATCAGCCCAGAAGCTCGCCTTCCCCGACCCTCACCCCCATCCGGCCAAGCACCCCGCCGATCGCCTCGAGCGACCGCTCGCTCACCGGCTCCGCCCGCGGGAGCACCCCGACCTCGTGCGCGATGGAGAGATGCTCCAGCTCGGCGGCGTTCGTGCCCGTGGACGCGTCGGCCTCCGCGGGCTCGTTCAGCACCACGAGAGGAGCCGGGAGCTCGGGCGCCAGCGTTCGCATTGCCAGCTGGCAGACCGATATCTCGTGCAGCACACCCAGACGGTCCAGACCGACCAGCAGCACGATGTCCGGATCGAGCGCACGAACCAGATCGAGGTTCGTCAGCCCGGGACCCAGCGGCGACACGAGCGCCCCCGCCGTCTCCACCACCAACACCGGCGCTTCATGGCACCGTACCCACCAGGCCGCGACCTCCACCGAGATCGCCACGCCGAAGCGACGCGCGGCCAGGTGCGGAGAAACCGCCTCCTCGAATGCATAGGGGGCCGGTCCGGCCTTGACCGATGAGACCCCGGCCAGGCGGGCGGCGTCGGTCAGGATCCCGGGGGTCACGCCGGACTCGATCGGCTTCAGACCGCAGACGGGGACGCCTCGTGAAACGAGGGAGGCGATGAGGGCCACCGAGGCGTGCGTCTTCCCGACGCCGGTGCCGGTCCCGACCACCGCCACCAGGCGGCGGGGTGTTTCACGTGAAACAGGTCCGGAGGTCACCGGAGGAGCGCCCGGCGGAAGGCGTCCAGGGCTCGGTCCACGTCGGCGCGGGACAGGGACGCGCTCGCGGTGATTCGCAGCCGGGCAGTGCCGGCCGGGACCGTCGGGGGGCGGATCGGTTGCACGATGACGCCCTCGGAGCGGAGCGCGCGGGAGAGGGCCACGGCGGCGGCCGGGGTCTCGAGGAGCCAGGGGAGGATCGGGCCGCGGGACGTCGGGAGGAGGCGCGCGCCGAGGTGCGTGAGGCCGGCGCGGAGGAGGTCGGAGGCCTCGGCGAGGTGAGCGCGGCCGGTGTCGTCGGCTGCGGCGCAGGAGATCCGGTCGACGGCGGCGGAGGCGAGGGCAGGGGAGATGCCAGTGGAGAACACGAAGCTGCGGGCCCGGTTCCAGAGGTAGGTGCGCAGCGTCGCCGAGCCGGCCACAAAGGCGCCGTGGAGGCCGAGGGCCTTGCCGAGCGTCCCTATCCGGACGTCGGCGCGGACGCCAGTCTCGGCGCAGAGGCCGGCGCCGCGGGGGCCGAAGACGCCGAGCGCGTGGGCCTCGTCGACGACGAGGGCAGCGTCGTGAGCGTCGCAGAGTGCGCGGAGACGGGACAGGTCAGGGGAATCGCCGTCCATGCTGAAAAGCGATTCGGTGACGACCCAGCGGCGGCGAGCGGAACGGGCGGCGGAGAGGGCGCGGTCGACAGCGGGGGTGTCGGTGTGGGGGACGACGGTGATGGTGGCGCCCGAGAGGCGGCAGCCGTCGATGATGGAGGCGTGGTTCAGGGCGTCGGAGATGATGACGTCGCCGGGGCGGGCGAGGGCGGCGAGGGTGCCGACGTTGGCGGCGTATCCGGAGGAGAAGAGGAGGGCGGACTCGGTGTCGAGCCAGCGGGCGAGGGCGCGCTCGGACTCGACGTGGGCGGGGTGGGTGCCGCTGACGAGGCGGGACGCGCCGGCGCCGCTCGGCGACGCGGCGCGGGGCCAGGGGAGGGATGCGTAGCCGAGGTAGTCGTTGGAGCAGAGGACGAGGGCGCCGGCGGGGGTGGGCTCGGAGGGCGGTGTGCGGAGGAGCCCGGCGCGGTCGAGCTCGATCAGCTCGTCGGCGAGGTGGCGGAGGGGGTCCCGGGGAGCTCCTCTTCCGGTGCCGGCTGACGTCGGGGGGGTCTCGGTGGGGACGCGCGAGGGGGTGGTGGTCATCGATCGGGGTCGCCGGCCTCGCCGCCGGCGGCCGGGGAGCCGGTCGCCGTGAGGGCGGCGTCGACACGGGCGAGCATGCGGCCGAACGCCTCCCGGGCCCGGCCAGTGACGGCGGCCGACCGGGCGCGCTCTTCCTCGAGATCGTGGGCGAGCGCCATGGCGGCGAGCAGCATGGCCTGAGGCGTGATGGTGCGCCCGGAAGGCACGACCGCGGCGAGCTTCTGGTCGACGGCGGCCGCCAGCCGCTGGAGCTCCTCGTCGCTGGCGGACGTGAGGACCCGGTACGTCTGACCTCCGACGCGAAGCTGCACGTTGCGGCGCGCCATGGCCCGGAGACGCTATCACGAACCTCGCCCTGCTCCGAGACGCTGTGCCGTGCTTCCGTCACGGGCGCTGAGCGGCCGGCGATCTTTTCGGGATCCACCGGGAGCCGTGGCCGAGGCGGGGTCTCCGGCTCCGGGCGCCACGCGGCGCGCGACCCGGAGCCTGGGGGTCAACCCGCGCGCCGCCGTCGTCCGTGGGCCGGCCGTGCCCGCCCGCGACCCAGATTTCCAGCCGTCGCCGGCCGCACCGCATGTAGCATCGGCACTCCATGCGGTCCGGCAGCGCCATTCTAGCCCTGGCAGCGATCCCGGCCCTCCTCGCGGCTTCGGGCGCTGCCCGCGCCGAGCCCCAGTGGACGGCGGGTCTCACGGCGGGGGCCGCAGGCGTCGCGGTCGATCGCGCGTTCTGGGACAGGACCGTCTTCCACCTCGGCCTCCGGGGCGACGTGCTCTTCGGGCGCGACGAGAACGCGGACGTCGGCGCCGGTCCGTACGCCGAGCTGCTCACGCATGCGTTCGACGAGGTCCAGCTCGGCGCCGGGGGATCGCTCCTGCTCCCGGTGCTCGATTCGCTGCCGATCGTGCTCTCCGCGGGGGCTTACGCTCGCAAGGGAGACGATGATTTCGGCGTCGAGCCGGGCCTCGCCGCGGCGCTGTTCTGGGGGAGCAGGAGCTACAATTTCCACTCCGATTACGTGATGTCCGGGGGCCTCCTGGCCGAGATGCGGCTGGGGCTCGGGGAGTCGAAGGAGACCTCGATCGTCGTGGGGGCTCAGCTCGACCTGGCGCTGATGGCCATGCCGATCGTGTTCCTCATCAATGCGGTGGGCGACTCGGCCGAGGCGGCGCCGATCCGCTGAGGCGCGCGGCGGCGCCGGCGCGCGTCAGGGCGCCGCGCTGACCAGCGCGCCGCAGGTCTGGCCGATGAGGCGGCAATCGTATGCCTCGCTGCCGGTGCACTGGGTCGTGATCGGATCGTCGAGGTCCGAGCACTCGTCGTTGGCCGGATCGGCGCAGCAGAGATCCGGGATCGTGTTCTCGCAGAGGCAGCCGTAACAGATCGAGATCGGGTAGGCCCACTCCGGGGTCTCGATCTCCTGGCCGCCGAGCGTGCGGCCGCGCACGATGACCATCGCGACCACGTCCGCCACGCCGGCGGCGCCCGCGGCCGCGGCGCCGAGGCCCTCGAGCGAGCCGCCGTCGAGCAGCGGCACCGTCGCGATCCCGTAGCCGGGGTTGCTGGCGGAGCCGGGGTCGATGAAGCCGGTGATCGGCACCGCGAACTCGACCGCGGCGCCGTCGGAGTAGCTCACCGCGTTCCCGCCGAGATCGACCACCCGCACCTCGGCCTCGTAGAGCTCGATGCGGGACGTCTCGGTGCGGAGCTGATCCGAGCTGCCGCGCTTCACCACCTGGCTGCCGACGAGCAGCGAGCAGGTGAACTGCGGGTAGTAGGCGGCGTCGACCAGACCCCTGCCGGCGAAGGCCGCGGAGGGGTCGGGGCGGGTGACGCAGGTCTCCGGCTCAGGCACGAGGCAGGCGCGGATGAAGAGGCTGCTCTCGTTCTCGGCGCAGGCGGGCGCGATCACGCCCCCCGCGGCGAAGAGCGCCAGAGCCGCCAGCGCGCGCCGGAACGTCGGGTGGGGTCTGGGATCTGCGCCCCGGAGCCCGTTCACCTGGTAAGTCATGCCCAAAATGCCTCCCGCAGGTCCAGGATCTCCGGCCCGCGCCCGACAAGAGTACCGGGTCCATGGGCCCGGCGGCAAATTCACGCAGCATGGGGACGCGGTCGCGGGGCGGAGGCGCCGGGGGGGACCGGAGCGCCGAGCATCCACCGCGCTCGAGCGCGCGGCGGTCAAAGTACGCTACGATGCCGCCGCCCATGAGCAAGGCGGAGGAGAGCGGCGTCGTCGGCCAGTGGGATCGCCTGACGATCGGTGAGCGCGCGGAGGGAGTCCGGATCTCGGTGCAGGTGCGGCCGAAATCGTCACGATCGGCGATCCTCGGCGTGCGCGACGGGGCGCTGGAGATCGCGCTGACCTCGCCGCCGGCCGACGGGGCCGCGAACGCGGAGCTGATGAAGCTGCTCGCGCGCGAGCTCGACGTGAAGCGGAGCGGCGTCGATATCGTCGTGGGCGCGAGCAGCAGGAGCAAGGTCGTCGCGGTGCACGGCGTCACCGCGGCGGAGGTGCGGGAGCGGCTGGGAAGGTGCAAGCGATGAGCTCGGGGACCGTGCGCTTCGAGAAGTGGGAGGGGCTGGGGAACGACTTCGTGGTGCTCGAGGGGATCGAGATGACGCCGGACGCGGCGCGCAGGATCTGCGATCGGCGGCGCGGGGTGGGCGCGGACGGCGTGCTCGTGGTGGATCGCGCGGCGCCGCGCATGGTGGTGTGGAACGCGGACGGATCTCGGCCGGAGATGTGCGGCAACGGGCTGCGGTGCGTGGCGGCGTACCTCGCGTCGCGCGGCGGCGCGGAGGCGCTGTCGATCGCGACGGACGCGGGGCCGCGGCGCTGCGAGGTCGCGGCGGCGGGCGGGGATCGCTGGGACGTGGCCGTGGAGATGGGGCGCGCCCGGCTCGGGGAGCCGCTGGTGGTGTCGGCGCTGGGGCGGGAGCACCGCTTCGTCGGCGTGGACGTGGGCAACCCGCATGCGGTGACGTTCGAGCCGTACTCGGAGGAGCTGATCGACAGCGTCGGGCCGCGCGTGGCAACGGCGCCGGCGGGGGGCGTGAACGTCGAGTTCTGCCGCATGGGGGGGGCGGGCGAGGGGGGCGCGCGGCGGATCGAGGTGACGGTGTGGGAGCGCGGGGTGGGGAGGACGCTCGCCTGCGGGACGGGGGCCTGCGCGGTGGCCGCGGCGGCCTGTGAGATGGGGCTCGCGCAGCTCGGGGAGCCCATCGACGTCGCGCTGCCCGGCGGCGAGCTGCGCGTGACGGTCTCGCCCGGGACGCGCGAGCTCTCGATGCGGGGGCCGGCGCGGCGCGTGTTCTCGGGCGAGGTGGTGATCGCGTGATGGGCCCGGTCGAGGCGGACTGGGGCTCCGCCCTCTTGCCAGCCGGCGAGCTCCGGCTGACCGTGCTGGCGGTCGTGGCGGACGCGGCCACGCGGTCGCTGCTGCCGCGGGTCATCACCGCGGATCGCCTGGTGCTCGCGAGCGACGTGGCCGAGGGGATCATGCTCGCGGAGGCCGAGGTGCCGGACGTCGCGTTCGTGGACGTGGGGCTCGGCGACGGGGCGGGGCTCGCGATGGTGCACCACCTGAAGGCGCTCGTGCCCGACGCGACCGTGTTCGCGCTCGCGACCAGGGCGGAGCTCGAGGCGGGGGCGCACGCGGTGGGGCTCGGCGGGGCGGGGCTGTTCCTGTTGCCGCTCGGGGGCGACGAGGTGCTGAACGCGGTGGGCTCGGTCCGGCTGCGCATGGCGGAGCGGGCCGTGCGGGCGCAGCTCGAGCACGAGTCGGCGATGACCGCGCGTGCGGCGAGGTGGATCCAGCGCGCGGCGGAGCTCTCGGACGCGAAGGACCGAGGCGCCGCGGCGCACCTGCTCGCCGAGGTGCTGGCCGAGGCGACCTCGGCGGCGGGCGTGGCGGTGTACCTCGTGGTCGGCGAGCGGACGACGGAGCTCACGCGCGCGGCCGCGACGCCGGCGATGGAGCGGGCGCCTGCGTTCGGCACCGAGGTGGACATCCTCGACTTCGCGCGGCGCGAGCAGCTGGTCGTGGTGCCGCTCGCGATGCGCAAGGTGACGGCCGGGCACGCGCTGCTCCTGCCGCAGGAGGTCGCGGACCTCGCGCAGCCCGGCCTCGACTCGGCGCTCGGGGCTCCACGCAGCGCGCCCTCCGCCCCGGGCGCCGGCCTCGACGTCCGGAGCTCCGACGCGCGGCGCGACGAGGCGCGGCAGGCCGCGGACTCGCGGCGGAGCGGGGAGCGCGTGGCCGGGTCCTCGATGCGGCCGGCGGCGGACGCCAGGAGGACGCGCGCGGCGCCGCTGCTCGACGGGCTGCTCAAGCTGCTCGCGACCCAGGCGGCCACCAGCCTGGCGCTGCTCGCCGAGCGCGAGCGGGCGTCAGGCGGGGCGGCGATGAAGGATCCGGCCTCGAGCGCGTACTCGTTCGCCTACTACGTCGACGTCGCGGGGCGCGAGATCGACAAGGCGAAGCGGTACGGGCGGCGGTTCACGATCGCGACGATCGTGCTCGAGCCGGCCGGCCCGGAGGGCGCGCCGCCGGCGCAGGCGCTCGATCCGGCGGAGGTGGTGGATCAGCTCCTCGACGCCGTGCGCGACACCGACATCCTCGCGCGCGTCGAGGAGAACGAGCTGCACCTGCTCATGCCCGAGACCGCGGGGCTCGAGGCGCACGCGTGCTACCGGCGCATGCTCGCGAAGCTCGCGGGCGACCGGCGCGGGGGGCACCTGCCGACGGGGATGCTCGTCGGGTTCGCGACGTTCCCGCACGACGGGCAGGGGCTGGCGCAGCTCCTCCGCGTCGCGCGCCGGCGCGCCGAGGCGACGAAGGACTCGATCGTCCACCAGATCTCGCCGCACCAGCAGGGCCTCGCCGATCTGCTCGAGATCCTGGACGACGCCGCCTCCATGCCGTCGGTCGGGCGGTTCGCGATCTCCGCGCCGCGGCCGCTCGAGCTCGCGCTGCCGGAGGCCGTGACGCTCGCGACCTCGGTCGTGAAGAGCGCGCTGCGCGGCGGGGCCGCGTTCATCGCGGTCGCGCACCACCCGGGGCTCAGCCTCGGGGCCGCGGTGCGCGCCGTGGTCGGGTCGCCGCGCGAGGAGGTCGTGCTGCACGCGCTCGACGTGCGCTCCTCGCCGGGCTGCGACGACATCGAGGCGCTCTGCGTGATCGCCGAGCACGGGGCGTACGCGTTCATGGGGCGGAGCCGCGGGGGCGTCGTGCGGGGCGTGCACGCGGCCGATCCGCTGCTCGCGGATTTCCTGGCCGAGCGGCTCGGCCGGGCGGCGGGGCTCAGGGTCTTCGGCTAGGCGGGGAGGTCTCGACCGATGTCGCGGAGGGTGCTGCTGGTCGACTCGGACGTGGACGCGCTGGGCGAGCTCGCCTCGGCGCTCCGCGCGCGCGGGCTCATCGTGACGAACGCGAACGGCGCGTTCGAGGCCGTGGAGCAGGCGTTCAAGCGCCGCCCCGACGCGGTCCTCGCCGCGAGGGAGGTCGACGATCACCGCGCCCTGACCGGCGCGTTCGCCGCGGTCCCCGAGCTCGCGGACACGCCGATCCTGTTCCTCGTCGACGGCCCGGAGCTCGGGCCCGACGACGTCCCGCGGGGCGACGTGGACCGGATCATCGCGCGGATCAGCGAGGCCTCGCCGCGCGCGTCGCGCCAGCCGTCGCCGCAGGAGACGCGCGGCGACCTGCAGCAGGTCCCGCTCGCCGACCTGCTCCAGCTCCTCTCGATGAACCGGCGCAGCGGCGCGCTCGTGATCACGACGCCGGCCGGCACGGGAGAGGTCCGGCTGGCGAGCGGCGAGGTGATCGACGCCGTCTACCGGCGCCTCGAGGGCGAGAAGGCGCTCTTCCGCCTGCTCGGCGAGCGCGACGGGCACTTCGCGTTCACGCCCGGCGATCCGGCGAGCGTGCGGCGGATCGCGTCGGCGACGTCGCGGCTGCTCATGGAGGCGATGCGGCAGGTCGACGAGGTCCGGCGCCTGCGCGCCGAGCTCGCGCCGGCCGGCGAGGCCTTCTTCATAGAGGATCTGCCCGCGGAGGACTTCGGCCTGACATCCGGGGCTCCGGGCAGCCTCTCGGCGTCTTCCGGCGCGGACCCCGACCTCTCGCTGCCGGACGACGCGATGCCGATGTCGCTGTCGCGGATGCCGACCACCCGGCCGGCGTCGAGCGCCGCGCGCTTCGACGCGCGCAGCTCCGTCCCGCCGCCGACGCTCCGCGCGAGCGACTCCGACGCGACGGGCTTCGGCCCGATCAGCCGGACGGGCTTCTCGTCGGTCCCGCCCGCGTCGGCCGAGGACCGCGCCGCGCTGATCGAGCAGGTCGTCGCGGTCCTCCAGATGCCGCACAACCTCGACGAGCTGCTCGACGAGCTCAGCGCGCCCGACCTGGCGATCCTCGAGGTGCTCGCGGATCTGCGCGCGGCCGGCAAGGTCCGCCGCGTCTCGCTGGCCGACCTCACGACGCCGTTCGCGCCGGTCGAGCAGCTCGCGGTGCTCCGCTCGCTGGTCACGCGTCTGGCCCGCCCGGGCTTCCAGCCGCCGCCGTGCCTCGTGATCGCCGCGAGCGCGCGCCGCATGCCCGCGCTCGCCCACGCGGTCCGCCGGATCGCCGAGGCCGTGCTCCCTGCGGATCCGCCGCCGCGCGCGCCGCTGCCCCGGCCGCTCGGCGTCCTCCGGCTCGGCGACGGCGTCGACCTCGCGCTCACCGGCCTGCCCGCGGACGACCAGCTCTCCCCGACGTGGCCGCTCGCGCTCCACGGCGCGGCCGCGGTCGTCCGCCTCAACGACGCCGGCGGCGAGGCGCTCGAGGCGCACTGCCAGGCGCTGGAGCTGATGCTGATCGACGCCGAGAGCATGATGGGCTCGCTCGACGTCACCGCGCCCGCCCACATCGCCGCGCTCGTCCGCGAGGCCCTCGAGATGGCCGCGGGCGTCTGATCCCAGCCCGACATCCACCAGGGGGGGCTCCGTGGCGCCCCCGCGGCGCCCTACGGTCCCGCTGCGCGGCAGATCGGTACGACCGGCAATTGACTAAAAATTAAATAAACAGTAAGGATCACTCCAGGAGGTCCCATGAACATCACCGACGTTGTTTCTGAGATCGCGACCCCCTCTGCCTCCGGCTCGACCTCGAGCGTGAAGATGCCGCTCCCCCCGACCGGGACCGACACGGTCCCCGTCGCGTACGACACGATCTACACGTGGGATTACGGTGCGAAGCGGCAGGATCTCCGGACCCTGTACGAGAAGTCGAAGGAGGGGATGTGGAACGCGCGGACCGACCTCGCGTGGGACACGAACGTCGACCCCGAGTTCGAGAACGTGCCCGACCAGATGAGCCCGATCTACGGGACGCCCCTCTGGGACAAGCTCGACAAGAAGACCGAGCTGCCCAAGCTGCGGCAGCTCGCGTGCTCGTACCTGCTCTCGAACTTCCTGCACGGCGAGCAGGGGGCGCTGTTCGCGGCGTCCCAGATCGTGAGCATCGTGCCGGGCACGGACGCGAAGCTCTACGCGGCGACGCAGGTGATGGACGAGGCCCGGCACGTCGAGGCGTACGACCGGTACCTGCGCGAGAAGATCGAGGTGACGTTCCCGATCTCTCCGTACCTCCGGACGCTGCTCGACGAGATCCTCCAGGAGCGGCGGTGGGACCTCAAGTACCTCGGCATGCAGATCATGGTCGAGGGGCTGGCGCTCGCGGCGTTCGGGTTCCTCGGGCAGGTGTCGAGGGAGCCGCTGCTCCGCAGCCTGATCCACAACATCATGCTGGACGAGGCGCGCCACGTGGCCTTCGGGGTGCTCGCGCTCAAGGGGATCTACGAGGAGATGTCGGAGTCGGAGCTCCGCGACAGGGAGGACTTCATCGTCGACGCGTCGCGGCTGATGCGGGACCGGTTCCTGATGCAGGAGGTCTGGGAGTGCATGGGCATGCCGGTCGAGGAGTGCACGGACCTCGCGCTCAAGAGCGAGTCGATGCAGCTCTTCCGGTCGATGCTGTTCTCGAAGATCGTGCCCAACGTGAAGCGGCTCGGGCTGCTCACGCCGCGGGTGCGCAAGGGGTTCGAGGAGCTCGGCGTGATCCAGTACGAGTCGTGGGATGCTACGGCATAGCGCGGCGGGCGGGCGCGGCGCGGCGCCGCAGGGCGGCGCGGCGCCGCAGGGCGGCGCGCCCGAGGCCCCGGAGGGAGGGGCCCGGCGGGAGCGCAACGCGGCGGCGACGCGGGCGCGGATCCTCGACGCGGCGGAGGGGGAGTTCGCGGCGCGCGGGTTCGCGGGGGCGCGGCTGCGCGAGATCGGCGAGGCGGCGGGCGTGCAGCCGGCGCTGATCCACCACTACTTCGGGGACAAGCGGGGGCTCTACCGCGCGGTCCTGGATCAGGCGCTGGCGACGACGTCGGAGGGGTCGATGACGCTGCTCGCGAACAGGAGCGACCTCGATGGGCTCGTGGCGGGGCTCGTGGACCTGCTCGTCCGGTTCTACTCGGCGCACCAGCGGGCGCTCGCGATCCTGAAGCACGAGTCGATGAGCGGCGGCGACGTGTTCGCCGAGGTCTGCCGCGAGCGGGCGCGGCCCATCAGCGAGGCGGTGGCGGCGCTCCTCGAGGAGCGGCAGCGCGCGGGCGAGGTGCGCGGCGACGTGCCGGCGCGGCAGATGGTGCTCGCGGCGATGGGGATGATCGTGCACCCGTTCGCGGACGCGACGATGGTCGAGGCGATGATGCCGGGCGTGCTGCCGCGCGACGAGCAGGGGCTCGAGCGCCACAAGGCGGCGCTGACGGCGCTGATCCTCGGGAGCATGCGCCCCCCGCCGCCGGGCGGCCTGGAGCCACGATCGGAACGATAGGCGCGCCACGCCGCACCGCGTCGTCTGCTTGAGGCGTCGATCACGCGAGGTCTTCTGGTATGGTCCGCCGCCCCGCCGGTCCTTGGCGGGGAAGGAGTGATCAGACGTGCTCATCGGTGTTCCCAGGGAGATCAAGACTCGCGAGTACCGTGTCGGGATGACGCCAGCGGGCGTGCGCGCGCTCGTCGGCCACGGGCACAAGGTGCTCGTCGAGACCGGAGCGGGGGAGGGAAGCGGGCTCTCGGACGAGGCCTACGTGCGCGCGGGCGCGACGATCGTGGGCTCCGCGGCCGACGCGTGGAGCGCCGAAATGGTGATGAAGGTGAAGGAGCCCCTGCCCGCGGAGTTCCAGTACTTCCGCAAGGGCCTGATCCTCTACACGTACCTGCACCTCGCGGCCGAGCCGGAGCTCACGCGCGAGCTCGCGAGGACCGGGGTGACGGGCGTGGCGTACGAGACGATCCAGCACGAGGACGGCTCGCTGCCGCTGCTCCGGCCGATGAGCGAGGTGGCCGGGAGGATGGCGGTGCAGGTGGGGGCGTCCTGCCTGGAGAAGGAGCGCGGCGGCAAGGGCGTGCTGCTCGGCGGCGTGCCCGGGACGCGGCGCGGCCGGGTGGTGATCCTGGGCGGCGGCGTGGTGGGGCGGAACGCGGCGACGATCGCGGTCGGCATGGGCGCGCAGGTGACGGTGCTCGACGTGCGCGCCGAGACCATGAGCTACCTCGAGGACGTGTTCGGGGGCGCGATCGAGACGCTGTACTCCAACGCGGAGAACATCGAGACGATGTGCGAGCGGGCGGACCTCGTGATCGGCGCGGTCCTCGTGCCGGGCGCGAAGGCGCCGCAGCTCGTGACCGAGGAGCTGATCGCGCGAATGGAGAGGGGCACGGTGGTGGTCGACGTCGCCGTGGATCAGGGCGGGTGCATCGCGACGTGCCGGCCGACGACGCACGATCAACCGACGTACGTGGTGCACGGGGTGGTGCACTACTGCGTGGCGAACATGCCGGGCGCGGTGTCGCACACGAGCACGTGGGCGCTGACGAACGTGACGATCAACTACGGGGTGGCGATCGCGAACAAGGGCATCCTGGCGGCCGCGAGGGCGGATCGCGCGGTGAAGCTGGGGATCAACACCCTCGACGGGCACGTGACCTACGGGCCGGTGGCGGCGGCGCACCGGCTGGAGCACGTGCCGGTCGATCAGGCCCTGGCGTAGGCGGGGGCGCGCGTGGGCGGCTCGACGAAGAAGATCGCGATCATCGGCGGCGACGGGATCGGGCCGTCCGTGACGCGCGAGGCCAAGCTCCTCCTGGAGCTCTACAAGGAGAAGGCCGGGCTGCCTATCGAGCTGTGGGAGCTCGATCTCGGGGCGGATCGGTTCCTCCGCGATGGGACGACGTTCCCGAAGGAGATCCAGATCGCGATCCAGCGCGAGTGCGCGGCGGTGCTGCTGGGCGCGCTCGGGGATCCGCGCGTGCCGTCGATGGAGCACGCGCGCGACATCCTGTTCGGGATGCGCTTCGGCTTCGATCTGTACGCGAACGTGCGGCCCGTGAAGGCGCTGTCGGACCGGCTGGTGCCGCTGAAGGACCGGGCGGCGAAGGACGTGGATCTCGTGGTGTTCCGGGAGAACACCGAGGGGATCTACGTGGGCATCGGCGGGCAGTTCAAGCGCGGGACGCCCGATGAGGTCGCGATCAACGAGGATGTGAACACGCGGAAGGGGGTCGAGCGGATCATCCGGGCGGCCTTCGACTATGCGCGGGCGCATGGCCGGACGCGGGTCACGATGGCGGACAAGTCGAACGCGATGCGGCACGCGCACGAGCTGTGGCTGCGGGTGTTCCAGGAGGTGCGGGCGCAGTATCCGGAGATCTCTTCGGACCACGTGTACGTGGACGCGCTGTGCCTGTACCTGATCCAGGATCCGTCGAAGTTTCAGGTGATCGTGACGAATAACCTGTTCGGCGACATCGTGACGGATCTGGGCGCGGCGCTGCAGGGAGGGCTCGGGATGGCGGCGAGTGTGAACATCCACGCGTCGGAGCCGTCGCGGGTGGCGCTGTTCGAGCCGGTGCACGGGTCGGCGCCGCCGCTGGCCGGGAAGGACATCGCGAACCCGTTCGCGGCGATGCTGACGGCGGGGATGCTGCTCGCGCACCTGGGGTGGCCCGAGGAGGAGCAGCGGATCGAGCGGTGGGTGTCGCGCGCGCTCGACGAGCGGAGGTGCACGGTCGACGTGGGCGGCGAGCTCGGGACCCGGGCGGCGGCCGGGTGGCTGCGGGAGCGGATCGCGGCGGAGCTCTGAAGCCTGCGGCGGCGGGCGCTCTCCGGGGTAGCGCCCGCTGCCGGGCGATGGGGCTCCGGGACGCGCCCCCATGTGGAGCCGCCCTCCGCCCCAAACCCCGAGGGGCGCGCACGGGGCGCAGCCCCCTCATTGGCTGTCTGCTCTGCCGACTGCCGATAACTTAGCCGGGCGGGGGGCCTGTGATACGGCATCGCCGATGGGCGCATCGACCGCGGTGGATCAGGACAATCCTTGTGACGGCGCGCCGGGCGAGGCCCGGCACGAGCGGCTGGGAGGGGCGCGCGCGGAGTTCGTGGCCAACCTCGGGCGGCGGGCGGCGGAGCTGCGGGCCGCGCTGACCAGGCTCGAGGGGCAGCCGGACTCGCTGGAGGGGCGGGATGAGCTGCAGCGGCGAATGCACGCGCTCGCGGCGGCGGCGCGGCTGCTGCGGTTCGTGATGCTGGCGGACCGGGTGGACGAGGGAGCGGCGCTGCTCGAGGGGGCGGGGGAGGCGCTCTCTGCGGACGAGACCGGGGCGCTGCGGAAGGTGCTGGATCAGATCCCGGCGCTGGCCTGGGGGCAGACGGCGGTGCAGGAAGGCGGGGCAGGCGCGACGCTGCTACGGGGTGAGGCGGCTAACACGGGGCGGGGACTGGCGCCGGTGCGCGGGTCGTCGGAGGCGGCGCCGGAGACGCTGCCGGACGCGCCGCGGGCGCGCGGGGGGACGCGCGGGGACAGGGCTCGGGGCGCGGCGGAGCGCGGGGGTGTGATGGAGCGGGGCTCGGAGCGCGGGGGCGCCGAGGGGGATGGGGGCGCGCCGCTGACGGCGCTCGTGGTGGGTGGAGAGCCGCTCGCGGAGGCGTTGACGCCGGGGATCGCGGACGCAGGGCCGGTGTTCGAGGTGGAGCGGACCGGGGACGCGACCACGGCGATCGATCTGGCCCGGGCGCTGGCGCCGGACGTGGTGGTGCTGGACACGGATCTGCCGGGGGCGCGGGCGCTGGCGGAGGCGCTGACGTCCGATCCGCTGACGGAGCCGGTGCCGATCCTGGCGCTGGGGGCGTTCGCGAGGGCAGATGACGCGGCGCCGTTCGTCGCGCTGGGGGTCGCGCGGGCGCTGGCGAAGCCGGTCTCGCCGGATGCGCTGCGGCGGGCCGCGGCGGAGGCGGCCGCGACGTACGGGCGGGGGGAGGTGACGCGGTCGCCGCTCGGGGAGGTGACGCTGGATCAGCTCGGGGCGCGGCTCGCCGAGGAGCTGCGGCGGGGGCTCTGCGATGCGGCGGAGGCGCGGGGGCGCGGGGCCGCGGTGGATCTGGGGGAAGGGGCCGAGGTGCTCGCGGCGCTCTGGGGGGCGGTGGCGCGGATCCGGGATGTGGTGACGATCCGGTCGCGGGGGGCGGTGCGGTTCTCGCCGAGCGGACCCGAGGGGGCGCTGCCGCTGGCGCCGTGGATCGGGCCAGCCGAGGGCGGGGAGGCCACGCGGGGGAAGGGACGCGGCGATCGCTGGGGTTCTGGGTGCAGGGCGCCGTCAGGCGACCCGGGGCCCGGAGTGATGAAGGGCGCGGCGCCGGCGCTCGAGGGGCTGGGGGTGGTCGTCGCGGACGACGATCCGGCGGTGACGTGGTTCCTGGCGGGGGTGCTGCGGGCGGCAGGGGCGGTGGTGCACGAGGCGCACGACGGGGCGCGGGCGCTCGATCTGGCGTACCAGACCGCGCCGGACCTCGTGGTGAGCGACGTGCTCATGCCGCGGCTCGATGGCTTCGCGCTCTGCAGGGCGCTCCGGCGGGACGTGGTGCTGCGGGACGTGCCGGTGATCCTGCTGTCGTGGAAGGAGGACCTGCTGCAGCGGCTGCGCGAGCTGGGCGCGGACGCGGACGGGTACCTGCGCAAGGAGGCGAGCGCGGCGGCGATCGTGCAGCGGGTGCGCGAGGTGATGGCGCCGCGGCGGCGGGTGGCCGAGCGGATCGCGGCGGGTGGAGAGGTGCGCGGGCGGCTCGACGGGCTGACGACGCGGACGCTGCTGGCGCTCGCGTGCGCGCACAGGCCGGCGTCGGTCGTGTCGGTGCGGGACGCGGCCTTCCTGTACGAGGTGGCGCTGCGCGGGGGCCAGCCGGCGGGGGCGACGCGGACGGCGCCGGATGGGACGTTCCAGCGCGGGCCGGCGGTCCTCGCGGGGCTGCTCGGCGTGGGATCGGGGCGGTTCGTGGTGGCGCCGGCGCCGGAGGGGGAGCCGTGCTCGTCGCACCGGGCCGGGTTCGAGGGGTCGCTGGCGGAGCAGCTCATGCCGGCGATCGCGTCGGCGCGCGCGGCGCAGCGGCTGCTCAGCGGGGCGGCGCTGGTGCAGGTCGAGCGCGTCGAGATCGACGAGGAGCGGATGTCCGCGTACGCGGGGGCGACGCCTGAGCCGGCGCGGTCGCTCCTGCGGCGGCTGATCGGCGGGGCCTCGCCGCGGGCGCTGATCACGTCGGGGCAGGCCTCGCCGCGGCTGATCGAGGACGTGCTGTGCGACGCGGCGGCGCACGGGAGCGTGACGGGCGTGCTCGATCGCGCCGGCGAGGACCTGCTCGCGGCCGCGACGGCGAGCGAGATCGACCTGCTGAAGGGGATGCGCAGGGCGCCGCCGCCCGCGCCGGCGCTGGCGCCCGAGATCGCGGCTGGGCCGCGGCTCGGTGAGCCGCCGGCGTCGCTGGAGGAGATCCTCGGGGCCGCGGCGTCGATGACGCCGGGGCCGGTCGCGCTCGCGAGCGCCGAGGCGCCGGCGCAGAGCGAGGCGATCCCGCCGGCGGCCGAGCGGGGGCAGGCGGCCGCGGACCCGGCCGCGCCGGCGGTCGTGATCGCGAAGGTGGTGGACATCGGCAGCCCCGCCGCGGCGGCGCCGGTCGTCGAGGCGCCCGCGCCGCGCCGGGTGGAGCCGCCGGCGCCGGCGAGGCCGGTCGAGGCGCCCGCGCCGGTGCTCGAGCTGCCGAAGCCGGGGCCGATCATGTCGCTGGGCTCGCTCACGCCGCCGCCGGTCGTCGAGCCGCAGCAGGCGGCGGCGCCGATCGTCGCGGCGGCGCCGCCGCCCGGGCCTGCGCGGGTGGAGCCGCGGCCGGCGGTGCTGGAGGAGTCGCCCGTGCCGCGCAAGGTGAAGCGGCCTTCGGCGTACGCGCCCTCTCCTCCGCAGCCCGCGCCGGCGCGCGAGAGCCGGACCACGATGTGGGTGCTCTTCGCCGTGGCCGCGTTCGTCTTCGCCGTGGGGGCGCGGCTCTCCCGCGAGCGCGAGCTCCGGGCGGCGGCGCCGCAGGTCGCGCAGGTCGCGGCGCCCACGGCGACGGAGGCGGCGGTCCTGCCCGCGCCGCCGGCTCCGCCCCCGCCGGCCGGCCCGGGGCTCGGGGTGGAGGGCGAGACCGCCGGGAACCCCGTGCTGCCCGAGGAGCTGCCGCTGCCCGCGGGCGAGGCGGCGCAGGAGGGGCAGGGCGTGCTCGAGGTGATCGCCGGCCCGAACGACGCGCTGCTCGTCGACGGGCGCGCGGTCGGGACGGGGACGGTGAAGGTGCCGCTCGCGCCGAAGGCCGAGGCGTACGAGATCCGCGCGAGGCTGCGCGGCGAGGAGCGGGTGCGCTTCGCGCGGGTCGTGGCGGGGCGGCTCACGCGGGTGCGCGTGTCGCCGCCCTGGAGGCGCTGACCGGGTCGCGGCGCGCGGCGGACGTGGTAGACGAGCGCGCGTGCGCGCCCGGGTGACCACGAGCTGCCGCGCCGCGGCGATCGCGCTCCTCGCGGCGCTCTCCGGCTGCGACGGCTGCGACGCGACGGGCCGCACGCCGAAGGGCGCCGCGCCGGCGTCGTCCTCCGAGGCGCCCGGGCCCGAGGCGCCGCCCGCGCGGGAGCTCGTCCACCTCATCGACGAGCTCCCGGGCTGCGACCTCGAGCACCGCGGGCTCCTGCTCGACGCGAGCGTGAGCGCGCTGCTCGGGCGCTTCGCGTGGCAGGGCGGCGCGCCCGCGGGCATCCGGGCCGTCGAGCACGACGGATCGACGTGGGCGCGGATCTCCGAGCGGCAGATCAAGCTCACGTTCGTGATGACCGAGGCGAGCCCGGTGTTCGTCGCGCTGCGCGCCGCCGGGATCGCCTCGCGCACGGCCTCCGTGAGCCTCGACGACCACCCGCTGGGCACCGTGCGCTTCCAGCGCGATCAGATCCGCATCGCGGCGACGCCGACGACCGCGCTGCCGGTCGATCCGGGGCTGCACACGCTCGCGATCCGCTTCTCGGGGCGCGCCCTCGAGGGCGAGGCGTTCGCGGACGTCGACTGGTTCCGCGTCGGCGTGCCGGACGACGACCCGACCACGTACGGCGCCCCGACGCTGCGCGACCTCGTCGCACCCGCGGCGGCGCTCTCCGGCGTGCCCCACCGCTCGATCTCGCTGCGCGCGCCCGGGGCCGTCCGCTGCGCGTTCCGGTTCGCGAAGGCCACGCGCCTGCGCACCTCGATCGGCATGCTGGGCCCCGGCGAGGGCGACGCGGAGATCCGCGTGGTGCGCGACGGCAGGGAGCCGGTCGTGGTGCACGCGGCGCACGTGGTCGGCGGCGAGAAGGCCGCGTGGAGCGACGTGGACCTGCCGCTCGCGCCCTTCGCGGGCGAGCTCGCCTCGCTGGAGCTCCGCGCCACGCAGACCGCGCGCGGCGGCCGCGTGCTCTTCGGCGATCCGGTGCTCGTCGCGCCGCCGGAGGCGCCGCCCTCCGCGCCCCGCGCGCGCGCGGTCGTGATCGTCGCGCTCGACGGCGTGGAGCGCGACGACCTTCCGCCCTGGAGCGACCGCGCCGATCCGCGCCTGCCCACGCTCTCCGAGCTCGCCGCGTCGGCGACGACGTTCGATCGCCACCGCGCCCCGAGCACGTTCGTCAGCGCGGCGATCGCCTCGCTGCTCACCGGCCTCCCGCCGGAGGCGCACACCGTCACCGACGCCGGCGCGCGGCTCCCGGACCGGGTCACCACGATCGGGGCCGTCGCCAGCGACAGCAGCGTGCGCACCGCGATGTTCACCGGCGTACCGACCACGTTCCGGGCGTTCGGCTTCGCGCGCGCGTGGGGGAGGTTCGTCGAGCAACCGCCTGCCAGCGGTGACCCCGCCACCGCGCCGATCGACGCCGCGGCCGCGTGGATCGCGGAGACCGCGCGAGAGGGCGCGGGCGCCCGCCTGCTCGCCTTCGTGCACGCGCGCGGCGGCCACCCGCCCTGGGAGGTCGGCCCCAAGGAGCTCGGCGCGCTCAAGCCCGCCGACTACGCCGGGCCGATCGAGCCGCGCCGCGCCGCGCAGGTGCTCGCCAGGATCCGCAACGGCCGCCGCCGCGCCGAGGTCCTCACGCCGGACGACCGCGACCGCATCCGCGATCTCTCCGCGATCGCGCTCAGCGGGCAGGACCGCGCGCTCGGCGCGCTGATCGCGGCGCTCAGGTCCTCCGGCCTCTGGGATGACACCCTGTTCGTGATCACCGGGGACGTCTCGAGCGGCCGATCCGACGCGGCGCTCTACGGCGACGGCCTTGACGTCTCCGAGCCCTTGCTCACGCTGCCGCTCTACGTGCATTTCCCCGGCGATCTCCACGCGGGCAAGCGCATCACGGAGCCGACCGAGATCGTGGACATCCCGCTCACCGCGCTCGCGGCGCTGGGCCTCTCGTTCACGATGGGGCGCGGGAGCGCGTCCGCATCCGCGGTGAGGCCGCTCGGCAAGGATCTCGCGGCGGTCGCCTCGGGCCTCGAGGGCATCGAGCGCGACCCGCAGGTCGCCGCCGCCGCGGGGCGCTTCTCGACGCGGTGGGGCGAGATCGTGCTCTCGGGCAAGATCGGCGCCGCGCCGTTCCTCTGCGACCTCGCGCTCGATCCGACGTGCGCGTTCAATCGCCGCGAGGTCGCGCCGCTCGCGGCGATGGCGCTCTTCCGGCGCACCGTCACCCATGACCTCGCGGTGCGCGCGCCCGCCGCGCAGCGCGAACCCGCGACGATCGACCCCGAGACCGCGGCGCAGCTCAGCGTGTGGGGCGCGCAATGACGTCTCGTTGTGGTGTAATGGCGATGACATGGCCGTCACCGTCCGCGCGCCCGAGCTCGATCAGGGGCTCACCTGGCTGAACACCGACCACCCGATCTCGCTGCGCGAGCTCCGGGGCGCCGTGGTGATCCTGGATTTCTGGACGTATTGTTGCGTGAACTGCATGCACGTCCTCCCGATCCTGCGCGCGATCGAGGAGCGGCACCGGGACGATCCGGTCGTCGTGATCGGCGTACACAGCGGCAAGTTCGACGCGGAGCAGGACCCGGATCGGATCCGTGACGCGATCGAGCGTTACGAGGTCGAGCACCCGGTCGTGGTCGACGACGACATGGCGCTCTGGCAGGCGTACGCGATCCGATCGTGGCCGACGCTGGTCGTGATCCGACCGGACGGGACCATCGCGGCCGTCGCGCCCGGCGAGCCGGACCTCGACGTGCTCGACGACCTGATCGTGCGCGAGCTCGAGGCCGCGCGCGACAAGGGGACGCTCTCCGACGAGCGCCTCCCGCCGGAGCGGCCCACGCTGATCATGGACGGGACGCTGCGTTACCCCGGCAAGGCGTCCGTCCTGCCGGACGGGCGCATCGCGGTGAGCGACAGCGGCCACCACCGCGTCCTCATCTGCGCGCCCGACGGGCAGGTCGAGCTCACGATCGGCAGCGGCCTGCGCGGCCTCGCGGACGGCTCCTTCGAGGAGGCCGCGTTCGATGATCCGCAAGGGACGTGCTTCCACGACGGCGCGCTCTACGTCGCTGACGCGCGCAACCACGCGCTGCGGCGGATCGACCTCGAGCGCGGCAGCGTGATCACCGTGGCGGGCACGGGCGCGCTCGGGCGCGCGATGCCGATGCGGCGGTCCCCGGGTCGATCGGTCGCGCTGCGCTCGCCCTGGGACCTCGCCGCCTCGGGCGAGGCGATCTACGTCGCCATGGCAGGCAGCCACCAGATCTGGCGGTTTCACCCCGCTTCCGGCGACATCGAGGTCTTCGCCGGCACCGGGATCGAGGCGCTCGTCGACGGGCCGGCGGCCGAGAGCGCGTGGGCGCAGCCCTCGGGGCTCGCCGTGCGCGCGGGCGCCCTGTACGTGGCGGACAGCGAGACGAGCGCGGTGCGGGCGCTCGATCTGGAGACCCGCGAGGTGCGCACGCTCGTGGGCGAGGGGCTCTTCGAGTACGGCGACGAGGACGGGCCCGCATACGGCGCGCGCCTCCAGCACCCGCTCGGGGTCGCGGCCACCGGCGAGGGCGTGCTCGTCGCCGACACCTACAACGGGAAGATCAAGCTCATCACCGACCCCGGACCGCACACGGGCGGCTCGCTCGCGTCCAGCGACCCGCCCCCGGATCGCCTGACCCCGATCCCCGCCGGTGAGGTGCGGACGGTGCTGTCGGGCCTACGGGAGCCCGGCTCGATCGCCGTCGCCCCCGACGGCGCGTGGATCGTGGCCGACACCGGCGCGCACCGCCTGCTCCGCGTGGCCGGCGAGGGGGCCGAGCTGATCGACGTCCGGGGCGCGCCGATCGCCGCCCGAGGCACCCTCCCGCCTCCGACCGGGCCGCGCGTCGAGGCGCCTTCGAGCGGCAAGCGCTCCTCCTCCGAGGGGTGGTTCACGTCGCTGCTGACGCTCCCCGACGGCATGGGCCTCGCCCCTGGCCGGGCCGAGATCGTGCTCGATCTCCGCGCCCCGCTCGGCAGCGAGCTCTCGCTGGGCGCGCCGATCCGGGTCGCCGCGGAGGTGTCCCGCCGATCGGACCTCCTGCACCTCCCGGCTCCGGCGTCCGTCACCGAGGGCGCTGGCGGCCCGGCGCAGGAGGTCCGCCTCCCCGTCATCGTGGAGCGCCTCCCGGAGCCCTCGATCGAGGCGGAGCTCTGCGCGACCGTCGATTATGTCGCCTGCGACGCGCGCGACCGCGGGACCTGCGTTCCGGGCCGGATCCACGTCCGGATCCCGGCCCGCCTGCTCGCCGAGGGCGGCGTCGATCGCCTCGCGTTCAAGCTGCCGCTGCCGTCCGCCGGTCTGTAGGCGACCCGCGCGCCGCGCGCCGCGCGCCGCCGCCGCGCGCGTGCGCGGCGCGCTCGCTCCCGCTCCCCACGGCGCTTGGCACGCTTCGCGCAAACCGCAACCGCCGCGTACCTCAAGACGAACGGGGCCTCGCGCGGCTCATCGCGCGCCGCGCCCCGGGAGACCAGCCGCAGGCGCGTCCCACGAGAGCGCCGCGTCGAACCATATCAGGAGCCTTTCATGAAGCTCACGGAACTTTTGAAGACGCAGCACCAGCAGGTCGAGACCCTCTTCGAGCAGCTCGAGGGCGCTGCGGACAAGGAGGCGCGCGCGCTCGTCGACGAGCTCGCGTCGACCCTCGTCGCGCACACGGCCATCGAGCGGGAGATCGCGTACCCGGCGCTCCAGGAGGCACTCGGTGCACAGACCGAGATCCGCAGGTCGCTCGAGGAGCACGCCCTGGTCGAGTACGCGATGCAGAAATTGCTCAGGACCGCGCCGGGTGACGAGAGCTTTCACGCTCGGACCACGGTCCTCCGGGAGCTCTTCGAGCGCCACACCCGTGAGGAGGAGGACGACCTCATCGCCCGGGCCGATCGGGAGATCGATCAGCAGCGGCTCGCGGAGCTCGGCGAGCGCGCGGAGGTGCGCTTCAAGGACGTCCGCGCGCAGGACATCGAGAAGCTGCTCACCGGCGACATCCGGAGGGCCACGCCCAGGGCGCCCACGCGGCGCGCGCCGGCCAAGAAGGCGGCGCGGCGGGCCCCGGCCAAGAAGGCCGCCGCGGCGCGCGGCGGCAAGCGCGCGGCCCCGCAGCGGGCGCAGGCCACGCGCGGCGCGCAGGCCACGAGATCGGAAGAGCACACGTCTGAACTCCAGTCACGTGACTGAATCTCG
>CAYQYG010000061.1:0-27591 GCA_964421485.1 uncultured Polyangiaceae bacterium | reverse complement strand
CGCTTCGCCACTTCCTCGGCGGCAGCCAATGCGGGGAACAGATGCCCGCCGGTTCCGCCGGCGGCGACCACGATACGCGGCAAGGCTGCGTTCAAGCGTCATCTCCCTTCACGCCGCAGGCCGCGCGCGCGCCGGCCGGCGCGGCGCCGGCGGCGCCCGCGCCCCCGAAGAGCGACGCGAGCTCGCCGATCGTCCGCGCGCGCACGCCGCAGTTCGACGAGGACTGCCGCAAGCACTACAGCGCCACGCCGGCCGCGTACAGGTACACGGGCGGCACGTTCCACGCGAGGAACCCGGTGCTCAAGGCCGACGGGTGCACCAAGCGCGACGTGGGCGACGGCTGGACCAGCGCCTGCTGCGCCGGATGACGGATATCGAAGAGCGTCCGTAAGGCCGCGCCCGCCGGCCCGCGCGACGCCGAAACGTGGCCAAGCCCGGGTCCCGCGCGTAGGCTGCGCGCACGATGGTGTCGTTCGAGATACGCGCTGCCGTGCCGGGCGACGAGGAGCAGCTCCTCCACGTCGCGCGCCACCTCAACTCGGTCAACCTGCCGAACGACAAGGCCTCGATCCACGAGATCGTCGAGCAGAGCTACAAGAGCTTCAACGGGGAGATCCACAACCCGCGGCTGCGGCAGTACGTCTTCGTGCTGGTGGACCTCGAGGGCGGGCCGCCGGGCCAGATCATCGGGACCTCGATGATCATCGCGCAGCTCGGGCGGCGCGGGTCGCCGTACATCTACTTCGACGTCTTCGACGAGGAGAAGTACTCGGCCACCATCGACAAGCACTTCCACCACACGGTGCTGCGCATCGGCTACTCGTACAGCGGGCCGACCGAGATCGGCGGGCTCGTCATGATGCCCGCGTACCGGAAGCGGACGGAGAAGCTCGGCACGATGATCTCGTACGTGCGCTTCCTGTACCTCGCGGCGCACCGGGAGCAGTTCCAGGAGGAGATCCTGGCGGAGCTCTTGCCGCCGCTCGAGCCCGACGGGACGAGCCACCTCTGGGAGGCGCTCGGGCGGAAGTTCACGGGCATGAGCTACGCGGAGGCGGATCTCCTCTCGAAGAAGAACAAGGAGTTCATCAAGGGGCTGTTCCCGGAGGGGACGATCTACGCCACGCTGCTCCCGGAGGACGCGCAGCGCGTGATCGGCAAGACGGGGGCGCAGACGCGCGGGGTCGAGAAGATGCTGCGGCGCATCGGGTTCCGCTACGCGCACCGCGTGGACCCGTTCGACGGGGGGCCGCACTTCACGGCGCGCATGGACGAGATCACGCTCGTAGAAGAGACGCGGAAGACGCGGGCGGACCGGCCGTTCACGCCCGACACGGCCGACGAGCGGGCGCTGATCGCGGTGGCGCGGCCGGATCCGCCCTACTTCCGGGCGGTGCTCTCGGCGTTCCGCGACGAGGGCGGGTCGCGCGGGCTCGCGGTCGCCGACGACGCCTGGGAGCACCTGGGGCTGAGGCACACCTCGCCGATCCTCATGCTGCCGATCCCCTGAGCGGGGCCCCGGCGCGGAGCGAGAGGGCTCAGGCAGCGCGCGACGCCGGGGGGATCGCCCGCTTGCGATCTCAAAATTCTCTTGCTACAGAATTTTGAGAACGAACAAGAAGCGAGGTGGCAGCCATGAGCCTGGGACTCGAGAGCAGCATCCACGATCGATCCAGCGCGGCGGATGGCAGCCCGCCTCCCACGGAGGCGGCGGAGGCAGGGCGCGGCCTCTCGGAGCGGGAGAGGGGGATCGCGGCGGCGCTCGCGGAGGCGGCCATGCCGCCGGGGCGCTTCCTCCCGGGGGGCGGCGCGGACACGGCCGCGCGGCTCTCGACGTGGCTCGAGGGGCTGCCGGGGCACGTGGCGGCCGGGCTCAGGGCGGGGCTCTGGGCGGCGGAGCTGTCGACGGTGCCGACGAGGCTCAGGCCGTTCTCAGCGCTCCCGCTGGAGCAGCGGATGGCGGCGCTCGGGGCGTGGGAGCAGAGCCGGTCGCACGCGCTCCGGTCGGCGCTCCGGGCGGTGATCACGCCGCTCAAGTTCGTGCACTACGACCGGGCGGAGATGTTCGAGCACGTGGGGTGCCGCTACGAGCTGCCCTCGGTGCGCGACGAGCAGCCGCGGTGGCTCTCGCAGGTGACCAATGGGCGGGAGGTCGACGCGGACCTCGAGCTCGAGTGCGAGGTCGTGGTGGTGGGCACGGGCGCGGGCGGGGCGGCGATCGCGTACGAGCTCGCGTCGCGCGGGCACGCGGTGCTGCTGCTCGAGGAGGGCGACTACCACCGGCGCTCGAGCTTCCGCGGCAGGACGGCGCAGGCGTACCGGAAGCTCTACCGGGACCAGGGGCTCACGGTGGCGCTCGGGAACGTGGGGATCCCGGTGTTCGCGGGGCGGGCCGTCGGGGGGAGCACGGTGATCAACTCGGGCACGTGCTACCGGGCGCCGGAGCGCACGTTCGCGTCGTGGCGCGAGCGGCTGGGGCTGCCGGGGGAGCTCTCGTCGGACGGGATGGCGCCGTACTACGAGCGGGTGGAGCGGATGCTCGAGGTGACGCCGACCCCGCCGCTGCACCTCGGCGCGATCGGGCCGATCATCCAGCGCGGGGCGGACCACCTGGGGCTCCGGCACGGGGCGCTGCGGCGGAACGCGCCGGGGTGCGACGGGCAGGGGATCTGCTGCTTCGGGTGCCCGACGGGCGCGAAGCGGTCGACCGACGTGAGCTACGTGCCCGAGGCGCTGAAGCGCGGTGCGCAGCTCGTGACGGCGGCGCGCGTCGAGCGCGTGGACGTGGTGGCGGGGCGCGCGCGGGGCGTGACGGCGACGCTGGCGGGGCCGGGAGGCGGGGCGCCGAGGCCGCGGCTCACGGTCCGGGCCGAGGCGGTCGTGGTGGCGGGCGGGACGCTGATGACGCCGCTCCTCCTGCGGCGGAGCGAGGTCTGCGGGGCGAGCGGGATGCTCGGGAAGAACCTGTCGATCCACCCGGCGGCGAAGGTGCTGGCGCTGTTCGACGAGCGGATCGATCAGTGGAAGGGCGTGCCGCAGAGCTACGCGATCGATCAGCTCGCGGACGAGGGGATCATGTTCGAGGGCGGGTCGCTCCCCTTCGACGTGGCGGCGGTGGCGCTGCCGTGGACGGGGCGCCGGTACACCGAGCTCATGGAGCTCTACCCGCACCTCGCGACGTTCGGCTTCATGATCCAGGACACGAGCCGCGGCGAGGTGCGGCCCGGCGTGGGCGGCGCGCCGCTCGTGCTCTACAACATGAACTCGTACGACCTCGCGAGGATGCAGAAGGGCCTGGAGCTGCTTTGCGAGGTGTTCCTGGCGGCCGGATCGCGGCGCGTGCTCCCGGCCATCGCGGGGCTCGACGAGGTCCGCTCGCGCGAGGACGTGGAGCGGCTGCGCGCCCGCCGGCTGCGCCCCGGGGACTTCGAGGTCGCGGCGTTCCACCCGCTCGGGACCTGCAGGATGGGCGTGGATCCGGCGCGGTCCTGCGTGGGGCCCGACCACCAGGCGCACGACGTGAAGGGGCTCTACGTGTGCGACGGGAGCGCGATCCCGTCGTCGCTGGGCGTGAACCCGCAGATGACGATCATGGCGATGTCGCTGCGCGCGGGGGAGATCCTGAGCGAGCGGCTCTCGAGCTAGGAGCTCGTCCCCGAAGCTCGTCCCTGGATCCAGGAACCTGGGGACAGTGTACTAGACTAGACCTCGTATTCGAGCGCCTCCATCTCCGCGCTCGTGCCGGCGCCCGCCTGCTTGCAGATCGCCTTGAACGCAGCCCGGAGGAGGCTCGGCAGGAACGGCCGGGCGACGAGCCTGAAATGAATGGGCAGGGCCCTCAGGATGAGCGGGGTGAGGAACCTCGCCAGGTTCGCGGGGCCGGCCTTGCACGCCGCGCGGAGCTTCGCCCGGAGCCCCACCGACCGGATCAGCCGCTTCACGACCACGCTGAGGTATCTCCGCAGGACCTTCAGGACCTGCTTGCCGACGACGGGGATGCCCGGAATGCGAAACGCCTCCGGGGCGGCCTCGCCGGTCTCGAACCCCTCGAGCGCCGCCTCGACGATGGCCTCCGGCGTGCTCTCGGCCTCCGCCTCGAGCTCCGCCTCCGCGGCGACCTCGGCCTCGATGCCCGTCATCGACTCCGTCTCGCCGAACGCCTCGGTCATCTCCGCCTCAGTGAGCATCTCGACGCCACCAACTGCCATGTGAATACCCTCTTCATGGAAAAGGGACCGCGCGCCGCACATGCCGGAATGGCGCGTGCGCCGGACAGCCCACCCCCGGTCCACCTCTCGGAGGAGGACGGACCCGTTCGATCGAGGACTCGATCAATGATCGCTCGAAGCGAGCCGAGTAGCTCCCACACCCGATTGTGCGCGTCAATCGCGTAATTAAAAAATGGCTCGACGGCGCGTCGAGGGCGGAGGCGCTTTGTTCGCGTCATTCGGCGATCGACGCGCTCCGGGCGGGCCGTCGCATTGCCGTCGCCCGGCGTCGATCCAGGTAAGCAAACGAAATCGCTCGACCAATCCAGGGGAGCACAGGGCGCAGGCGCTCATGGATTGGTCGCGCGCGGTCGGAATCGATGATGATTGAACGGAACGGCGACCGCGACCGTTCTTGCTTGACGACGACGACGCCGCGGTCTTCCCCGCCCTTCAGCGCCGCGAGGGCCCTCGAGGGAGCCCCAGCGCTCGGTCCACGGAGCCCGTGACGCGCCGAACCATGTCGTCCATCGACTCGCCCTGTACCGGGGTCGGAGCCGGGATCGGCGGCGAGGGCGTGCTGCCCAATCGACCGGACGGGCACGCATTGCACTGTTCACACGGCGTGGGCAAGATCGTCCGTTCGGGGAGGCCGAGCCCCCGGCCGACCGCCTGGAGTCGCGCGATCTGCGCCGGCTCCAGCGGGCGGATCGGCCCGAGCATCCGCGCTCGGAAGGTGATTTCAGCCACGTGCTCCATCCGCTCGAGCTTGTCGTAGGCGGAGAGCACGTCGGGGCCGACCGTGAGGCTCCCGTGCCGGTCGAGGATCATGGCGTCGAAGCCGCGCAGCCACCGGCGCACCTCCTTCGGCACCTCGTCCGTGGTGGGCGTCGTGTACGCCGTGGTCGGGATCGAGCCGAACGTGAGCACCACCTCGGGCAAGAGGCATTGCGCGAGGCTCACGCCTGCGATGGAGAACGCGATGCAATTGGTCGGGTGCGCGTGCACCACGGCGCGCACGTCGGGCCGCTCGTCGTAGGCCGCGAGGTGCATGAGCAGCTCGCTCGACGGCCTGCGGCTGCCGGAGAGGACGCGGCCGCTGCGATCGACCACGAGCAGGTCCTCCTCGCTCATGGTGCCCTTGTGGATGCCGGTGGGCGTCGTGAGCACGCGGTCCGGGGCGAGGAGGATGGACACGTTGCCGTCCGTGGAGGCGATCCAGCCGCGGGCGTAGATGCGCCGGCATACCTCGACGATATCTCGTCGAGCATCGCGTTCGGACAGGTCTTCTCGTTGCGCGGGGGTCATGGATCGCGGGCGCACGCTAGCAGATCCGCGAGCAGAACGGCGATCGCGCGCCCAGCCTGGAGCGTTCGTCCCAGGTCCGGGGGGACCCGGCAGGCCGAGGTGGATCCTGGGGCCGAAGGGGGCTCGCTCGGGACGGCAGGGGTCGCCTCCGCGCGCACGGGGCCCCGGGCTGCGCACCCCGTGCTCCCCCCGGCGCCCCTGCCGCCCATCGCCCATGTGTAGGGCTCCACTGACTCGCCGGTCACATTTTTCCCACGACGGCCGCTCGCCGCGTTATTTCCAGCCAATGCAGCCTTCCTACCTTGGCATCGACCTCGGGGCCGAGACCATCAAGCTCGTGGCCCTCCAGGAGCGCGGCGGCGAGATGGTGATCACCGAGCGCCTGCGCGTGCCGCACCACGAGCAGCCGCGCGTCGCCGTGCGCGCCCTGCTCGATCGGCAGAGCGGCGCGCTCGGCCTCGCCGCCACCGGGCGCCTCCAGCGCCTGCTCGACGTCCCCGCCGTCCCGACCAAGGCTGCGCTTCGACGCGGCGCGCGGGCGGTCCACCCGGAGCTCCGGGCGGTCACGGTCATCTCCGTGGGCGCGCACGGCTTCTCGGTGCTGGAGCTGCACGCCGACGGCGAGGAGTGGTTCCAGCAGAACTCCCGCTGCTCGCAGGGCACGGGGAACTTCCTCTCCCAGCTCGTGCGCCGCTTCGGCCTCGACGTCGAGGCCGCCTCCGAGCTGTGCGATCCCGTGACCCGGCCGGCGGCGCTCTCGGGCCGCTGCCCCGTGATCCTCAAGACCGACATGACGCACCTCGCCAACAAGGGCGAGGACCGCGCGAACATCCTCGCCGGCCTCTACGACGCGGTCTCGGAGAACGTCCTCACCCTCGTCCGCCCGCGCCTCTCGCCTCGCGACGTGGTCCTGACCGGCGGGGTCTCGCGGTCGGCGCGCGTGCGCCGCACCATCGGCGCCTGGCTCGAGCGCCGCGGCATGCGGCTCGCCCCGCAGAAGCCCCAGGACGAGTTCCTCGAGGCCATCGGCGCCGCGCTCCACGCCGCCGAGCACGCCGCCGACGCGGGCGGGATCCCCGCCGGCGACGCGATCTTCGCCGCGTCCACCGACGCCGCCCTGGAGAGGGTCCCCGCGCTCAGCCAGGCGCGGAGCCGTGTGCACCGGCACCCGAAGATCGACAACGCCCGCGCGTTCGAGGGGCCGCGCGACGTCCACCTCGGCTTCGACATCGGCTCGACCGGATCGAAGGTCGTGGCGATCGGCGCCGAGACGGCCGAGCCGCTGTGGGAGGCGTACCTCAACACCGAGGGCGCGCCGGTGCACGCCGCGCAGCGGCTCGTGGAGCGCTGGACCCGCGAGATCGGCGCGCGCGGCAGCGTGGTCTCCGTCGGCGTGACCGGGTCGGGCCGCGAGGTCGTGGGCTCGCTCCTCACCACCTGCTACGGCCGAGGCCGCGTCTTCGTCATGAACGAGATCGCGGCCCACGCCCGCGGCGCGGTCTCGATCGACCCCGACGTCGACACCATCTTCGAGATCGGCGGCCAGGACGCGAAGTACATCCGCCTCGAGGGCGGGCGCGTCATCGACGCCGCGATGAACGAGGCGTGCAGCGCGGGGACCGGATCGTTCATCGCCGAGCAGGGCGCCAAGTTCGAGGGCATCGGCGACGACGTCGCGAAGCTCGGGCAGGTCGCGCTCGAGGCCGACCACGGCGTCTCGCTCGGCCAGCACTGCTCGGTCTTCATGGCCGAGGTCATCGATCAGGCCATCTCCCAGGGCGTCGCGCGCGACGCCATCATCGCCGGGCTCTATGACTCGATCGTCCAGAATTACCTCAACCGCGTGAAGGGCTCGCGCAGCGTCGGGCAGCGCATCTTCTGCCAGGGCATGCCGTTCAGCTCCGACGCGCTCGCCGCCGCGGTCACGCGACAGACGGGCCGCAGCGTCGTCGTGCCGCCGAACCCCGGGACGATCGGCGCGCTCGGGATCGCGCTCCTCGCGCGCGAGGAGCTCCGCCGGGACGGCGCGCGCGAGGTCATCGATCCCGCCGTCTTCCTCGGCGCGCGCGTCGTGGCGAAGGAGACCTTCATCTGCAAGTCGACGAAGGGCTGCGGCGGATCGGGCAACCACTGCCGCATCGACAAGCTCAAGACCAACGTGGGCGGCGTGATCCAGCGCTTCATCTGGGGCGGCAACTGCTCGCTCTACGATCGCGGCGCGGGGCGAAAGAAGCTGCCCGATCTCGCGCCCGATCCGTTCCGGCGCCGGGAGGAGCTGCTCGACGCCATCGTCGCCGCCGAACAGCCGGCGAAGGGCGCGAAGATCGTCGCGCTGACCGACGAGTTCACCCTGAAGAGCCTGACCCCGCTCTTCGCCGTCTTCCTCCGCCGCCTGGGCTTCGGCCTGCGCCTCGCGCGCAACGCCGGGGCCGGCGCGCTCCACGCCGGCATCGAGGGCGCGCGCGTGCCGTACTGCGCCCCGGCCCAGCTCTACCACGGCGTCGTCTTCGATCTCGCCGAGCAGGGCGCGGACTACCTCCTGCTCCCGATGCTCCAGGAGCTCCCGCGCGTCGGCGGCGAGGAGCACTCCGTGCTCTGCCCCATCGTCCAGGCGAGCCCCGATCTCGTCGGCGGCCTGCTGCCGGACCCGAGGAAGGTCCTCCGGCCGGTGATCCGCTTCGACGAAGGCGGCTACCGGGGCGAGGCGTTCCGGGTGTCCATGCGGTCACTCGCGCGCCAGCTCGGCGCCGAGGGCGAGCTCGCGCCTGCCCTCGACGCCGCCGTGCGCGCGCAGGAGGGGTTCGAGGCCGACCTGCGGCGCGCGGGCCAGGAGGCGCTCGACTTCTGCGCCGAGCGCGGCGTGGTGCCGATCGCGGTCCTCGGGCGGCCGTACACCATCCACAACGACATCTTGAACTCCAACGTCCCGTCGATCCTCCGCAGCCTGGGCGCGATCGCGATCCCCGTCGACTGCCTCCCCGTCCCGGAGGACGCGCCCGTCTTCGACCGGCAGTACTGGGCCTACACGCAGCGCAACCTGCGCGCGGCCGAGGTGGTGCGCAGGACGCCGGGGCTCTACTCGGTCTTCTGCAGCAACTACGCCTGCGGGCCCGACAGCTTCACGCTGCACTTCTACGCGTACATCATGGCCGGCAAGCCCTTCGCGGTCGTCGAGACCGACGGCCACTCCGGCGACGCCGGCACCAAGACGCGGATGGAGGCGTTCCTCTTCTGCGTCGACACCGACCTCCGCTCCCAGGCCTCGTCCGCGAGCCCGACCTCCGACTTCGGCGCGATCGAGCGGGACCGCCTCTCCATGGGTCAGGTCAAGCAGGACCAGGCCACGCTCCTCATCCCGCGCATGTGCGAGGCCACCGAGATCGCCGCCGCCGCCTTCCGCGGGGAAGGCTACCGCGCCGAGGCGCTGCCGCTCTCCACGCGCGACGACGTCCGCGAGGGGCGCAAGCACACCTCGGGCAAGGAGTGCGTCCCGATGATCCTCACGGCGGGCACGCTCCTGAACCGCCTCGAGAGGGGCCGCGGGAGCGACGAGCGCTTCGTGTTCTTCATGCCCACCGCGAGCGGCCCTTGCCGCTTCGGCGTCTACAACTCCCTGCACAAGATCATCCTCCAGCAGACCGGCTGGGACCACCGCGTCCGCGTCGTGAGCCCCGACGACGGCGACTACTTCCGCGACGTCTCCCGCGACTTCGAGATCCGCCTCTGGCTCGGCTTCTGCGCCACCGATCTGCTCCAGGCCATGCTCCACGACGTCCGGCCGATCGAGCGGCAGAAGGGCGAGGCCGACGCCATCTACGCCCGCTGCTACGCCGAGATCGCCGACCGGATGGAGCGCTCGTCGGGCGGCTCGACGTGGGGCGCGGTCAAGGAGATCTTCGGCGGGATGTGGGGGATGCGCGCCATCCTGAAGCGCGCGGCGCGCGAGCTCGCGGCGATCCGGCGCGAGGAGGCGGACGCGCCGACGGTGGCGGTCGTCGGCGAGATCTACGTGCGGCTCGATCCCTTCGCGAACGACTTCATCGTCGAGAAGCTCGAAGCGCGCGGCCTCCGCGTGCGCATGGCGCCGTTCGTCGAGTGGCTCGAGTACACCTCGTTCCTCTCGCAGGAGCGCGTCATCGACGGCCGCATGCGGCGCGACGACAACCCGCTCTCCATCGCGCTCTCGGGCGCGGTGCAGCGCGCGACGCTCGAGTCGCTCTACCAGATCTGCGCCGAGCCGCTCGGCTGGGGGAAGCGAACCGCGATCCGGGAGACGCTCGACGCGTCCGTGCCCTACGTCGATCGCGCCCTGGACGGCGAGGCGGCGCTCACCGTGGGCGGCCCGGTGCACGAGTTCCGTGAGGATCTGATCCAGGGCGTGGTCATCGTCGGGCCGCACGAGTGCATGCCCTGCAAGGTCGCCGAGGCCCAGTTCGGCAAGGTCGCCGAGGACATGCGCCTGCCGTACCTCTCGGTGCCGCTCAACGGAGACCCGCTCGACACGGAGGCGCTCGACCGCTTCGCGTATGACATCCACACGGCGCACCGCCAGGGGCTCGGCGGGCAGATGCCGAGCTTCGGACGGCGGCCCGTCGTCTCGGAGCCCGCGCCCTCGACGCTGGTGCCGCTGCGACGGAGCAAGGACGGCGCGGCGATCGCGGATCGGGCAGCTCCGGCCGGGCGCGCCGTGGTACTGACCGAATAGTCAGCAGCGACGCCGGGCGCGCCTCCTCCGGGCGAACACCGCGACCCGACCCTGTACCTTTCCGGGTTGACCACCGCGCCCCGAGGCGGGGGTGGCGGCGCCATGGCGGAAACCGGCTCCGCCGCTTCTCCGAGGCGCCGAGTCATGGAGATGATTGACTTCAGTATCTGGTCCAGAGTTTGGATATGCGGAGCGGCCATGAGCCAGCCTCGCGAGATCGTCCCCGGTGCCACCTATATGGTCACCCGTCGACCCCTGCGCCGGCACCTCCTCATTCCGCCCCGACGCGGCGGTGCGATCAGCGCCTCGGAGCGATCCGAGCAGCCGTCCCGCGTGCGATCCGATAGAGTGGTCCGAGACACCGAGGCGTCACTCAGACAGTCAACCCGAGTCGGGTCGGGCCTGCCCCCCGAGTCGGGTCGGGCCTGCCCGCGTTTACGCCCCTCGCGAGCCGAATGCGTCGAAGACCCGCGTGATCACCCGATCGGGGACGAGGCGCGTGAGCAAGAGGTGACCGACGTTGAGCGCGCCGGGCACGATGCGGCGCTCGCCGGCGAAGAGGCCGGACAGCGCCCGCTCGGCCACGTCGTCGGGATCCATGGCGACGGCGTGGGCGGCGCGGGATACCGGCCCCTCTCCGCTCCCCGCCGCGAGGCCGGCGGTGGCCAGGAATGGCGTCCTCGTCGCGCCGGGGCAGAAGAGGCTCACCCGCACGCCGTGCGGAGCGAGCTCCTCCGAAAGCGCCGCCGTGAACGAGGCCACGAAGCTCTTCGAGGCGGCGTAGGCCGCGAGGTGGGGGAGCGGCTGGAACGCGGCCGTCGACGCGACGTTGAGAATGCGGCCCTGCCTGCGCGGGATCATCGATCGCGCGCAGCGGGTCGTGAGCGCGGTGAGGGCGAGGATGTTGAGCCGCAGCATCGCCTCGACGCGCGCGTCGTCGAGCGCGAGGTGCTCGCCGAAGAGGCCGAACCCGGCGCAGTTGATCAGCACGTCGACCGGGGCGTCGAGCGCGCGCGCGGCGTCCCACGCGCGATCGACGGCGCCGTCGGCCGTGAGATCCAGCGCGAGGGTGCGGACCTCGGGGCCGCCTGCGAGATCGTCGCGGAGCGAGGCGAGCTCCTCTTCGTTCAGCGAGGTGACGAAGAGCTTGTGGCCACGACGGTGGAGACCGCGGCAGAGCGCGCGCCCGATCCCGCTCCCCCCTCCCGTCACGAGCGCCCAGCCATCGTGATCGGCTGCGCCGGAGCGCCCGCTCACGCCGATGGACTCCCGAAATCGACCGCGAACCAGAGCACGTGGACCGCGCCGCCGCGGGTCTTCGCCATCGCCGGCCCGAGCCAGAGGTCGGGCGCGACCTCGCGGATCTCGTCGCGGATCTTCGCGATGAAGAACGGATTCTCGGGCTGCTCGTAGTCGAGGTAGACGCACGGGCGCCCGTCGACCGCGGAGGGCTCGATCCGCGTTCGGAACGGGAACCAGTCGAAGCGCAGCGGCAGGATCTTCACGCGGTTGATCCCGGTCCCCTCGTCCGCGCGCAGCGCGCCGAAGCTCTTGCCGTCCCACGGGAACACGCGGAGCGCGGCCACCCGGCGGAGGATGGAGAAGAGCGGCGTACGATCGGTGAAACGGACCGCCAGCATCCGTCCCTTCGGCTTGCCGACCAGCCGCTCGACGCCCGTGGGCGCAGGCGCGTCGCGGTAGAGCCGATCGAGATCGTCGCTCGACAGCTTCGCGAGGTCATCCAGGTCTTGCACGCGCGCGCTCGGCGCGGCCTCGGTCTCCGTCGCTCTCATCGTGGCCATCAAACCCTCCTCGTGATGACGAGGTGATCGAGCAGACCGGCGCAGTGCTTGGCCTGAAAACGCCAGCCACCTGCCACCCCATCGTATGCACCGTCGCAGGATCCATCAATGGAGTAGTCGCGGCCCGACTTGCCGGAGGTCCTGGTCGACCGGAGCCTGGTGCCGCCGCGCCTCACGCTGGCGAACCTCCCGGCCGCCCGCGCCCGTCGAGCCAGGCGCGGGCCTGCTCCTCCGTATCGAAGAATGCCGTGGGGACGTGGTCCCGCGTGAAGAGCCGGAGCGCGCCGAGCACGAGCTTCGTCACGATCAGCGCCTTGAAGCTCGCGCCGAAGAACGCCAGCGCACCGAAGCGGGTCTGGGCAACCAAGCGCGCGCCCACCTTCCTCGCCTCGCTCGGGATATCGCCGAGCTCCCTGAGGTCCCCGACCCCGAGCACGAAGGGCAGATGCCCCGTCTCCTCCCGCACGAACGCGTCGACGTCCACCATCTCCTGGACGGAGAGGTCCCCCCGGAACACGTAGCAGATGAGCCGCGGCGGCTCGAAGATGACGGTGTGCCGACCGATCCGGCGGATCCGGTGCTCGTCCATGAGCATTCACCTGCGTGGGATCCATCCTGCTCCCGAGACCACGACGGACGCAAGCCCGAACGCCCGCCCCTCAGCCCTCCCGGGTCCACCGCTCCGGGGTCGTCCATGTGGTGAAGACGCAATGAGAGCCCGAGTTGTCCGCTCGGGCGAGCTGGAGTAGCCTGGGCGCGTGGAGAGCTCCCTGCTCGCGCCGCGCTTCCTCGCCCGCCTCGCCCAGCCCTCGATCCGGACCGTTCTCCTCGCCGGCTGCGGCGGAGGGTTCGATTTCGTGCACGCCGCGACGATCTACCCGGAGCTCGTCCGCCTCGGCAAGCGCATCGTCTACGTGAGCTGCTCCTTCGGGGACACCGGGCGCATCCACGGCGACGCGCCGGTGGTATTCGAGCGTGACGGCGCAATGGTGAAGCGCGTCACCGCCGCGAGCCATCCCGATCCATATTACGGCCCCGAGGTCCACCTCGCGGCCTTCCTCGATCACCGCTTCCCCGCCGCCGCCCCCCACTCCCTCTATGCTTGCAACGTCCGGCGCTTCACGGTCCCCACCCTCACCGCCTTCTATCGGCAGCTCGCCCGCGAGCACGCGCTCGACGCGGCCGTCATCGTCGACGGCGGCTCCGACTCGCTGATGCGCGGCGACGAGGAGGGCCTCGGCGATCCCATCGAGGACTGCGTCTCGGTCACGACCCTGTCGGAGCTCACGGAGGTGCGCGAGCGCATCCTGCTCACGATCGGGCTCGGCTGCGACCGCTTCAATGACGTCTCCGACGCCGCCTCGCTGCGCGCGATCGCCGAGCTCACCGCGGCGGGCGGCTTCCTCGGCGCCGTCGCGCTCCACGAGGGCAGCGAGGCGTTCGCCTTCTACCGCGACGCGCTCGATCACATCGACGCGCAGCAGCCATTTCGCTCGGTGCTGAGCGGCGCGGTGGTCTCCGCCGGCGAGGGCCGCTTCGGCCGCGACGAGGTGCCCCCGCGCCTCGAGTCGCGGGTGCGCGAGGGCGAGCTCTTCCTCTGGCCGCTCATGGCGATGCTCTGGGGCTTCGACGTCGAGGCCGTGGCGAAGCGGAGCCTGATGTCCACGTGGATCCGCGATCAGGGCACGGTGATGGGGTGCCACCTGGCGGTGGCCGAAGGCCGCGCCGGGCTGGGGAGCGCCCTGCGCAAGACCGAGGAGCTGCCGCGCCACGAGGAGAGCGCCGGTCCGGCTCGCGCCCGCGACCGGGTGGAGCGCCCGACATCCGCGGGCTGAACCGGGCGGACGGGGGCCGTGGCCAGCACAACCCGAAATTCCCTTTGCACGGGCCCCGATTTCCCCTTACGATGATCCTGACCGGCCGGCCAGTCTAACCGGCCAGCCAGTCACGAGGTCTGCCGCACATGGAAACCGCTCCCCAGCCCCTTGGCCCGAGCTTCAAGCGCGCCACCGCCGACAGCGCCCAGGTGAGCGCCATCCTCGCCGCCGCCGAGGCGTGCTTCTCCCGGTCCGGGTACGCCGGCGCCTCGATGCGCGAGATCGCGCAGCGCGCGGGGGTGTCGAAGAGCCTCCTCCATTACCACTTCCAGTCGAAGGAGCACCTCTTCGTCGAGGTGCAGATGCACGCCTACGACAGGCTCGCCGCGCGGGTGACGGCGGCCGTCGCGCAGCTCGACGGCGGCGCCGAGCGTGGGCTCGCGGCCTTCGACGCGCTCTTCGCGACGCTGCGCGAGAACGGCGACCTCACCGTGCAGGCCGAGCTCTGGGCAGGGGCGCTCTCCAACGCGGCGCTCCGCGAGCACGTGGTGCGCCTCCGCGAGTTCGTGCGCGACCTCATCATCCAGTCCATCGAGCGCATCCTCGGCCCCGACCGCGAGCGGCTGCCCATGAGCACCGAGCTCGCGGCCGACGTCATCTGGGCGAACCTGAACGGGCTCGGCATCGTGTCGGCGTTCGGCGAGCCCGGCGAGCGCGTCGATCGCGCCATCCAGGCCATGCGCCAGCTCTTCGTCATCGCGCTCGGGGCCGCCCCCTGCCCCGATGGGGCCGCTCGCGATCCCATGCCCCGCGCTCCTGCGGAGCGCCTTCCCGCGCCGTCATCCGACCCGCGACGAGACCAGGAGAGGTAGAGCCATGCATTTCGAGAAGCTCCGCGTGAACCCCCGCCTCGGCGTCTGGAACCACCGCCTCGAGCGCGTGGCCAACACGACTGTCCGGGCCTACGACGCCGCCAAGGCCGCCGTCGGGCTGCGCGGGCGCGCCGCCGCGTACGACGATCACGCGTACGAGTTCATCGGCGGGGCGCGGGACGGGCTCCGCAAGAAGCACTACGACAAGAGCCTGCGCCTCCTGTGGAAGGCGGAGCAGGCCGCGCCGTGGTCGAGCTTCCGCGACGCCACCGACGGGGAGCGGACGCTGATGGGCATGGCCGAGCGCGGCATGACCGACGTCGAGAAGGCGGCGCGCGCCCGCATCAGCAGCGCCGAGTTCAAGGCCCTGCTCGACCGCGAGTACACGCCGGCCGAGAAGAAGGCCATCGTCGCCATCCTGGCCGCCATCGGGCACGGCGAGGCCTACGCCTGGCTCGTCTCGGCCTCCATGCTCGCGGACGTGAAGAGCACCGGCGCCAAGGCCGCGGTGACCATGCAGGTGCTCGAAGAGGCGAAGCACTTCGTCGTGCTGCGTGAGCTGATACAGGCCTTCGGCGTCGAGATCCCGCGCCAGAGCGCCTGGGAGTACCTGCTCCTCGAGGGCGCGCTCAAGGCGCGCGGGCTCAACAGGTTCTTCGGGATGAACGTGGTCGTGGAGACCATCGCGCTCAACATCTTCGGCCTTCTCAGCGACAAGCCGGGGCTCGAGGTGCTGCGCCTGTTCCACCTCGACGAGTCGCGCCACACCGCCCTGCCGGACAACTACTTCAAGGAGTTCCCCATGACGGCGTGGGAGAAGGGGAGCCCGCGCGCCCGGATCGAGCGGCTGATCATGACGCTCCCCGCCCTCCCCATCGTGATGATGCTCGAGCCTGAGCTGGCCGAGCTGGGCGTCGACGTCTTCGAGTTCGCGGAGGCCATCTTGCGCAAGTCGTTCATCCTCGCCGAGCGGGCCGGTTTCCTCCTCCCCCTGCCGGGGAAGCAGATCCTCGCGGGGTTCAACGTCGCCTTCAACGCGTACTGCTCGCTCACCCGCGAGGGGCACGTGTGGCGCGACTACATGGCCTCGGAGACGACGCGCGGCGAGGCCGAGGCCGCCATCGAGCGCGAGATCTTCGGCGAGCCGGTCGCCAAGGCGGCCTGAGCGACATCGGGTGGCTGCCTCCCGCTCGGTCCCCGTGGCGACCGGGCCCCGCTGGCTGCGCCGGCGAGGCGGCTCGCGATCGCGCTGGTCGCGGCGCTCCTGCTGGCGTGGCCGGTATGCCGTTGATTTGGCCCGTTACCCCTCGACCACCGTCCCGCCATGCAGCTTCGACTGGAACCGGTCGGTCCGCATCACCAGGAGCGGTACCGCGCCGTCGAGCGCGAGGGCGCGCAGGTGCGCGGCCATGCGGTGCTTCGATGCGCCGACGCGCAGGCGCACCGAGCCGCGGGCGTGCGCCGTCTGGAGGCCGCGGACGTCGACGTGCGTGCGCACGAGCCGCCCGCCGAGACGCGAGTAGGTCACGAGGCTGATCGGCGGCGCCGGAACGCCTGGCCCCAGCTCGCCGCCCAGGGTGACGATCGGTCCCGACCCGTCGGGGTCGAGGACGCTGGCATCGAAGCGGCGTCCGTCGAGCCGAAAGGGGATCTCGGTCACGAACTTGGGGTAGCCCCAGAGCTCGCGCCCGGCCGCGTCTGCCGCAGGCGTCGTGACCGGCAGATCGACCACCCACACGGCGCCGCGGCGCCAGGCGGGCGGGAGGAGGAGCTCGACCGGTGCGAGCCGCCGCGGGCGCTCGTCCGCGCGCACCACGAACACGGCCGTGCCGACCTCGTTGTAGCTGCCGATCGAGGTGTCGCGGTACTCGTAGAACGACAACCCGACGAGGACGCGGTCCCCGACGCGGACGCCGGGGCGGAGGCCGGTTCCCGCCAGCACCTCCTCCGCCCCCTCCCGGGGAGCGAGGAAGAGCGCGAGCACGTTCGTGACGTCGCGGTAGAGGATGGGGAGCTCGACGGGCCCCTCGCTCGTTTCGCGCACGGTGCGCGGGACGTTGAAGAATGCTTCCTTGCTCATCGACGACAGCCCTCCTGGGCGGCCGCGTCCATCCGGGCGAGCAGCCGCTCCTGCTCGTCATCGAGAATACCCCCTCACGCGATCTGGTCCAATCGTAGCCTCCGAGGTCGTGGGGGATGACATCGCGATCGGCGACGTGAGGGGCGCCGTAGAGCGGAACCAATCCACGCCGCGCCTGCCGCGCGCACGGCCAGGCGCCCGCATCCAGCTTGACAGCCCCATGCGGGTGGGCTCTCATCCGCATGGCGGATCACGAGGATCCGGCTCCCGAAGATCGACGGCAAGAAGATCGACGACCCCTGGGGCGTTCCCTACGAGATCGTCTGCGAGGACGGCGAGATCTGCGTGTTCTCCGCCGGCCAGGACCGCAAATTCGAGACGCCGGACGATATCCAGGACGATTTGAGGCACACCGACGTGGAGCGCGTCAGCAAGCTCTGAGCCTGCGGCGCTGGTGCTATGAGATGGGATCGGAGGCGCCGCATGATGCACGATCGAGCGATGCACAGGGCGACGGCGGGGCTCGTGGCGGCGGCGCTCTGGCTGGTCACGGGCTGTGATGGGAACGATACGGGTGGGGCGGGCGCCGGCGGCGGCGCGACCACGAGCGGCGCGGGCGGGACCGGCGCGACCGGCGGGGGCGGCGCTACGGGCACCGGCGGCGCGGGCGGAGGCGGAAATGGCGGCGCGGGCGGAGGCCTCTGCGTGCCGGAGACGGCGCCGGCCGCCATGGCCCCCCTCGCGCTCTTCTTCCTCGTGGACCGCTCGGGGAGCATGGCCGGGAGCAACTGGGACGGTGTGACCCAGGCGCTGAGCAGCTTTTACAGCGACCCGACCTGGGCGGGCCTGGAGGCGGCGCTCACGTACATGCCTGCGCCCCAGGCGAACGATCAGAACATCTGCGATCCACTCGTGTATCAGACGCCTGCGGTGCTCCTCGGGCCTCTGCCGCAGAACGCTCCGGCGCTCACGGGCTCGCTTGCGTCCACGAGCCCGACGGGCAGCTCGACGCCGCTCCACGGCGCGCTCCAGGGCGCGCTCTCGGTCGCGGTGGGCTATCGGGCCGCGCACCCGGCGCAGAGCGTGGCCGTCGTCCTGATCGCGGACGGCGATCCGAATGGCTGCCCCGGCAATCAGAATGACATCCTGGAGATCGCTCAGCTCGCAGCGAGCGCGCTGAGCTTCAACGGCGTCCGGACGTACGTCTACCCGGTCATGGGCGCCCCCGGGCTGGAGCCGATCGCGATCGCGGGGGGTACGGGTCAGCCGTTCGCATCCTTCGATGACCTCGCCGCCCACGGCGGCGCCTGTGATTTTGTGCTGCCACCGCCCCCGGATCCCAATCAGCCGATCGATCCTGCCATGATCAACGTGCAGATCGTGCTCGGCGGCCAGGGCATGCCCGTCCTCCTCCCGCATGCGCAGGACGAGCAGGACTGCGCCGGCGGCCCCGGCTGGTATTACCTCCCGGGCTCCCCTCCTCCGGGCTTCAGGCTCTGCGACGCGAGCTGCGAGGCGGTCGTGGCGGCCCCCGGGACCACCACGCAGGCGGTCTTCGGCTGCCCGACGCAGGAGAACTGAGCCCGGCCCCCCGGAAAGTGATAACCTGGGTTCGATTCACCCGAGCGATGATGCCGGGCGACGGCGATGGCGCAGCGGTGGCACGAGTGGCACACTCTGCCGCCTGAATTCAAAGCGTTGCAGTGCGTGCCGATCGGCACGCCCCTTGCTGTGCGTAAGGACCCGAGATGACGAACCTCCCGCTTCGCGTCCTCATCGCGCTCCTCGGCCTCACCACCCTCGCGGGCCCGCCGCTCCTCGGCTGCTCGAAGGTGGAGGATGGAGGTGGCACGGGCCAAGGCGGCGAGGGCCAGGGGGGCTCCGGGGGCGGTGGAGCCGCCGGGAGCTACTGCGGGGAAAACTCCGGCGAGGGGCCCCTCTATTGCGGCGAGACCGAGACCTGCCACGTGTGCAAGGGCGACTGGGGCGGCCCGCAATACGACTGCCGCGACACGCCGGTGCCGGCGGCGGGCGAGTTCGCCTGTTTCTTCGGCGTGTGCACGACGGCGACCGAATACTGCACGCTCGATCCGAGCCCCTGGTGCGTGGGCGACTTCTACCAGGGCTGCGAGCCCCTCCCCGCGAGCTGCGGCGCCGAGCCGGACTGCGCCTGCCTCGAGGCGCTGCCCTGCGTGGCGTCGTGTGAGGTCTCCGCCGAGGGTGGCCTCATCGTGGAGCTCGAGTTCCAGTGCGCCCCGTGAGGCTCGATCCGCGCTGAAGGGGCCTCGTTCGATCGCTCCTCAGCTATTCCGCGAGAGAACCTGGGTCGCGGTCCGGATGTCACGTCAACCCTGACGGCGGGGTGCGCAATGGTGGGGTGGTGAAGCGCCGGGGCGCGACCAGGGTGGGCGCTCAGGCGCTCAGGTGCTCGCGGCGCGCCCGGATGGACTCGACGAACGCCTGCACCCTCGTCCTCGCCTGCTCCTCCGAGTAGCTCCTGTCGTCCACCCCGTCCATCTCCAGGAAGAGCAGGGGGATCTCCACCTCCCGCAGCGAATCCTGCAGGCACCGCGACACCCCGTAGTTCCCCCGGCAGTTCAGGTGCATCTGCTGTATGGCCCCGTCGACCTGGAACTCCTTCGCGAGCTGGCTGCAGTAACGGCGCTTCTGCTCGTCGATCGTGACGATGGGGTGGGTTAGCAGCCGGTCCGCGATGCTGCCGAAGATGTCCTCCTCGTCCACGCGCTCCTGGTGAGGATAGGCCATCAGCTCCACCACCACCGTGGCGCCGAACTCCTCCTCCAGCCGGTCGAGGATGGACTTGTAGACCGGCACGTTGTGAAACCACATCAACCGGCACAAGTCTCCCTCGGGGGTCGCTGCCTGGTTCTCCCGGAGCCGGAGCATGTCCTCGTAGAATGCCTTGGTGAGCTCCACCGCCTGAGGGGTGCCGAACGTCGACTGGATGTTGAGGAACTGCCGCATCGCCCGGAGGCCCTTGAGCAGCGGCCGGCCCTTGCGCACGTCGAGCGCCCGCTTCCAGTAGGAAGCCGCCTCGTTGGAGCGGCGCACGGCCTCCCGCAGGCGGTCCATGCTGAACGGGACGCCCGTCACCTCCCCGATGAACCGCGTCAGCTCCACGAGCTGCCCCTCGATGTAGCGGCGCGCCGGCTCGCTCCTCTTGCGGGGCGCGTCGATGATGAACACCTGGCTGCCGAACATCTCGCTGACATAGGTGCCGAGCTTGCGGACGCTGTCACAGCAATTGCCGCACACCACGAGGGCCCTTGGCACCGGGAGGATCTCCAGAGCCAGCGCGCCGATGAGCATCTTGTGGTAGGAGCAGACGTCTTTCAAGCCGTGCTCCTGCTCCACGTGAGCCAACAGCTTCTTCGTATACCCGAAGGTGCCCATGTAGGCTGACATGAAATCGCCCTCGATGGCCACGGTCCCCATGGCGTGCACGATCTCCGACGGCGCGAACAGGCTGTACCAGATGTACCGATCCTGGTTCTCCGGAATCTTCCGGGTCATCAGATCGAAAGCGTTGCGCAGGAACAACTCCTGGGACGGCAGCTCGCCCCTGACCACGCCCATCGCGTAGAGCGTCCGGAGCTGCTTGAAAATCTTGTATTCCTTGCCCATCGAGGTCCCCAACCGAAATGTTATTCTGGACAGGATCTCACAGTGCCTCCCCCGAGGTGACATTCCGGAGGGCGCCCCGGATCGCGGGCCTCTCCGCCCCGCCGCAGTAGAGGTCGAACCGGTACCCGTCGCCGCTGTGGGCGCCTTTCATGAGCAGGGAGCTACCGTAATAGACCGGCCCCTTGAAGGCGACGTCCAGCCGCAGCGGCGCGTCGTCCTTCCCCGCCGGCAGCCGCCGGAGGCACTCCGACACCACCCGCGGAGTATGAGAGAAGTCTCGCTTGAAGCCGAGCAAACGGGCCCACTGCGCCGAGTAATGGACGCCATTGAAGTCACCCGACAGCTGCGCGAAATCCCACCCGCCGCTGCGGGGCGCCTCCCAGTGGGTCTCGTGCTCGACGCTCTCCAGTGGCTGGAAGCCATCCCCGGGCGGGTCCTCCGTCCCGCCAAAACGCCCCCGGATGAAGTACGTACCGACGCTCTCCCAGGCCCGCTCTCCGCCAATCACCAGGGCCGAGTGGACGTCGAGCTCCACCCCCTTCGCCACCAACCGCTGGCCCGCCACCGCGGCCTCGATGTCGAAGCTCTCCCCGGTCGTGATGCGCCTGTGCTGGAGCACGCGGTTACGCAGGGCCAGCAGCTTCAGGCACGAGAGCGGGAAGTCCCGGTGGGCGAAGATGCTGATGTGGTAGCCGAAGAGCAGCGACAGCGGGTAGAGGAACGGTAGGTAGCCCGTCGGCTCCCCGCCGCACACCTCTAGGTAGCTGGCCAGGTGGCGCTCATCCACCCGGAGGCCGCGGCGAGCCACGCCGAGCTGGGGGATCTCCCTGCGCCGCTGGAAGCCGGTCCGCGGAAAGAAGAGCGCGCGGATGTAGCAGGGCATCAGGGATGGGGCCCGGTCGAGAAGGGTGATGTTGTTCTCCGTCGCCATGGCGGATAGTGGGTCCAAACCGATCGGCGAAGTCAAGGGGATCGTTGCCCTGCCGCCCGCAGCTCCCGGTCGAGTCCCTCGACGAGAAGAGAAGGGCGGAACCAGCGGCGCGCGCGGTCACCGCGCGAGGCGCGGGCCGGGCGGGCGGCCGACCTCGATGCCGTAGCGCTTGAGCTTTCGATAGAAGGTCGCGCGCGGCATGCCGAGGCGGCGGCAGGCCTCGCTCGCGTTCCAGCCGGTGTCGCGGAGCGCGGCGAGCATGCGCGCCGCCTCCTCGGCCTCGTGCGCGGCGCGGCCGCCAGGGCCGGGCGGCGGAGCGGAGGGTCCGGCGGCGGGCGGGAGCGACAGGTCACGCGCGGTGATGCGGTCGCCCTCGGCGAGCAGGGCGGCCTTGGTGAGCACGTTCTCGAGCTCGCGGACGTTGCCGGGGAAGGGATGCGCGCGCAGCGCGCGGAGCGCGTCGTCGGTGAGGCGCCGCGGCGGGCGGCCCTCGGCGGCCGCCACGCGCGCGAGCAGGTGCGCGGCGAGCGCGGGGATGTCCTCGGCGCGCTCGCGGAGGGGCGGGAGCGTGACCTCCACGACGCCCACGCGATAGAAGAGGTCCTTGCGGAAGCGCCCGGCGAGGACCTCGTCGCGCAGGACGCGGTTCGTGGCGCAGACGAGGCGGATGTCGACCGGGATGACGCGGGACGAGCCGAGGCGGCGGACCTCGCGCTGCTGGAGGGCGCGCAGCAGCTTGACCTGCATCCCGGCCGGCATCTCGCCGATCTCGTCGAGCAGCAGCGTGCCGCCCGAGGCCGCCTCGAAGAGGCCGACGCGGTCCGCCACCGCGCCGGTGAAGGCGCCGCGCACGTGGCCGAAGAGCTCGGATTCGAGCAGGCCCTCGCCGCCCGCGGCGCCGCAGTCGACGGCGAGGAACGGGCCGCCGCGGCGGGGTCCGAGGTCGTGGAGGGCGCGGGCGACGAGCTCCTTGCCGGTGCCGCTCTCGCCCTGGATCAGGATGCTGACGGACGCGTCGATGACCCGGTCGAGCACGGAGAAGACCGATTGCATGGTGGCGCTGCGGCCGATGATCGATCCGTAATCGTGGCGCGGGGCGCGCGCGGCCGGGGCCGATTCCGATTCCGATCCCGTGGCCGATCCCGTGGCCGCGCCCGTTCCCGTTCCCGTTCCCGCGCGCTCCTCCAGCTCGCGCAGGCGCGCGCTCTGCAACGCGATGGCGACCTGATCGGCGAACGCGGTCAGGATCTCCGAATCACCTTCGCCGAAGCGGCCGCGCTCGTAGCGGTGGTCGAGGTAGAGCGCGCCGAGCACGCCGCTCCGGCCGCGGATCGGGACGCACACGATCGAGCGGAGCCGCATCGCGTGCACCGATCGATTCGCGGAGAAGCGCTCGTCGACCTGGGCGTCGTGGCAGACGACGACCTCGCCGGTGAGCACCACGCGGTCGGCGATGCCCTTGCTGAACTTGAGGTGGGAGCGGTGGATGTCCTCGCGGTCGATGTTCCGCGCGACGGCGACCTCCAGCTCGGGCTCGTGGCGGCTCTGCTTCGCGAGGATCACGAAGCCTCGCTCGGCGCCGGTGAGCTCGATGGCGCTGTCCATCGTGAGGCTCAGGACCTCCTCGGTCCGGGCGCAGGCGCTGAGCTTGCGATTGATGTCACGGGCGTGGCGGGCGACGTCGGTGATCCCGGCCGGCCGCCGGGCCTCGGACGGCGCGGCGGCGGGGCGCTCCGGGGCGTCCTCCTCGGGGCGGAGGGGGGCGCGCAGCGGGTGGCGCCAGAACGCGCCGGCGAGGCGGGGGGGGAGCGAGGCGTGCACGGTCTCCCAGAGGCCGCGGGCGCGCGCGCGGTGCTGCTCGGCGGCGCGCTGGTCGCCGCCGCGCGCGTGCGCGGCGGCGAGCGCGGCCTCGACCTCCGCGCGCAGCGGGCGCTGCGCCGCCGCGCGCGCGAGGCGCTGCGCCCGCTCGAGGCAGGCGATCGCCTCGGGCACGACCTCCGCGGCGCCGCCGGCGAGGTGGAGGCGCGCGGCGGCGAGCTCCACGCGCGCGGCCACATCCGGCGCGCCGAGCCCCGCCGAGGCCGCCCGCGCCGCCTCGATCGCCTCCCGCGCGGCCGCGGCGTCCCCGAGCGCGATCCGCGCGTCGGCGCGGTGCAGATCGACCTCGGCCACCTCCCGGGACGCCGCCTGCGCGGCGAGCTCGCTCCGGGCCTGATCGAAGCACCGGAGCGCCCGCGCCGCGTCCCCGCGCGCGAGGACGGCCTCCCCCTCGAGGTCGACCGCGGACGCCGCGATCAGCAGCAGGCCCGCGGCGCGCGCGCGCTCCGCGGCCCGCCGCGCGGCCGCCTCGGCGCGCTCGAGCAGGCCCGCGTCCGCGTGCAGCCGGGCGAGGTTGTGCTCGAGCGTCGCCTCGGTGCTCCGCTTGCCGAGCGCGATCGCCATCGCGAGGGCCCGCTCGTACGCGGCGAGCGCCTCGCCGAGGTCCCCCTCCTGGTGGCAGGCCGTGCCGAGGTTCAGCGCCGCGCTCGCGATCTGGTAGCTCGTGCCCCCGCGCTCCGCGGCCTCGAGCGCGTGCCGGGCGCCGACCACCGCCGCGGCGGCGTCACCGCTCCTGAGCTCGTTGATCGCCTCGCACGCCGCCGCCCGCGCGACGCCGCGGCCGTCGCCGGCCGCCTCGTGGAGCGCCGCCGCCTCGCGCAGGTGCGCCCGCGCCGCGAGCGTGTCCCCGAGGTAGCTCGCCGCCACGCCGAGGTCGTCGTGGAGGTGCCCGAGCAGCTCGCTCCGCGGCTCGACCCCCGTCCGATCCACCTCGGCGAGCGCCCGCCGCGCGAGCTCCAGCGCCTCGGCGTACGCGCCCGCGGCGATGTGCGCGCGGCTCATCGCCTCGAGCGCCTCGGGCCGCAGCGCGTCCACGGCCGCGGCGCGCCCGAGGTACCGGAGCGCCCGCCGCGCGTCGCCCACCTTGAGGTAGCTCGCGCCCGCGCGCAGCCACGCGCGGCCGAGCGCCTCCCGGGGCGGCCTGCGCCGCACGACCGCCGCGACGAGCCGGAGCGCCTCCCGCGGCTGCCCCGCCGCGTCGTGGATCTCCGCCGCGAGCAGCCGCGCCTCCGCGCCCTCCGCGCTGGACCGCGACTGCGCGAGCGCCGCGGCCGCCCGCGGCCACCCCTCCGGATGCAGGCGGAACAGCGCGCGGCTCGCGCACGCCACGGCCTCGGCGTCCGCGGCCGGCGCGCCGCCCCCGGCGCCGCAGAGGTGGACGACGAGCCGCGCCGCGCACGCGCTCGCGGCCGCGCCCGTGAGCCCCGGCAGCCGCGCCCTCTCCCGCGCCGCCGCGAGCCCGTGCAGCGCGCAGCTCACCTCGGGCCCGAGCGCGTCGAGGATCGCGCCCGCCTCCCCCAGCCGCGCGAGCCTCCACCCCCCCCCGTCGGGCACGACCCACCCGCCCTGCGCGAGCCGCCCCAGCGCCTCTCGATCCGCCGAGAGCTCCGCCGCGGCCGCGGGATCGAGCTCCCCCTCGAGCACCGCGACCAGCCCGAGCGCGCGCCGCTCCTCCGGCGACAGCGCCCGCGCGCGCGCCGCCAGCGCGTCCGAGGCCCGCGCGCTCGCCGCCAGCGCGTCGAGATCACGCTCGGCGCCCTCCGCGCCCGAGAGCCGGAGCAGCATCTGCCGCACGGCGCCGGGGGCGCCGCCCGTGAGCCGGTGCAGCTCCGCCGCGCGCCGCCGATCCACGGCCGGGCCTGCCCACGCGGCGACGTCGCGCTCGTCGAGCGGAGGCACGGGCACCGCCGCCGCGGCGGCCCCGAGGGGCGGCGGCGGCGCGGGCTGCGTCGCGACGATCAGGAAGCGATCGCCGGGCTCGAGGCTGCGGAGCACCGCGAGCGCAAGATCGCGCTCGGCCTCCGGCAGCAGGTGGAGGTCATCCAGGAAGATCGCCGTCGGCTCCTCGGCCGCCGCGAGCCGCTCGCGGGCGCGGAGCAGGCCCGCGACATTGCCCGGCAGCGCCGCGTCCCCCGCGGCCCGCCGCAGCACCGACGTGAGCGGCGCAGCGCCGCCCGCGCGCCCCTCCACGACCGCGCAGCGGAGCTCCGCCGCCCACTTCATCTCGCGCAGCAGCCGTGATCGCCCCGCCCCCTCCGGCCCGTGCAGGACGACCCCCCGCGTGCCGGGCCGCCCCGCGATCAGGTCATCGAGCACCCGCTCGAATGCCTCCATTTCATTGCGGCGCCCGAGCAATCGAGGCGGCTCGACCCACGCCGCGCCCGTGACCGCTCCCGCGCCCGTGACCGTCCCCGCCCACCCGCGCGCGCGCCGCCCCCCCGCCGCGGCGCTCAGCTCCTCGAGCACCTCTTCCACATCCACCGGCCGCTCCCCGGGCGCCTCCCTGACGAGCCGCCGCCGCAGCCCCTCCACTCCCGCCGGCAGCTCCCCCATCACCTCGGCCAGCCTCGCCAGCGTGATCCCCAGCGCATACAGATCGGCCCGCCTGTCCGCCGCCTCTCCCCGCAGCAGCTCGGGCGCCAGGAACCCCGGCGTGCCCGACACCTCCCCCAGGCCCGCCGGCCGCTCGAGCGGCCCGCTGCAACCGAGATCGATCAGGACCGCCCGCCCCGACGGCTCCACCAGCACGTTCTCCGGCTTGAAATCGCCGTGGCGCACCCCGAGCCGGTGCAGGAACCCCAGCGCCTCGATCGCCCCCGCCAGCGCGCCCCCGACCTCGGCCCACGGCCGCCCCGCCGCGTACCGGTCCAGCGCGACCCCTTCCACGAGCTCCGCCGTGTAGAAGCACGCCCACCCGCCGCCCTCGCCGCGGATCCGCCCGAAGTCGTGCACCTGGCAGAGGTGGGGGTGCGAGAGCCCGCGCAGCGTCACGAACTCCGCGCGGAGCGCGTCCAGCGCCTCGGGCTCGAGCACCCGCAAGAGCTTCAGCGCGACGTCGACCTCCCGGACCTCGTCCCGGACCAGGTACGACGTCCCCATCCCGCCCTCTCCGAGCGCGCGGACGACCGTGTACCGGTTCTGCAGCACGGCGCCCGGGGGGACCATCGGCGCCATCGTACCAGCAGCCCTCCGCGCCGCGACAGGTGGGACACCGCGAGACCGGTCCGGACGCGGGATCGCGCGCGGCGCTGCCCCGGTCTGTCGCGCGGAGGACGCGACAGGGCGAGACAGAACGAGACAGCCCGCGGCGCGCCGATCGACGCGCGCAGCGTGGCCGGCGCCACCCTGCATCGCGACGGTGGTGGCATCGAGGTTGCCCTCTGGGGCAACATGGTCCGCGTGCGAGCGCTCCCGCCCGGCGACCCTCCGCCCGACGGCGGACCGCAGCCCGAGCCCCGCGTCCCGGACCCCGACCAGCTCATCACCCGCGAGCTCGCCACCGACCCGACCCCCCACCCACCGAGGTAATGACCGCCCCATGCGCCCCTCCCCTCCCCTCGCAATGGCCGCCGCGGCGCTCGCCGCCGCGCTGATCTCCGGCTGCGGCGCCTTCCGCTCGCTGGTGGGCGCCGACACCGTCGACCTCAAGGGCGCCGACATCCAGGAGATGCGGCTCGATCTCCGCAAGGCGCAGAAGACCATCTGCCCGCGGGAGCCCGTCCAGCTCGCCCTGTTCGTCAAGGCGAAGCTCGAGGGAGAGGCCGAGGCGCGCCCGTTCGAGACCTGGCAGGGCAAGGAGGACGCCGACAGGAACGACAAGCTCGATTTCAATGATTTCGTCTTCCAGAGCGACCTGGGCAAGGTCGACAAGGACGGCTTCTTCCAGCCGACCAGGGACCTCCTCGCGACCGTCGACAAGGAGTTCTCCATCCAGGCCGCGTTCCGCCTCGGCCCCTCGCGGAGCAAGGCCGCGGGGTCGTACCGCCCCGATTACGATTGCATCACCACCGCCGGCGGCCGGGGCGTCCCGGGCCAGCCCGGCAAGGCCGGCAGGCATGGCAATGCGGGCGTCGCGGCAGGGAACGGCGGGACGGGCGGCGACGGCAACATCGGCATCCCCGGCGAGCGCGGCGCCGACGGCGGCCACGGCCCCGAGCTCCGCGCGTTCGCGACCATGGTCTCCACGCCGTTCTACCCGAAGCTCGTCGCGGTCCGCATCGAGGGGCCGACGCCGGACTTCCTGCTCTTCCCGGTCGGCAAGGTGATCACCCTCCGCGCCGTCGGCGGGCCCGGCGGCCCCGGAGGACCGGGCGGCGACGGCGGCCCCGGCGGCCAGGGCGGCGAG
>CAYQYG010000060.1:22685-27610 GCA_964421485.1 uncultured Polyangiaceae bacterium | reverse complement strand
TCTCGGTCTCGGTCTCGGTCTCGGTCTCGGTCTCGGTCTCGGTCTCGGTCTCGGACACGGTCCCGGTCTCGGTCTCGGACACGGTCCCGGCCTCGGTCTCGGTCTCGGACACGGTCCCGGTCTCGAACGCAAAAGGCCGCCTCCGACGATTGCTAGCCACCAGATCGCCCCCGGCGGATGAACATCGACGGCGCCCCCCGGATGTGCCAATCTGCCCCGCCCCCCCGACGGAGGCCATCATGGGCGTGCATCACATCGCAATCACCACCAGGGACCTCGCGAACACGCACCGATTCTATTCCGACATCACCGGCTTTCGCCTGGTGAAGGTCGAGGTCGCCCCGTACGCCGGCTCGAAGAAGGGGGGCTGGGCCAAGCACGCCTTCTACGAGATATCGCCCGGGCGCGGCGCCCTCCTCGCCGTCTGGGAGCTGCACGACGAAGACCTCGGCGATCGGTACCGGACCGAGATCTCGACGGCCCTCGGGCTCCCTGTGTGGGCGAATCACATCGCGTTCGACGCACCGCTGGAGGGTGTGCTCGCGGAGAAGAGGGATCGGTGGCTCGAGCACGGCCTCCACGTCACCGAGGTGATCCATGACTTCTGCCGATCCATCTACACGGTCGATCCCAGCGGGATCCTGGTCGAGTTCTGCCACACGACGCGGCCGTTCACGGACGACGAGATCGCCGGCGCGGAGCGGCTCCTCCGCGATCCATCCCCCCCGATCGATCCAGCCCCGCCTGTCACGCACCATCGCCCTCCCAGACCTCCGGTGAAGAGATGAACCGCCCGGGCCACGACGACGCCTTCCTGGGGCATGGCCTATGCCCGCCGCACCTCGGATACTGGCCCGATGCGGCAGATGACCCGGGCGTATCGCCGGGTCGGGAGCCGGTGGTCGCCGTGAGCCGCGACGGCGGCGTCGTCCGCGGCGTCCTCTGGACGCCGCCGGGTGGCCGGTGGCGCACGGCGATCGTCCTGGGCCACCCGCGCGGGGACTTCTCCGTTCATTATGCCGCCCCGCTGCTCGCGGCCGCGGGGTACGGCGTCCTCGGATTCGCCACGCGTTACGTCAACAACGACACGGATTGCCTGCACGAGCTCGCGGCCGTCGATGCGGAGACGGCGATCCTGGCCGCGAGGGAGCGAGGCGCCGAGCGGATCGTCCTCCTTGGCAACTCCGGGGGCGCGTCGCTGATGGCGCTCGCGTGCGCCGGGGCCGAGGCGGCGGGCCGTGAGCTCGGGGATGCGTTCATCGCGCTCGCGGCTCATCCGGGCGAGGGCGTGTTCATGGAGCAGGTCATCGACCCGTCGGTGACCGACGAGGCGGACCCTTTCTCGGTCGATCCCGCGCTCGACATGTACGATCCCGAAAATGGTTGGAGGCCCTGGCCGGAGCCCTCCCGCTACGATCGCGCGTGGCTCGCGCGTTATCGCGCTGCCCAGCGCGAGCGCATCGCGCGCATTGATGCGATCGCGAGGGCGGCGCTCGCCGAGCGCGACGGCGCGCGCGCCGCCACCGCCTCGATCGACCGGCGGCACCCCGAGTGGAATCGATTGCGGCGGAGGAGCGCCCACGCCCGGTACATGATCGTCTATCGCACGCTGGCGGATCCCGCGTACCTGGATCCCACGATCGACCCGGACGACCGGCCCCTCGGCTCCCTGTTTGCGTTCCCGGACCCCATGGTGGCGAATTACGGGCACGGGGGGCTGGCCCGCGCGATGACGGCGCGGGGATGGTTGTCGACCTGGTCGAGCCTCTCCTCGAAGGCCCGCCTCGCCGACACCATCCCTCGGGTGAGGGTGCCGACCCTCGTCGTGCACCCGACGGCGGACACAGAGATCCGCGTCCATCAGGCCCGCGCGATCTTCGACGCGAGCGGGGCCGAGGACAGGACCTACGTCGAGATCAAGGGTGCGCCGCATTACCTCCAGGGGCATCGCAAGGAGGTGATCGATCTCGTGGTGGAGTGGATGAGGAGGCGAGGGCTCTAGCCCTGCCCTGTGCACTTTTCCACGAGGCGTGAAGGCGGCACGATCTCGGGGGGTGCTGTACTAGACTCGCGGCCATGCGCTGCCCCGCGGGCACCAGCGTGCAGCTCGTCCAGGTCTGCAACGTCTTCGGCGACGGCATCTACCTGCCGCTCGCTGCGGGCATGCTCAGGGCCCACGCCGCGTCGCAGCCGGACCTCGCGCGGCACTACCGCTTCGCCCCGATCGTGTGCGAGCGCTTCGACCTGGCCGACGCTGCGGCCCACCTCGACGCATCCGGCGTCGTCGGCCTCTCCACCTACGTCTGGTCCTGGGAGTACTCGATCGCGCTCGCGCGGAGGCTGCGCGAGCTTCACCCCGGCGTGGTCATCGTCCTCGGGGGACCGCAGGTCCCGGACGACGCGCGGCCGCTCGTCGCGAGCGGGCTCTGCGACGTGGCCGTCCACGGCGAGGGCGAGGCGACCTTCGCCGACGTCCTGCGCGCGCTGCGCGACGGATCGCCGGTCGGGGAGATCCCCGGCGTCACGGCCAGGGGCGCGCGCGGCGAGCCCGCCCGCGCGCCCGCGCGCCTGCGGCTCGACGACCTCGACGCCCTCGCCTCGCCCTTTCTGCGGGGCGATTTCGATCCGATCCTCGCCGGCCGCTACCGGCCGATCGGCCTCTGGGAGACCAACCGCGGCTGCCCGTTCTCTTGCACGTTCTGCTACTGGGGCTCGGCCGTCGGCGAGAAGGTCCGGACCTTCGGCTGGGACCGCCTCATGGCGGAGCTCCGGTGGTTCGAGCGGCACCGCATCGACTACGTCCTCTGCGCCGACGCCAACTTCGGCATCAAGCGCCGCGACCTCGACCTCGCCCGGGCGGTCGCCGAGCAGAAGCGCCGCTCCGGCTTCCCGCGGAAGTTCCGCATCTTCTCCACGAAGAACGCCTCGCAGCGCGTGATGGACGTCGTCGACGTGCTCAGCGCCGAGGGCCTCGATCAGGGCGTGAGCCTGACCATGCAGTCGCTCTCGCCGCCGGCGCTCGCGGCGATCGGGCGGCGGAACATCAAGCTCGACGCTTACGTCACCCTGGCGAAGGAGGCGCGGCGGCGCGGCATGACGAGCTACAGCGACCTCATCGTGGGGCTGCCCGGCGAGACCTACGACTCCTTCCTCGACGGGCTCGAGGCGCTGATGGACGTCGGCCAGCACGACAACGTGCACGTCTACGTCTGCACGCTCCTCGTCGGCTCCGAGATGAGCGACCCCGGGTACGTCGCGCGGCACGGCATCCGGACGGCGCGCTCGCCCATCATCGAGCGCCACATGCGCGCCGGCGCGCTCCCCGCCGGCGGCATCCAGGAGTACGAGGACATCGTGATCGAGACGGCCACGATGCCGGTGGATCAGTGGATCGAGACCAACGTCGCCACGGTGCTCGTGAACGTCCTCCACTACCAGAAGGTGGCGCCGATGCTCGCGCTGTACCTCCACCACGAGCGCGGCGTCCGGTTCCGCCGCTGGTACGAGGCGGTGAAGCGCCGCGCCGGCCTTGCCTCGCGCGCCCCGCTGCTCGCGGGCGCGGCGGCCTACGCGCGCGATTTCTATCGCTCCATCGCGGAGGGCCGCACGGCGCGCCTCGTCCTGCCGGAGTTCGGGGACGTCGTGTGGCCCGTCGAGGAGGCGGTGTTCCTGCGGCTCTGCCGCCATTTCGACGAGCTCGGGCAGGAGCTCCGCGCGCTCGCGCTCGACCTCGGCGCCGAGGACGGGCTCGACCTGGATCCGGGGCTCCTCGACGAGCTGCTCGCGCTCCAGCTCGCGCGCGTGCCGCGGCCGGGGGGCCCCGCGCGGGCGATGGTGGCGCTCGAGCACGACTGGCCCGCGTGGCTCGAAGCCGTCCTGTCCGGCGAGCCCGCGCGGCTCGTGCGCCGCCGCGTCCTCGTGCGCCTGGAGGACCAGCACGGCGACACGCGCGCGCTGCCCGATTACGCCCGGAAGGTGGCCTGGTACGCCCGCTCCGCCGCCGACATCCCTTACCGGCTCACGCGGCTCGCGGACCCCGAGGGCCACGCGCCCCCGCCCGTCGAGCCGGGCGGAGCCCCCATCGCAGGAGCCCCCGCGTGAAGATCTCGTTCTTCTTCCCTGCCTATCGAGACGAGGCGACCGTCGAGCCGCTCGCGAACCTGCTCGATCGCGTGCTCGGCGAGCATTGCGAGGAGCACGAGGTCATCGTCGTGGACGACGGCAGCCCCGACCGCTCGGGCGAGATCGCGGATCGCCTCGCGCGGGAGAACCCGCGCGTCCGCGTGGTCCACCACCCGCAGAACCGGGGCTATGGCCAGGCCGTGCTGAGCGGGCTCCGCGCCGCGCGCCTCGAGTGGATCGGCTTCACCGACGGCGACATGCAATACGACGTGCGCGAGCTGCCACGGTTCCTCGAGGAGGCGCGCGCCGGCTATGACGTCATCGTCGGCCGCAAGACGGAGCGCGCCGAGGGCTGGAGGCGGTCCTTGACGAGCTATGCCTACAACGCCGCGGTGCGGGCGTGCTTCGGCCTCGGCCTCCATGACACCGACTGCGCCTTCAAGCTCATGCACCGCCGGGTGATCGAGGGCTTCGAGCCGAGCACGCACTACCACGAGGCGTTCGTGCTCGTGGAGGCCCTGTACAAGGCGAGGAGGCGCGGCGCGCGCATCGCCGAGGTGCCCGTGTCGCACCACCCGCGGGTCGCCGGCGAGAGCCAGAGCTTCACCTGGCGCACGGCACGCCGCCTGGCGTGGAACACGGCGCGCGGGGCCGTGGTCGGGCGGCTCCTTGGGCAATGGACGTGACGGGCGCGGGCGCGGGCGCGGGCGCGGGCGCGGGCGCGGTCACGGACGCGGGCGCGGTCACGGACGCGGCCACGGTCACGGACGCGGCCACGGGCGCGGACGCGGGCGCGGGCGCGG
>CAYQYG010000060.1:0-22585 GCA_964421485.1 uncultured Polyangiaceae bacterium | reverse complement strand
GACGCGGCCACGGTCACGGACGCGGCCACGGGCGCGGACGCGGGCGCGGGCGCGGACGCGGAGAAGCATTCATCCATCCGGCAGGCCGTGATCCTGTGCGGCGGCCTCGGCACGCGGCTGCGCGGCGTCGTGGGTGATCTCCCCAAGGTGCTCGCCCCCATCGCGGATCGGCCGCACCTCGCGCACCTCCTGGGCGGCCTCGCGCGCGCGGGCACGCGCGAGGTGCTGCTGCTCGCCGGCCGCGGCGGCGATCAGGTGGCCGCGGCCGCGCGCGAGCTCGCCCCTGCCGGCGTGCGCGTCGAGGTCCTGATCGAGCCCGCCCCGCTGGGCAGCGGAGGCGCGCTCCATGCCGCGGCGAGCAGGCTGGAAGAGCGCTTCCTCCTGCTCTTCGGCGACGTGTACGCGCGCGTTGACTGGCGGCGCTTCGCCGCGTACGCCGACGATCGCGGCGGCCTCGCGACGCTCCTCGTGCACCGCGCGAGCCACCCCGAGGACAGCGACGTGCTCGCGCTCTCCGACGAGCACCGGGTGATCGCCTGGGCCCGCCGCGGCCCGGCGCGGGCCGCGACGGGCCTCGTGACCACGGCGGCGCTGGGCAACGCCGCCGTCGCGGCGGCGCACCGCGACCTCCTCCGGTACGTGCCGCGCGGCCGCGCCTCGGACCTGTACGGCGACGTGCTCCCCGCGCTCGTCGACGCGCGCGCCCCGGTGCACGGCTACACGAGCTCCGAGTACGTCCGTGATTTCGGCACGCCGGAGCGGCTCCGCGAGGTCGACGCCGACGTGCGGGCCGGCCGCGCGCGGCTCCGCGCCGAGCTCGCGCTGCTCGATCGCGACGGCGTGCTCGTCGTCGAGGGCGGCCGCCCCGTGATCCGCCCGGAGGACCTGCGGCTCTTGCCCGGCGCGGCGATTGCGGTGCGCACTCTGAACGAGGCGGGCATCCGGACCGCGCTCGTCACGAACCAGGCCGTGGTGGCGCGCGGCTTGTGCACGCCGGCGGACCTCGCCGCGATCCACGCGCGCCTCGCCGATCGGCTCGCCGCGGAGGGCGCGCGCCTCGACCTCGTGCTCGCCTGCCCGCACCACCCCGAGACGCATCACGAGGGCGGGGTCCCGGAGCTCCGCGGTCCGTGCGGGTGTCGAAAGCCGAGCCCCGGCATGGCGGAGCGCGCCATTGCCGAGCTCGGCGCCCGCCCATATCGATGCGTCGTGATCGGCGACGGCAGCATCGACATGCAGCTCGCCCACAACGCCGGCCTCGCGAGCATCGCGGTGAATACCGGCAAGCGCGCCGGAGACGGCGCCTTCCCGGCGCCGCCGGTGTGGCGCTTCGCCGATATCGCCGAGGCGGCGAGCTGGCTCTGCGGCGCGCCGGAGCCCTAGCGCGACCAGCGGGCCGAGGCGCGCGCGCCCTACTTCTGCAGACGCGCGCGGATCTGCGCGATCGCAGCGTCGATCCTGGGCTCGTGGGGCATGCAGCACACGCCCGCCGATCGGTCGCAGTCCGGGGACCGCATATCATTGAGCTGCGAGAGCGCCCGCTCGTCACCGTCGCGCCCGGCCTGATCGAACAGGGCCGGCTTCTCCTTGCACGATGCGTTGCGCAGCGCCATGGCCACGCGCAGGGCCGGCGTCGCCCGGGCGGCCACCTCGGGCCTGCGCAGGAGCTCCGCCGCGCGCTTCTCGCCCTGCGAGCCCCCGTAGAAGCTCGTGACATGAAAGAGCACATCGGGGCCGCCGCCGCCGCTCCGCTCGCCCGCGAGGGCGCCAAAGACGCTGTCGGCGATCGCGCGGTCGCCGAGCTCGATGGCCACGGCGAGGCCCGCAGCCGCTGCATACACGGGCGCCTGCTGGAACGCCGCGGGATCCAGCTCCGCGAGGGCGAGGATCGCCTTGGCCCCCCTGCCCGCGTCCGACGCCGCCGAGGCCTCCAGGAGCACGCGGCGCCAGGTCGCGGCGTCGAGCCCTTCAATCGTCGACGGCGCAGCGGAGGCCGTCCCCGAGGCCGGAGCGGCCGCGGCGCTCGCGGAAGGCGACGGCGCGCTCGCGCCGGCCGAGGCGCCGCTGGAGGGCGCGGCGGTGGGCGCCGGCGCCGACGTGGGCGCGGGCCCCCTCGCCCCGAGGCCGAGCGAGCTCTCCACGGCGTGCTGCAGCCGCTCGCGCAATCCGGGGACCAGCGCCACGGCGCCGCCGCCGGCGACGAGCAGCGCGATCAGCGCCGTGAGCAGCCGGCGCGCCAGGCCGGGCCGAGCGGCGGCCTGCGAGAACGGCACGGAGGCCTCGGCCTGCGCGGCGGCTCTCGCCCGCGACGCCGCCCTCCTCGCGGCGCCCGCCTTCTCTCCCCCCGCGCGCCCCTTCCCCTCCCCGGCGCCCTTCGCGCCCCCGGGCGCGCCCAGCGCCGCGTCGAGCGCCTCGATGACGGCCGCGGCGCTCTCGTACCGGGCCTCCGGGGACTTCTCGAGCAGGCGCATCGTGATCGCCTCGAGCGCGCGCGGGATCGTGCGATCCGGCGCGCGCTCGCGGAACGAGGGCGGCTTCCTGCTCCGGTGGGCCTGGAACAGCTTCAGCATGTCCTTCTCGTCGAACGGGTGCTGCCCGGTCAACATCTCGTAGAGAATGACACCGAGCGCATAGAGATCGGATCGGTCGTTCACCGCGTGCATGCCGTCGACCGCCTCCGGCGCGATGTAGCCGATGGTCCCGAAGATCGCCCCCTTGCTCGTCACGCGCATCGACTCCCCGAAGCCCGATTCGGAGAAGCGCTCCAGCGGCACGCGGGCAAACCCGAAATCGATGAGCTTGACGACGTCGGACTTTCCCTCCACCAGCATGACGTTCCGCGGCTTGAGGTCCCGGTGCCAGATATCGAGCCTGTGGATGGCGTCCAGGGCCCGCGCGATCTGCCGCGCGATATCGGCCGCCCGCTCGGGCTGGACGGGCCCTCGCTTCATGAGCTCGTGGAGCGTGACGCCCTGGATGTATTCGAGCACCAGATAATAGGTACCGTCCTCGAGGCGGCCGAAATCGCTGGCGTGCGCGACGTTGGGGTGCTCCGCGTGCGCGCCGACCACGGACTCCCGCTCGAAGCGGGTCACGAGCTCGGGCAGCCCCTGGGTGCCGGGGTGGAGCACCTTGATGGCGACGCGCTTGCGCATGTGCACGTGCTCGCCGCGCAGCACCGCCCCCATGCCGCCCATCGCCAGCACGTCGTCAATGCGATACCGGCCGGCGATCACCTTCCCGATGAACCCTTGCGCGTGCTCCTTCGCCGCAATGTCCTCGGCCCCACGCGCCGCTTGAGCGGGATCGTCTGTGGGCATGACCATCGGAGAAACGTCTACCATGCCCTGCCTGGATCCGGACGCGGAATCGGACGCGGGCACGGACACGGACGCGGTCACGGATGCGGACGCGGACGCGGTCACGGTCACGGACGCGGTCACGGATGCGGATGCGGACGCGGTCACGGACGCGGACGCGGTCACGGTCACGGTCACGGTCACGGACGCGGACGCGGACGCGGTCACGGACGCGGACGCGGACGCGGTCACGGTCACGACCGTGCAGCGAGCACAGCGGAATGTTCCGTCGCGCCGCGAACATCGCACCTCCGGCGCCCGCGTGGGAACTTCTCGCGAGAGCAGGATCTCCGCGCGCGGCGTGAACGCTACTCTCGCACCGGTGCCGAGCCCGAACATCCCCCCCTCCCCCTCTCCGGCCGCCCCCTCGCCGTTCCCGGCGGCGGACCTCTTCCCGAGCCTGCTCTTCCCCGAGCCGATCCCCCGCCCCGATCTGGAAGAGCTGCGCCAGGCCCTCTCGTTCGCGTTCTCCAGCGGGGTATCGGGCGGCCTCTTCAATCAGGCGCTCGACCGGGCGCCGATGGCGCCGTCCACGTGGGATCCGCGGAGCTTCGCGCCGGACCTGTTCGTCGAGGAGCTGGTGTCGCGCTGCTTCCGGGTGCGCGTGCGCGGCCACGAGGCGGTCGTGAACCGGGCTTTCCTCCTCCGCGTCATCACTCATCCCCCTTCGGACCCGGACGTCACGGAGCTGCGCAGGGGCATCCTTCAGGAGCTGTCCGGCTCGGCGGCGTACCGGCGAGAGCTCGAAGAGCTCTATGCCACGTCCATCCGGCTGCGCGGGTCCCTGGAGGGCGCGACGGTCGGCAAGGCGCTGGATCCGGCGCGGCGCCAGCTCGACGTGCTCGCCCTCGTGAAGGAGGCATTCGATCGGATGAGCGAGTCCTTCGAGGGCGCGCGGTCGGGCCTGGCTCGACTGCGGGCCTTCGGGGCCTCGGTGCGCGCCACGGAGGGGTATCGATCGATGGCCGATCTGCTCGATTACGACGAGCACCTCGCCTCCCTCCGCCTCGCGATCCGCGTGGGCGCCGACGGCCGCGTGCGCGGGTTCGACGTGATGAGCGTGCGCGAACGCGACGAGAACCCCTTCGTGCTCTCGCCGGTGCGCCGCTGGCTCGCGAAGATCGAGGTGTTCCTGAGGGGGTATCGGTTCGGGGACGGCGAGGTGATGGCGCGGCTGCTCGACGCGGTGTTCGAGGGGCTCGAGGACCACGTGCTCCGGCTGATCCCGCTCGTGGGGGAGATGGAGGTCTATCTGGGGGCGCTGGGGTTCCGCGACCTGGCCGAGGCGGCGGGGCTGGAGGTCTGCCTGCCGGAGCTCCTCTCGGCGGCGGACGCGGAGCCCGGGCCGCGGGCGCTGCTCGGCCTGTTCAATCCGCTCCTCATCGCGCAGGGGGGCCGGGCCGTCCCGTGCGACCTCGTGACGGACAAGGTGCAGACGACGATCCTCGTCACGGGGCCCAACTCGGGTGGTAAGACTCGACTGCTCCAGTCGGTGGCGCTCGCGCAGCTCCTCGCGCAGGGGGGCATGTTCGTGCCCGCGCGCGCCGCGACCCTCGTCCGCGTGCCGGCCCTCGTGGTGTCGCTCCTGCAGGAGACCAGGTTCGATCAGAGCGAGGGGCGGCTCGGCATGGAGCTGCTCCGCATCCGCGCGCTGTTCGAGGAGCTCGGGCCGGGAGCGATGGTGATCCTGGACGAGCTGTGCTCCGGGACGAACCCGTCCGAGGGCGAGGAGATCTTCGAGCTCGTGATCTCGCTCCTCGCGAAGCTCCGGCCGCAGGCGTTCATCACGACGCATTTCCTGACGTTCGCCGGGCGCCTCTCGCGCGAGGGGGCCATCTCGGGGCTGCGCTTCATCCAGGTCGAGCTGGACGCGGGCCACAAGCCCACATACCAGTTCGTGGCCGGCGTCGCGACGACATCGCTCGCGTCCCACGCGGCGGCGCGCCTCGGCGTCACGCGCGGCGAGCTGGAGGCCCTCATCGAGCGCAATATCCGCTGTCCCCCGGTCCGGAAGCGGGTGAGCTGAGATGGCCACCTTCCTCACCACGCCTCGAATGAACCCTGCCCTCCGCGCGCGGGTGGAGCGGGCCGTCAGTCATGGCAGGCGCGCGAGGCATCACGCGGCGCGGCTCGGGCTCCCCGGGACCTTCGCGGCCCGCGAGCGGATCCGGCTCGCGCAGGTGCTGCCGATCCTCGCATTCGTGCTCGTGGCGCTCCTCGGGACGGGCACGTACCTGTACGGGAAGCAGGCCGTCGAGGAGGAGCGCGCGGCGCTGCTGGAGGCGATCGCCGAGCGGCGCGCAGGGCTGCCGGCGGGGCACGAGGGCTTCCTGGGGGTGGTGGACCATTTCATCATGGAGGCGGCGAGCGACGCCGCGGCTCCGGACATGGTCGCGCCGTCGCTGGGCGCTCCCGGCGCGCTCGACGAGTGGCTGCGGAGGCCCGCGGTGTACGTCCACGGGGCGGCCGCGGAGCTCGGCGATCCGCGGAAGCTCGACGACGCGGCGTACGCCTCGCTCAAGGACGCGTTCCTCCTGTGCCTGCTCCAGGCGCCGGCCTCGAGCTCGGAGCGCGATCTCCTGGCAAAGGTCCGAGGCGTGTATTTCGCGGGCGCGAAGATGGATGACGACACAGCCAGCGTGCGGCGGCTCACCGAGGCGCGGGTGGGCCTCGGGGTGCTCGGGCCTGCGTTCGAGGGCGAGGCGCGCAGGGCAGATGAGCTGCGGGCGCTCCGGAAGTTGCGCAAGGACCTCGATCGGGCGCCGATCGAGATGGCGAAGAAGGCCGCGGCGGCCGAGCTGCTCATCGTGGTCGCCGACGCGGCGGCGCCGCCGGGGTCGCTCGAGGCGCGCGTCACGCTCGTGGATCTGAAGGCCAGGACGGTGCTGCTGCGGGCTCGGCCGCGCGTCGTTCGAGAGGGGCGCACACCGGCGTCGGCGTTCCACGAGGCCGAGGTCGACGGGTGCGCGCTCGCGCTCGCGGTGCGCCGGGGTGTCGAGGAGCGGAAGTGAGCCCTCCGCGGCCGTGACCGGAGCCGCGCCCGCGGCCGGATCCGCGCCCGTGACCGGAGCCGCACCCGCGACCGGATCCGCGCCCGTGACCGGAGCCGCGCCCGCGACCGGATCCGCGCCCGCGCCCGCGCCCGGAGCCGCGCCCGCGCCCGCGGCCGGAGCCGCGCCCGTGACCGGAGCCGCGCCCGTGACCGGAGCCGCGCCCGCGGCCGTGTGGCGGAACCGTGGCGGAGGCGAGGCGCCGCGAGGAGATTCGGCGGATGTGCAGGGAGGCGCTTGCGGGGAGCGGCGCGGCCGGATAGCCATTGATGCGGAGGTGATATCGATGACTCGCGCATGGCGGATCGGATTCGCGATCCAGGCCGCGCTCGTGTGCCTGATCTCGGCGGGGGCCTATGCCGGCGTCCTGCCGACGTCGCTGCGCGCGCTCGCGCGCGCCGATCTGCTGGGGCACGCCGTCCTCATTGGCCTGCTCGCGGGCTCCCTCGACGGGGCGCTCGGGTTCCGGAGGCTCCTCCGCGGCGCGGCGTTCCCGCGGCTCGCGCCGGTGCTGGTGCTCGCGCTCGCGGGCGCGGAGGAGATCGCGCAGGGCCTCTCGCCCCGGCGATCGTCGTCGCTGTCCGATTACGCGGCCGATGTGGTCGGCGTGTGCCTCTTCTGCTGGCTCGCGCGGCGCGCCGACGCGGCGCTGCGCGTCGGCGGAGGGAAGCTCAGGTGCCTGCATCGCGCTCGGCGAACCTGAGCCCGCGTTGCTCGCCGCCCAGCACCCGGTCGATCTCGTCGCAGGACCCGCGGGCCACCAGATCGCTCCAGCGCGCGACCGTGGCGGGATCCATGATGGACATCACGCGCGTCCGCACCGCCGCCGGCACCGGGCCGAAGCGCACCTCGAACAGCATCAGCAAGGTGTGCCGCGCCGTCGCCAGCCCCTCCTTGCGCCCCTCCTCGACCCCGCGCTGCCGCTGCTGCTCCCACATGTCGATCGCGTCTTGCGTCCTCATCAGGAACTCCCTCTCCTCGTCCGTCTGCTCGCTCGGCCCGGCGCCAGCGTAGCCTGATCGGCACCATGACCTTCACCTCGGGTGCATCCGAAGGCAGCCGCTTCAGCTCCGCCATCGCGCGGGCCAGCGTGGTGCCGGTCGCCATCAGCCGGAGCAGGAGGGTGTCCCGGGTCTCCCGAAGCTCGTTCAGCACCACGACCCCGAATCGCAGGCCCGACGCGGCCGTGTAGATGCCCCTCGTCCAGCCGCGCGCCCGCCGGCAGCCCACCTCCGCCATGGCCGTCGCAGCGCCAGGAGCCCGAGCGGACACGGCGGGGTCCCCGGCTCCGGCGCCGGAGCGACGTAGAGATCGATTCGCTGAGCCTCGGGCTGGACCTCCTTCTCGATCGTCTTGATAGAGGTAAGCAGGGTGCACAGTACGTCTTTGATGTACTGGTCCACCACGTTGCGCATGACGGGTGCCCTCCACGCCGCCGGACGCGCGCCGGCGGGCTCGCGGCGCGGAAGTAGGCAAATCGGGGGCGGAGGCCAGAAATAAATCGTCACGAATGTCGAATTTTGGCATATCAAAAAAGGAGGGGTGCACGTAACGCGCGAGAGCGCACCGTGTGTTGCAGGAGGGCGCGGGTGCGCGGCACACTGGCATCGGGGCGATGCCCATCTCCCGAAGACGATCGCAACTCCAGACGTTCCCTACAGAACACCCTTTGCGGAGCGCTGAAAGAGCTCGACGGCCTTTTTGTCATCCTTGGGTAGTCCGCCCTGCCCGCTGTGAAAGGCGACGCCGAGGTTACTGCACCCACGCAATTCGCCTCCCTCGTCTCCTTCTTCGTAGGCCATACCGAGGCGTCTGCAGCTTGGCGCATCACCACTGTCGCATCCCCGCGTGCAATCCTCGACTGCTCTGTCCCCACCTCGTTCGCACGCGTCAATCCGAAAGGCTCCGTCGCCGGCGTCGCGGCGGAGCCAGCGCCCCTGACAACGAGCGCCGCGAACGCGGCCGCGGCCTCGCCCGCGCTCGGCCACCGCTCGGCCGCGTTTTTCCGGAGAGTCCGGGCGAACCACGCATCGAACCCGTCGGGCAGCAGCTTCGCGCGATCCCCGGCCCGCTCCGCCCGCGCTCCGCGCAGATGTCGAGCGTCTCGCCTTCCAGGAGCTCCATCGCCAGGAACGGGACGCGGACGCCGTCGACCTCCGTGACCGCGGCGTCGAAGACGTCTGCGATATGCGGATGGGATCCGATGAGACCGCTCACCCCCGCCTCGCGGATGAACATCTCGACGAGCTCGGGCCGTGAGAGGAGGTGCGCGTGCACGAACTTGAGCGCGCAGGCCTTCGAGCCTGATGCGACCCTGCTGGACCCTCGCAACGACGGCGGACATGGGCAGAGCCTGGCGGATGCGGTACCTCCCGGCCATCCCCAGCGCGTCGACACCGTCCGCTCGGGCTCGATCCGGCGCTGCTCGCCGGAGGTCAGGTCGAAGAGATGGATGGCGCCCGCGCGATCAGCCAGTCCCCCACGACGAGCGCGTCCATCTGCGATCGCGACATCATGCGCACCGCGTCCTCGGGGGTCTCGACGATCGGCTCGGCGGGGCCGTTCAGCGACGTGTTGAGCAGCGCCGGCACGCCGGTCATCGCGTCGAATCGCTCGATGAGGGCGCGCAGCCGGCCGGGATAGGCGCGCGATACCGTCTGCACACGGGCGGTGCCGTCGGCGTGGGTGATCGCGGGGACGATCGCGCGGGCCGAGGCGCGCACCGTCGCGGAGAACAGCATGTTGGGGCTCGGGCCTTCGAGATCGAAGAGCTCGCCGGAGCGCTCCTCGAGCACGACCGGCGCGAAGGGGCGGAAGGGCTCGCGGTGCTTGGCGCGCGCGTTCACGCGGTCCTTCGAGGCGGGATCGCGCGGATCCGCGAGCAGGCTGCGGTGGCCCAGGGCGCGGGGCCCGAGCTCGCTCGCCCCCTCGACCCAGCCGACGATCTGCGCGGCGGCGAGGCGCCCGGCGACCTCGCCCAGGAGGTCGGCGGGGCGCGTGACCAGGAGGCCCAGCTCGCGCGCCAGGGCCGCCGCGGCGTCATGGGCCGCAGGCGAGGGCGGCCGCGCGAGGAAGCTGACCTCGGGGCAGGGCGGGATCGGGCAGCCCTCCTCGGCGGCGCCGGCGAGGGCGCAGCCGAGCGCGACGCCGGTGTCCGTGGCCGCAGGCTGCACCGCGACGCGCCGGAACGCGGACTCGTCCAGGAGGCGGCGGTTCGCGAGCACGTTGAGGCCGACGCCTCCGGAGATGCACAGCGTGTCCGCGCCGGTCGAGGCGTGGAGCTGGCGCGCGAGCGCCAGCATGAAGGCCTCGGTCGTGCGCTGGAGCTTCGCGGCCGCGGCGGCGTGGCGCTCGTCGAGGGGCTCGCCGGGGCGCCGGGGCGGGGCGCCCACGAGATCGGTGAGCCAGCGGGTCCAGGTGTGCGGCCGCGCGACGTCGACGTCGCAGCGGAACAGGAGGTCGCCGCCCGGCGAGGCCCAGCGCCAGATGTCGTCGGCCGGGGCGGGCTTCGCGTGCGCCGCGAGGCCCATCGTCTTGCCCGCGTCCAGCGGGCCGAAGCCGAGGTGGATGGTCACGAGCGCGTACAGCCAGCCGATGCCCAGGCGGAGCCCGGGCCGGGTGAACGTGCCGTGCAAGGGCTCCAGCCTGCGGCCGCGGGCGACGTAGAACGACTGGACCTGCTGATCGGCGCCGGCGCGCTCCGGGAACGCGGGCGGCCGCGGCAGCTCCGCCGGCCACTCGCGCAGGCTGGTGCCCCCCGCGTCGACCACGAGCACCGCCGCGCCGTCCTCGGGCGCCACGAAATGGGCGGCGGCCGCGTGCGCGAGGTGGTGCTCGATATGCAGCACCTCGCCCTCGTAGCCCTCGGCCCGGAGCGCCTCCAGCGCGCGGTGGGTCCCGCCGTCGGACACGTCGAGCACGACTCGATCGATGCTGGAGAGCGGCGCGCCGCCCAGCACGTGGGCGATCGCGCGGCGCGGGAACGAGCCGTCGTTCTTCACGCGGGAGAGGCGCTCCTCGGCGATCGCGACGACCTCGCCGCCGGCGATGAGCGCGGCGCCGGTGTCGTGCCCCGTCGCGTGCAGGCCCAGGATGCGCATACCCGGTCGGGTCAGCCCGCCGCGCCCTCGGCGCGCTCGCCGCCTCGATCCCCGGAGGCGGGGACGAGCCGGTAGGGGATGGTCGTCGCGGAGCGGCCGAACCAGACCACCTCGCGGGCGAACCGCGCGAGATCGCCGCCCGTGCGGTGGTGGTCGATCACCTCGAGCGTCACGGGGCGCCGCGCGAGCTCGCGCGGGCGCCCGACGCGCAGCCCCTCGAACCACGACGGCAGGTCCCAGGCGAGCTCGACGCGCGCCCGGGGCGGGCCCAGAGGCCGCGGGGCCTGCGCCTCCTGGTACGCGAACACGCTCTCGAGCTCCGCGCCGTCCACGCGGAGGCCGTCGAGATCGCAGAGGATCGCGACGAGCGCGCGCAGCTCGCGGTAGGCCGCGTCGAGATCGCGGGCGAGCAGGAGGTGCATGGCCTCGTCGGCGGGCCACACGACGTCGCCGTACTCCTCGAACACGAGGCGCCGGCCGTCGCCGCGCGAGAGCGACGCCCAGTGTTCCTCGGCCAGCGAGATGGCCCCGGCGAGCACCGGGTGATCCGGGCCCGACCGCGCCGCGTCCGTGACGAGCTCGTACAGCCGCCGGTAGCGCACGCCGTGGCGGTGGTGCAGCCAGATCGCGACGCAATGGAGGATCTTCTGGAAATGCAGCGCGCTCACGACGGTGGTCACGAGGTTCGCCCGGATCCACGCCTCGGTCGGCATGGCGCGCGTGCCGACCACGAGGTCCTCGTACTCCTGGACCCCGCCGCGCGGCACGGCGCTCGCCGGCATGTGGCGCTCGCAGAGCGGGGCGCGCACCGTGACGATCCCGTGCTCCTCGCGGTACGCCGGCTCGGCCATCTCCGAGCCCTCGAGCAGGGTGCAGCTGTACACGTGCACGTTATCGTGCTGGCCCAGCGAGAGCAGCGTGTCGAGGCCGCCGACGAACGAGTCGTAGGTCTCGCCGGGCAGGCCCAGGATGAGATCGGTGTAGGTGGCGACGCCGCGATCGCGCGCCGCCTGGCCGAGCTCCTGGTAGACGTCGAGCTTGATGTTGCTGCGCCGGACCGCGGAGAGCGCGACCGGCGACAGCGATTGCATGGACAGGCTGGAGCCCAGGTCGAGCTCCGCGCCGCGCAGCACGTCCGCGATGTCGAGCGCCTTGTGCGTCGCGTTCTTGAGCAGGAACACCCGGAGCTTGCGCGGGAAGCCTGTCCTCCGCTTCTGGTCGGCGACGCGGCGGGCCATCTCGATGTCGCGCTTTTTGATGCCGAAATTGGCGTCGGCGCAGTACACGTAATCGATGCGGTGGTCGCTGAACCACTCGATCTCGGCCTGGAGGCGCGCGTCGCCGAACGCGCGGACGGGCGTGTTCACGGCCGAGCCCCAGCAGCAGAAGGTGCACGCGAAGGGGCAGCCGCGGTTCGTCTCCCAGAGCCCGATCAGCCGGTGGGGGCCCGCGAGCAGCGGCTCGAAGTCGCCGCGCAGGAAGGGCGACGGCAGCGCGTCGAGGTCCTCGATCCGCGGGCGGGGCGGCGCCTTCACCACCGCGCCGCCGAGCCGCGCGCTCACGCCGGGCACCTCGGCGAGCGGGCGCCCGTCGCGGTGCGCGCGGAGCACCTCCGCGAAGGTGATCTCACCCTCCCCGTGCACGACGACGTCGACCGCGCCGGAGGCGATGAGCGGCGCGGCGTCCGGCGGCGCCTGCGGGCCCCCCACGACGACCAGGAGGGCCGGATTCACCCGCTTGAGCTCCCGCGCGAGCGCGAGCGAGAACTGCCAGCTCCACACGTAGGTCGAGAGCCCGAGCACCGACGCGCCCGCGAAGCGCTCGGCCGCCTCCGCCAGATCGAAGCGCACGTGGCGGATGGGGCCGAAGGCGTAATGCGCCGCGAGGTCCGGCTGCGACGCCGCGTACGCGCGGAGCATGCCCGCGGCGAGCGGCAGGTACACCGCGTCGCCGAACGCGTTGCATATCTGGACCAGATCCACGCGCGCGCGCTCGCCGGGCGGGACGGGCGCGGCGGGGGCGCCGGGGGGGCGCGCGTTCTGGCCGGGCTGCACGGCGGGAAATGCTAGCGTACGGCGCCTCGCCGCCACAAGCGACCGCGGCGCCCGGAGGCGCCCGCAAGCGAGCTCCCAAGTTGAAGATCCTGTTCGTGACGAATGACGGGGGCGGCCGCTTCGCGGGGCAGACCTCGCGCTGGCTCGGCCTCGAGGTCACCGTGGCGCGCTTCACGTTCGAGGACCTCGTGCGCTTCCGGCGCCCGCCGGCCGAGGACCCCGTCGTGCAGCGCGGCGCGCTCGACCGCGCCGTGGCCGAGATCGACCGCTTCGACGGCGTGCTGGCCGAGGCGCCGGAGACCGTCCTGCTCGATTACGTGCGCAGGAAGCGCGGCCTCCGGCCGGTGCGGTGGCTCGTGAACGTGGTGCAGCTCCTCGACCGCGTGGAGCCGCTGCGCGGCCTCATCCTGCGGCTCTACGGCGACGATCCGCTCGCCCTCGCGGCGGCCGATCCGCGCATCCACTGGCTCGTCACCACGCGCGCCCACGTCGAGCCGCTCGCCCGCGCCGGGCTGCCGCGCGAGCGGATCACGTTCTACCCGTCGAACACGGCGATCCAGGAGCAGATCATGCCCTCGGCGGCGGCGCCGCTCGCGGACGAGGGCGCGCGCGCCCTGCCCGCGGCGCTCCGCGGCGTGGCCGGCGGCGTGCTCGTGGCCGGCACCAACAACCGCGACATCCGGACCGTGGCGCGGGCGGCGGAGCTCGCGCGGACGTCCATCCACGTGCTCACGGATCTGCGCCGCACGCCGCCCGTCGCGTCGCCCTGGCTCGCGTACCACGACGTGGTCCCGCTCGCGGCGTTCATCGCGGCCGTCGCGCGCGCGCGCCTGATCCTGGTCCCGCTCCACGCCGGGGACGCGAGCTGCGGGCAGCAGACCATCGCGATCGCGCAGCGCGTCCGGACGCTGGTCGTCGCGAGCGACGTGCCGGCGGTGCGGGACTACATCGTCGACGGGGAGAGCGGGGTCCTCGTGCCGCCGGGCGATCCGGCGGCGCTCGCCGCGGCGCTCCGGCGCGCCTCCGACGATCCGGGGGCCGCGGCGATGATCGAGGCCGGCTTCCAGCGGGACGCGCGCGACGGGCGGCGCATCGAGCAGCTCTTCCGCGACGCCTACCTCGCGCCGCTGCCCTGATCCAGGAGCTCCGCGACGCCCTGCTCGAGCGCCGTGCGCGGCGCCCACCCGAGCGCGCGCAGGCCCGCGGCGTCGGCGCGCTCGATCAGCGCCTCGCGCTCGCGCAGGCGCTCGGCGAGCACCTCGGGCTCCGGGACCGCGCGGCCCAGCGCGCGGACGATGCCGAGGATCTCGCGCACCGTCGTCGCGCGGCCCGTCGCCACGTTGAGCACCCGCGCGGCGGCGCCTTCCGCGTCGATCGCCGCGACGATCGCGGAGGCGACGTCGCGCACGTGCACCCAGTCGCGCCCGTGATCGAGCTCGCCGAGCAGGAGGCGCCCGGTCGCGAGCCCCTCGATCAGCGCCGGGAAGAAGAAGCCGGCGGGCTGGCCCGGGCCGTACACGTTGAAGATGCGGAGGATCGTCGCCTCGACGCCGGCGGCCGCGCAGCCCGCGAGCACGACCGCCTCGGCGGCGAGCTTGAGGCGGCCGAGCTGCGTCGTCGGGCGGGCAGGATCGTCGTCTCCGATGGGCGCCCCGGCGCCGGCACCGTACACCTTGCCGCTCGACGCGACCACGACGCGCCGCGCGCCGATCCTCGCCGCGACGCGCACGACCTCGATCGAGTCGCTCATGACGCCGTCCCATGCCGAGAGCGGATCACGGCGCCGCGCGTCCGGGCTCGTCGGGAAGGCCAGATGGACGAGCACGTCGGCGCCGCCGTCCGGCGCCCGCAGGGGGCCGGACGCCTCCCGCGCCACCGGCAGCGCGGCCGCGCCGGCCTGATCCAGCGCCCGCGCGAGCTCCCGGCCGATGAAGCCGCCCGCGCCCGTGATCGCGACCCGCTTCACGGCGCCGCGCCCACCTGCCCGCGCCAGTAGTCGAGCGTGTCGCGCAGCGTGTCGTCGAGCGGGACGCGCGGCTCCCAGCCCGTCGCGCGCTTGAAGGGCGAGACGTCCGCGACGAGCCGCGGGACCTCGGTCCGCCGCACGAGATCGGGCCTCGTCTGGATCCGGATGCGGTCCCCCGCGGGCGACATCGCGAGCAGCCGCTCCAGGCACCCGCGCACCGTCGCCAGGTGGTCGCTGCCCACGAGGAACAGCTCCCCGGGAGGGCAGCGCTCCACGGCGAGCCAGTACGCGCGCACCATGTCGCGCACGTCGGTCCAGTTGCGGAGCGCGTCGAGGTTCCCCACCTCCACGACCGGCTCCGCGAGGCCCGCCTCGACGCGCGCGATCTGCCAGGCGAAGCTGGGCAGCGCGAACACGCGATCGCGGCGCGGGCCCTCGTGGTTGAAGGCGCGCACCCGGACCACGTGCAGGCCGTAGCTCACGTGGTGCTCGTAGCCCAGGAGGTCCTGGGCGACCTTGCTCACCGCGTACGGGTTCACCGGGCGGAGCACCGTGGCCGGCGTGATCGGCAGCTCGTCCTCGGGGACGAGGCCGTACTCCTCGCCGGAGCCGGGCAGGAGCACGCGCGTGCCGGCGAGGTCGAGGCGCCGGAGCGCCTCGAGCAGGTACAGCGTGCCGAGCGCGTTCGTGCGGAAGTAGGCGTCCGGCTGCTCCCAGGACGGCGACACGAAGCTCTGGGCGCCGAGGTGGAACACGACGTCGGGGCGCACGCGCGCGATCACGTCGTGCACGCTGAAGGGATCGGTCAGGTCGCAGAGGTGGAAGCGGACCCTCCGCTCGACGTCGGGCACGTGCGCGAGCAGCGACGTCCGGCTCGACCAGCGGCGGGTCGCGTGCACCTCGACGTCGCTCCGCGACAGCGCGAGGTCGACCATGTGGCTGCCGACGAAGCCCGTCGCGCCCGTGATGAGCACCCTCGATGTCATGCGCGAGGCCACGATCGCACGAAAGGCCGCGCGCCCAAAGCCGCCCCGGCGCGGCGGGCCTTCAGCGCGCGCCCGCGCTCGCCCACCGCTGCTCGAGGGAGATCCCGAGGAGGAGCAGCGCCAGGCTGAGCTCGGTGGCCTCTTGCAGGTGCCGCTCCAGCCCCAGGGCCACGCCGGCGAGGTTGACGCCGAACACCGTGATCAGCGCGCTGCCGGCGATCACCGGCGACGGGGCGACGACGCCCCTCGCGCGCAGCTTCGGCCGCAGGCGAGGGTGGCGGTCCATCAGGGGCAGGAGGACGAAAAGCCCCAGCACGACGACCGCGAACGCCACCGAGGACGCCGGCGTATTGTGGAAGTTCAGGGTGCTGGCCCGCCCCGTCGCGCCACGCGCCCACGCCGGGGTGACGAAGCCGAAGATGAGCTGGCCCCAGTCGATCTCCTCCAGGAACACGAGGAGGCACGAGCCGGCCCACGCCCACGCCCAGCCCCTGCTCTGCCCGTTCGCCGCTCCATCCACGGCGACCGCGGCCGCCGCGAGCAGCACGGGCAGCGTGACGAGCTCCATGAGCCCCTCCTTGCAGGTGAGGCCGAGGAACAGGCGCGGCGCGACCTGCCGGAGCAGCAGAGCCCCGAGGGGCAGCGCCAGCGCCGCCAGCGCGAGGCCGGAGGAGCACGTGGCCTGCCGCCGCGCGAAGCGCCGCGCGAGGAGCAGGGCCGCGGGGATCGCCAGCGCGGCCAGCACGCCGATCGCGATCCCCAGCCGGCCACCCACGATGACCCAGTCCCGGCATTGCTCGTTGCTCCAGGCGAGGGGCGCGTGCACCTCGCCTCCCGCCGGCGGCGCGACACCGCCTGCGAAGCCCGCCGCGCCGGTCCCGAGCGCCCTCGAGATCATGCGCGCGGCCATGATCGCACGAGCCGCCGCGAGGCCAGCGCGACCACGTCGCGGAGCAGCTCGAGGGCCGCGCCCGGGCGGGGGAGCCCGCTCAGCGGGCCCGCGGTGACCTCGAAGCGGGCGATCCCGGCGCGGCGCGGCCGGTGCGTCACCGGCACCTCCACCCAGGTCGCGCCGCGATCGTGCATCGCCGCGAGCAGCTCCAGGTTCAGCCCCCCGCTGGTCAGCCGGAGCCGCTCCGGATCGATCGCGGCGCGCGGCAGGAGCTTGAACGCGCAGTCGGGGTCCTGGACGGCGGGCAGCCCCGGGAGCGCCCACCTCGCCACGCTGCGGTACGCGTGGCCGGCGACCCTTCGGGCCGCGGCGTCGCGGCGCGGGGATCGCACGCCTATCACGGCCCGGAGCGGGGCTCGCAGCGGCCAGAGCCGGCCGAGCTCGCCCGGATCGAGCTGCCCGTCGGCGTCGAGCAGGAGCACCCACGGCGCGCGGGCGGCGCCGAGCCCGAGCCGCACGGCGCCGCCGTACCCCGGGGGCGTCCGGCCCTGGTCGATCACGCGCACGCGCGCGTCGCGCGCCGAGAGCGCCCGCGCCAGCGCGGGCGTCCCGTCGCGCGCGGCCCGAGCGCACACGAGCAGCACCTCCATCGAGCGGATCCCGCACGCGCCGGCGGCCGCGCAGAGCGCCGTGACCACGCCCTCGAGGTTCTCGGCCTCCTCGTGGCAGGGCAGGACCGCGCTGAGCTCCGGCGGTGCGCCCTCGGCGAGGGTCGGCGGCGCGCCCCCGCCGCCCGCGTCAAGCCGCGACACGGGACCGGACCCGCGAGGCGAGCAGGTGCGCCAGCGCCGCATGCACGCTCTCGACGACGCCGAAGTCCGTGCTGCGGATCACGACGCGCTGATCGACGATCTCGGCCGCGCGCCCGCCGCCGAAGCCCAGGAGGCCGGCCGTGGAGGCCCCGCGCGCGCGCGCGGTGTGCACCGCGCGGACGATGTTCTCCGAGCTCCCCGAGGCGGAGATCACGATGGCCACGTCGGCGGGGCGGGCGTGGGCGGCGAGCTGGTCGCTGAACACGTTCTCGTAGCCGCGGTCGTTGGCGAGCGCCGTGAGGAGCGGCGCTCCGTCGCTCAGGCAGAGGGCGCAGAGCGTGCGCTCGCCCCGGGTCGCCGCGTGGAGGTCGCACACGAAATGCGACGCGGTCGCGGCGCTCCCGCCGTTCCCCATGACGAACACGCGCGCGCCGCTGCGCCAGGCGCCGACGACGGCCCCGGCGATCGCCTCGACCGCGGCCTCGTCGATCTCGTCGAGGCTCCTCCGGACCTGCTCCAGGAACACCCGGGTCGGGGACAGGTTGTGAGGAGGGGCGCTCATTCAGGGCCGGACCAGGGGCTCCCTTTATAGCCCGGCGCGCAGCCCGCGGGCGATGGATTTCGAGGGCAGGGCCCGTGCTACGCTGCGGGCCCCCCATGAGCGCCCCGGACCCCTCGCGGACGATCGAGCAGATCCCGAGGAGCCCTCTCCCGATCGCGGAGGAGCGCAGCGCCGGGAGCGACGACGACCTCCTGTTCCTGTTCCTCGTCGAAGATCAGGTATTCCTGAAGCTCACGCGCACGTGCAACAACAACTGCTCGTTCTGCTGCGATACCGTGTTCTGGAACGGCACGAACATGGATCCAGGGCGCGTGCGCGAGCGGATCCGCCAGGGCGCGGAGCGCGGGATCAAGCGGCTGTTCCTGAGCGGCGGGGAGCCCACGATTCACCCGGACTTCATCCGGTTCGTGAAGCACGCGCGCGATCTGGGCTATGACCAGATCGTCGCGATCACGAATGGCCGCATGTTCTCCTACGAGGAGTTCAGCCGGAGATCGGTGAAGGCCGGCCTGACGGAGGTCATCTTCTCGCTCAACTCGCACCAGGCGAGGACGCACGACGCGCTCGTCGGCGTGAAGGGCGCTTTCGAGCAGGTCGTGAAGGGCGTGGAGCACGTGCGGCGGCTCGGCTGCCCGTTCCGCATGAACGTCGTCGTCACGCTCAAGAACTACGAGGAGATGCCGGACATGGTGCGCGCCTTCCACGCGATGGGCGCCCGGTCGGCCACGTTCCTCCAGCTCGTCCCGACCGATCGAGACTGGGAGCGCTCGCGCCACGCCATCTATTACGAGACGGAGCTCGGGCGCCCCTTCGTGCGCGCCGCGCTCGCCCTGGCGAAGGAGCTCGGCTTCCCGATCGAGCTCAAGAAGTTCCCCGACAGCTTCTTCGAGGACTTCGAGGAGCACATCCACGACCCGCTCGCGTGGGCCCTCGAGATCGGCGAGATCGACTGGCGGCGCCCGGATCGCCACGCCCCCTACAAGCAGGGCGGGGCGGTGAAATGCTGGGGCGAGCGCTGCTCGTACTGCGCCAACCGCGCCTTCTGCGCGCACCTCATGAACCACCAGGAGGTGCGCCGCGAGGCGCGCTTCGACGGCTTCGAGATCGACGCCGCCGAGCTCCCCCCGCCCCTCGCCGACGCGCTCTCTCGGCAGCCGGACGCCCCGGTGCGGATCTGCGCGCCCGACGGCGCCCTCGCCGCCGCGCGCCTCGCGGAGCACGCCTCGCGGCCCCGCGCGGTGAAGCTGGAGCGCCCCGAGGCCCTCGATCGCGTCCCGCCGGACGTGGCCGTGGTGGCCGCCTCCGCGGCCGACCTCGGCGCGGCCCAGGCCATCCCCAACCCGATCGAGGTGGAGCTCAACGCCGGCACCGTCGCGTGGCTCCGCGCGCACCCCGCGTGGATCCGGGCGCGCGGGCCGCGCCTCGCCGTGCTCCCGGCGACGTTCCTCCGGCTGGAGACCGCGCGCCGCGAGCAGGTGGATCTCCGGGCCGTCTTCGAGGAGCTCCCGCTCGGCGAGGCAGAGGTGCGCGGCGTCTCCCCGTGCCTCTCCGGCCGGCCCGAGGTGTCGAGGGCGGTGCACCACGCGACCGCGGACCTGCTCCGCGCGGTCGAGGACGTGCCGGCGCACGCGGCGCGCTTCTACTGGCAGAGGTTCATGACCAAGAGCGAGCGCTGCCGCGGCTGCCGCCACGACGCCGCCTGCGAGGGCGTCCACGTCAACTACGTGCGCCATTTCGGCTACCGCGCGCTCCGGCCCCGGACGTGAGGATCCAGGGCTGACACGGCGCCGCGGCGGTGGTACCCGTGCGCCGGGTCTCCCGATGCAATCCACGAAAGATCGACTCGACGACAGGACACGCCAGGGCTCACCCGATCGCTTCGGTTACGAGTGGGGCATCTACGCCGAGGTGCTCCCGGAGTCGAAGGGGCAGCTCGAGCGATGGATGGGCGCGACGGGCCTCGCGAGCTTCCGCGGCAAGACGGTGCTCGACGTCGGCTGCGGCATGGGCCGGAACCCGTACTGGATGCTCGACGCCGGCGCCGCGCGCGTCACGGCCGTCGACGTCGACGAGCGGAGCCTCGAGGCCGCGAGGCGGAACCTCGCCCCGTTCACGAACGCGCGCGTCGAGCGCGGGTCCGTCTACGACCTCGATCCGGCGGAGCTCGGCACCTTCGACCGGGTGACCTGCATTGGCGTATTGCACCACCTCGCGTCGCCCGAGCAGGCGCTCCAGGCGATGTGGCGCTGCGTCGCCCCGGGCGGGGATCTCGTGCTCTGGTGTTATGGCAAGGAGGGGAACGAGCTCCTCCTGCCGATCATCCGCGGCTTCCGGCAGCTCGGCTCCCGGCTCCCCCTGCCGGCCACGCACGCGCTCGCGAAGGCCACGGCCGCGGTCCTCTGGCCCGCCATTCACCTCGTCCCGTGGCGGACCGACTATTACCGGAACCTCCGCTCGCTCTCGTTCGGGAACGTGCAATCGATCATCTTCGACCAGATGATCCCGAAGATCGCCAACTACTGGACCCGCGAGGACATGGAGCGCCTCGTCGCGCCGCTCGGCGGGAGCGCGCACATCGAGCGCGTGCAGGGCAACAGCTGGCACGTGCGCGTCACGAAGCCGGCAGGCGCCGGCGCCGCGGCCTGAGCGCGCCGCCGCGCCTGCTTCCGCTGCCGCGCCCGCGCCCGCGTCCGTTGCCGCTCCCGCGCCCGCTGCCGCTGCCGCGCCCGCGTCCGCTGCCGCTCCCGCGCCCGCATCCGTTGCCGCTCCCGCGCCCGCGTCCGCTGCCGCTCCCGCGCGACCGGGGATGACATATCCCGTCCGCCTATCCCCCCTCCCCGCGACCGCGCCTCACCGCGAAGCAACCTCGATCCTGCCCGCAAGACGCGGGACTCCGCTGCCCGGCGCGCCCCCATGATAGGACATTATCCGTCCGATCGACCCCTTCCCAGAGGGGTGGGATCCGGCTATCGTGGCGTACATAGAACAGCGACGCCGGTGGATGGGCATCGCCGGAAAAGAAGCCGCAGAAGGGCGCAAAGGAGACTTCATGGACAAGCTCTCGATGACCTACTTTGTCGATTTCGCTCTCAAGGCCGGGACGCCGAAGATCGGCGACGTGAAGGAGTTCAAGGAGCGCAAGGATCGCAAGGACGAGCTGTTCACCGATTTCTACCGGCAGGTGCGCGAGGCGATCGTCGACATGCACCGGGCCGGCAAGTCCCCCGCCGCGCTCGACGACTTCCTCGCGGCGCAGCACGACGAGCGGCGCCGCCGCATCTATCCGCACGTCGTGAACGGCTACAAGAAGCTGCTCGAGTCGGCCGACGTGAAATGGTTCGAGCCCCCGGCGGCGGCGTATCCGCTCGGCGATCTGAAGATCAACGTGAACCCGGAGCTCGGGCTGTTCATCAATGGCACGCCGCACCTGCTCAAGATGTATTTCCGCCAGGAGCCGCTCTCGGCCAAGCGCATGTCCGTCATCCTGAACCTGCTCCACGGCGGCCTCGGCTCCTCCGTCGCGCCCGGCACGGTCTTCGGCGTGCTCGACGTGCGCAAGGCGAAGATCCACGCGTTCAAGGTCCCGAACCCGCGCGTGAGCGTCCTGCTGCGCGGCGAGGCCGCGTCCTTCGCGACCATCCACGCAGCGCTGTAGGTCTCGTTCGGCCTGGGCCGTATCGCCTCGCCGACCGGACGCTGTCGCCCGCCACAGCGCGGGATCCGGCATGCCGGGACAAGCGCTCCGCGGCCAGAGAGGCGGCGAGGGGCGATCGCATCGGTAGCGCGCCGGCATCCATCGCGGGTGTAGGATAGGCCGGGTGTCCGTTGCGGATCATGCCTCCGCTCCCGTTTCCGATCCATCTCCGATTCCGTTGCGGATCCCGTGGCCGCTCCCGTTCCCGATCCCGCTCGCGCTCCCGCGGTAGGATTGCCCACCCGCATGCGATCCCTCATGCCTCCCCGACACCGCGCCGCGGTCGCGATCGGCTTCGCCGCGCTCGCGATCGCGCCGCTCAGGCCCGCGCTCGCCGGAGGGCCGGAGCGCATCGCCGTCATCTCCATCGACGATCGGACCGGGCGGCTCGGCGCGGACGCCATCGCGGCGCTCACCGAGCGCCTGCGCACCGGCATGAGCCACATGACCGGCGGCGAGGTGATCGCCGCGCAGGGCGACCCGACCGCGCTCGCGAGCGTCGCGGGCGCGGTGCTGCGCGCCGAGGTGACCGAGGAGAGCGGCCGCTGCGCGATCTCGGCCGAGCTCGTCGATACGTCGAGCGGCGCCCCGCTCGCGGCCGGGCGCGCGGAGGTCGCCTGCGATCCCTCCGACGGCCTCCCGGGGCGGCTCGGCGTCGTGATCGACACGCTCGTCCGCGGCCCGCTCTCCGACGGCACCCCCGCGCCCGCGCAGGTCGCCGTGGAGCCTCCTCCTCCTCCTCCTCCGCCGCCGCCTCCTCCGCCGCCGCCTCCGCCGCCGCCGCCTCCGCCGCCCGAGCCGCCTTCGCCCTGGTACGTGCTCCAGCCGGGCGTCAACAACCGCGCGAGCCTCTTCGCCGGCGTCGCACAGCTCGGGCTCTTCACCAGCGAGGCGGAGGAGCACCACGGGGCGCTCCAGCTCGGCCTCTGGCGCAGCGCGGCGACTCGATTCCGCGGGGTCGCGCAGGTGGGCGGCGGGCTCGCCGAGGTGCGGCACGATTTCATCGGCGGCGCGCAGATCAGCCTCGGGCTCTCCGGCGCGGCGCGGTTCTCGGGGCTCGCGCAGATCGGCGCCATGAGCCAGGCGGGGCGCTTCGTCGGGCTCGGCCAG
>CAYQYG010000059.1:10698-27705 GCA_964421485.1 uncultured Polyangiaceae bacterium | reverse complement strand
CGGCGCCGGAGCCGGCCCAGGGCGCCGCGCCCGCCGATCAGGCCCCGCTCTCGTTCGCGCAGCAGCGCCTCTGGTTCCTCGAGCAGCTCCAGCCCGGCAGGGCCACGTACAACGTCGCGGCCACCTCGCGCCTCCGATCGCCGGTGGACGCCGCCGTGCTCGAGCGGAGCCTCGGCGAGATCGTCCGGCGCCACGCCGTCCTCCGGACGACGTTCGGTATGGCCGGCGGGGCGCCGGTCCAGATCGTCGCGCCGCGCGGCGCGGTCCCGGTCTCCGTCGTCGATCTCCGCGGCGCGCCGCCGGAGCAGCGCGTGGACCGGGCGCTCCGCCTCGCGGCCGAGGCCTCGCGGCGCCCGTTCGACCTCGCGCGCGGGCCCCTCCTCCGCTGCGCGCTCTACCGCCTCGACGCCGCGGATCACCTGCTCGTGGTGATCGTGCACCACATCGTCTCCGACGACTGGTCGATGGGCCTGCTCTTCCGCGAGCTCGCCGCGCTCTATGACGCGTTCGCCGCGGACCGCCCCTCGCCGCTGCCGGAGCTGCCGATTCAATACGCGGACTTCGCCCGCAGGGAGCGCGCGGAGCTCGCCGGCGAGGGCCTCGAGCGCCGCCTCGCGTACTGGCGCGAGAAGCTCGCCGGCGCCCCGGCCCTGCTCGATCTGCCCACCGACAGGCCGCGCCCCGCGGAGCAGAGCGCCCGCGGCGCGACCCATTCGTTCTCCCTCTCGCCCGGCCTGACCGGGCGCCTCAAGGCGCTGGGCCGCCGCGAGGGCGCGACCCTCTTCATGACGCTGCTCGCGGGGTTCAACGCGCTGCTCCACCGCTACACGCGGCAGGCCGATATCGTCGTCGGCGCGCCCGTCTCGAACCGCGGCCGCGCCGAGCTCGAGGGGCTCATCGGCTTCTTCCTGAACACGGTCGTGCTGCGCACGGACCTGTCCGGGGATCCGAGCTTCCGCGCGCTGCTCGCCCGCGCGCGCGAGACCACGCTCGAGGCCTTCGCCCATCAGGACCTGCCGTTCGAGCGGCTCGTCGAGGCGCTCCGGCCGGAGCGCAGCCTCGGCCACCACCCGCTCTTCCAGGCGATGCTCGCGCTGCAGACCAGCGCGATGCCCGGCGGCTCGCGCTCGCACCTCGCCGGCCAGCCCGCCGTCGCCGTCACCACGGGCACCGCCAAGTTCGACCTCCTGCTGACGGTGGCGGACGGGGACGAGGTCATCGACGGCATCTTCGAGTACTCGACGGACCTCTTCGATGAATCGACGATCGCCCGGCTCGCGCGCCATTTCGAGGCGCTGCTCGACGCGGCCGCCGCGGAGCCCGATCGGCCCCTCTCGGACCTGCCGCTCTGCGCGGAGGAGGAGCGCCGCGCCGTCGTCGAATGGAACGCGACCGCGGCGCCCTGGCCCGCGGATCGGTGCGTGCACGACCTGTTCGAGGCCCAGGCGGCGCGCTCGCCCGACGCCATTGCCGTTCGAATGGGCGGCCGCGCGCTGACCTACCGCGAGCTCGACGCGCGCGCCGCGCGGCTCGCCCGCCGCCTCGCGCGCCGCGGCGCCGGCCCCGACGCGCCGGTCGGCCTGCTCGCCGATCGGTCGATCGAGCTCGTCGTCGCCATCCTTGCCATCCTCAAGGCCGGCGGCGCGTACGTCCCGCTCGATCCGGGCTATCCGCGCGAGCGCCTCGAGCTCATGCTCCGCGACGCGGGCGCGCGCGTGCTGCTCGCCCGCGGCGCGCTCGCGGACAAGCTGCGCGATTGCGACGCCGACATCGAATTCATTGAGCCTGACATTCGGGGCCCCGGATCGCGCTCCACGCGGCGCGCCCTGCGCCCCGAGCCCCCTCTCGACGACGCCGACGCCGTGGAGAGCGACGACGGCGCCTTGACCCTCGCGGAGGCCCTGCGGGATCCGGAGCAGCTCGCCTACGTGATCTACACCTCCGGGTCCACCGGGCGGCCGAAGGGCGTGGCCATGCCGCACCGGCCGCTCGTGAACCTCATCGCCTGGCAGATCGCCCGCTCCACCGGGGCGCCGCGGACGCTCCAGCTCGCCTCGCCGAGCTTCGACGTCTCGTTCCAGGAGATCTTCGCGACGCTCTGCGCGGGCGGCGAGCTCGTCATCGCCCCCGACTCCGCCCGCCGCGACCCGCGCGAGCTCCTCGCGCTCCTCGCCGGGGAGCGGATCGAGCGCCTGTTCATGCCCTACGTCGCGCTCCAGCAGCTGGCCGACGCGGCCGCGGCCGCGCCCCTCCATCTGCCCTCGCTCCGCGAGGTGATCACGGCCGGCGAGCAGCTCCACGTCACGCCTTCCATTGCGGCGTTCTTCGGCCGCGCCGCGGGCGCGGCGCTCTACAACCAATATGGCCCCACCGAGGCGCACGTCGTCACCGAGCACGCGCTCGCGGCCGGCGCGCGGGCGTGGCCCGCGCTCCCGCCGATCGGCCGCCCCATCGCGAACGCCACGGCCCACGTGCTCGACGATCGCCTCCGGCCGGTCCCGGTCGGCGTCCCCGGCGAGCTCTGGCTCGGCGGCGTCGCTCCCGCGCGCGGCTACCTCGGCCGGCCGGCCGCCACGGCGGAGCGCTTCCGCCCCGATCCGCTCGGCGCCCCGGGCGCGCGCATCTACCGCACGGGCGACGTCGCGCGCAGGCTCCCCGGCGGCGAGATCCAGTTCCTCGGGCGCGCGGACGATCAGATCAAGGTGCGCGGCTACCGCGTCGAGCCGGGCGAGGTCGAGGCGGCGATCGCCTCGCACCCGGCCGTGCGCGACGTGGCCGTCGTCGCGCGGCGCGAGCCCGGGCAGGCCGACGGCGCCCCGGCCCGCCTCGTCGCGCACGTCGTCGCCCGCTCCGCCGTCTCGGCGAGCGACCTGAGGCGCCACCTCGAGGGCGCGCTGCCCGAGCCGATGATCCCCTCGATCTTCGCGCTGACCGACGCGCTCCCGCTCACCCCGAGCGGCAAGATCGATCGGCGCGCGCTCGCCGAACGCCCGATCGAGCTCGCGGCCGACGGCGAGCCCCGCGTCGCGCCGCGCACCCGCACCGAGCGCGAGCTCGCGCGCATCTGGTCCGAGGTCCTCGGCGTCTCGCCGATCGGCGTGCACGACGACTTCTTCGCGATCGGCGGCCACTCGCTGCTCGCGACCCAGGCGATCTCCCGGATGCGCGACGCGCTCGGCCTCGATCTCCCGCTCCGCCGGTTCTTCGAGGCGCGCACGATCGCGGCCGTGGCGAGATCCGTGGCCGCCGAGGGGCTCGATCTCGGCGACGGCGACGCCGCCGAGCTGCTCGCCGAGGTGGAGCGGCTCTCGCCCGAGGAGGCGGCCGCGCTGCTCGAGCGGGACGCGTGACAGGGGATGGGGGGCGATGACCATGGTGATGCAGATCCACGTGGACGGAGCGGTGCAGACGGGCGCGTCGCTGGACGGGGGGCTCAGGATCCGGGCGAGCTCCGGGGATCCGGAGCGCCAGGTGCCCACCCCGGGCCCGGGCGCGCCGCGCGGGCGGCTGGAGATGCTGGCCGCGCTCGACGTCATGGTGCGCGCCGCGCGCGACGCGCCCATCGTCCGGCTCGAGGACCCCGATATCGAGCTTCACGCCAAGCTCGATTACTCGGGCCCCATCGGCAGCATCAAGGATCGCCCCGCGCTCTGGATCCTCCGGTCGGCGATCGAGCGCGGCGAGATCGAGCCCGGCACGACGGTCGTCGAGTCCTCGTCAGGCAACTTCGGCATCGCGATCGCGGCGCTCTGCCGCCTCCTCGGGCTCCGGTTCATCCCGGTCATCGACCCCAACATCTCCCCGCAGAACGAGGCCGTGCTCCGATCGCTCTGCGACGACGTCGTGAAGGTCACGGAGCGGGACGAGACCGGCGGCTTCCTGCTCACGCGCCTCGCCCGGGTGCGCGAGCTCTGCGCCGCGCTCCCTCGCGCCTACTGGCCCAACCAGTACGCGAACCGGGACGGCATGCTCGGCCATTACCACCTCACCGCCGGCGAGATCTGCCGCTGCATGACCGATCTCGACCTCGTGTTCATCGGCGTGAGCTCCGGCGGCACCATCTCCGGCGTCTCGCAGCGCCTCAAGGAGCGCTTCCCGGGCGTGCGCGTCGTCGCGGTCGACGCCGAGGGATCGGTGATCTTCGGCGGCCCCCCGAAGAAGCGGCGCATCCCCGGCATCGGCGCGAGCGTCGTGCCCGAGCTCGTCGCGCACGCGATCATCGACGACGTCGTGATCGTGCCGGAGATCGAGGCCGCCGCGGCCTGCCGCGAGCTGCTCGAGCGCCACCGGCTCTTCGTCGGCGGCTCGTCGGGCAGCGCCTACGCCGCCGTCAAGCGGTACGCGCCGCGCGCGCGCGGCGGGCGCCGCCCGAGGGCGCTGTTCCTCTGCGCCGATCGGGGCACGGCGTATGTCGACACGGTCTTCAATGACGCGTGGGTATCGCGCCTGCGGGAGGTGAGCTGACCATGGACTTCTCGATCGTGACGGGCAAGACGGTGCACCGCGTCGTGCACGAGGACATCGAGGGCTGCGCGGCGGTCGTGCGCGACGCGTACCTCGCCCACCACCGCGGCGAGTCGGTGAACCCGAACAGCTATTTCCTCCGCTTCCCTGACCGCCCGGACGCGCGCATCATCGCGCTCCCCGCGTCCCTCCGCGCGGGCTTCGACCTCGCGGGCATCAAGTGGATCTCGAGCTTCCCCTCGAACCTGCGCCGCGGGATCCCGCGCGCGTCCGCCGTGCTCGTGCTGAACGACCTCGAGACCGGCTACCCCTTCGCGCTGCTCGAGGCCTCGATCATCTCCGCGGCGCGCACGGCGGCCTCGGCCGCCCTCGCCGCCGAGGCCCTCGCCGGCCGCCGCGCCGCGGGCGCGCTCGGCCTCGTCGGCACCGGCCTCATCGCCCGCTATCTCTACACGTTCCTCCTCCGCCTCGGCTGGGACATCGGCGAGATCCGCCTCTTCGACGCCGATCCCGCCGAGGCCCGGAGGTTCCAGGCCGCCGCGTGCGACGCCGCCCGCCACGCGCGCGTCGAGGTCTCGCCCGACCTCGGCGCCCTGCTCCGCGCGAGCGACCTCGTCGCCTTCACCACCACGGCCGCGCGCCCCCACGTCCACGATCCCGCGCTGCTCGCGCACGGCCCGATCGTCCTCCACCTGTCCCTGCGGGATCTCTCGCCGGCCATCATCCGCGCGTCCCACAACGTCGTGGACGACGTGGACCACGTGATGACCGCCCAGACCTCGGTCCACCTCGCCGAGCAGGCCTCGGGCGGCCGCGATTTCCTCTCCGGCACCATCGCCGAGGCGCTGCGCGGCGAGCTCCGCCTGGGCGGCGGGAGGCCCGTCGTGGTCTCCCCCTTCGGCCTCGGCGTGCTCGACCTCGCCGTCGGCCGCTGGGTCTTCGAGCGCGCCCGCGCCCGCGGCGACGCGCTCCCCATTGAAGAGTTCTTCTTCGAGATGACGCGGTAGCCGGGGAGGGGAGACGGAATCATGGTGGATCTCGCCGGGCGCCTCGCAGCCCTCTCGCCGGAGAAGATCGAGCTCCTCACCCGCCGCCTGCGCGGCGAAAAGCCCGCCGGCGCCGCGGCGCGCCCGCGCGTCACGGCGCGCCCGAGGGGCGAGGGCGCCCCGCTCCCCCTCTCGTTCGCGCAGGAGCGCCTCTGGTTCCTGTCCGAGCTCGAGCGCGGCAGCGCGGCCTACAACGTCCCTGCGGCCTACCGGCTCCGCGCGCCGATCGACCTCGCCGCCCTGCAGCGCAGCGTCGACGAGATCATCCGCCGCCACGAGGCGCTCCGCACGTCGTTCCGGTCGATCGACGGCCGCCCGGCCCAGATCGTCGGCCCGCCTGGGAGCCTGCGCATCGCATTCGCCGACCTCCGCTCGATCCCGCCCTCGGCCCGCGAGGCCGAGGCCCACCGCCTCGCCGAGGCCGAGTCGCGACGGCCCTTCGATCTCGCCGAGGCGCCGCTCCTGCGCGTCGCGCTGATCCGCCTGGCCGAGGCCGATCACCTCCTGCTCGTCACGATGCACCACATCGTCTCCGACGCCTGGTCGCTGGGCGTCCTCCATCGCGAGCTCGGCGCCCTCTACGACGCGTTCTCCCGCGGCGCCCCCTCGCCGCTCCCGCCGCTCCCCGTGCAGTACGCCGATTACGCGCTCTGGCAGCGCGAGTGGCTCGCCGGCGACGAGCTCGAGCGCCACCTCGCGCATTTCCGCCGGAGCCTCGCGGGCGCCCCGCCGCTGCTCGCCCTCCCCGCCGATCGCCCCCGCCCCAAGGCCCAGTCGCTCCGCGGCGGCGTGGAGCTGCTCACGCTCGACGCCCCTGTCGCCGAGGCCGCCCGCGCCCTGGCCCAGGAGCAGCTCGCCACGCCCTTCATGGTCCTGCTCGCCGCGTACGCCGCCCTCCTCGGCCGCTACGCCCACGAGGACGATCTGGTGATCGGCACCCCGATCTCGAACCGCACCTCGAGCGAGGTCGAGCCCCTGATCGGGTTCTTCGTGAACACGCTGGCCCTCCGCGTCGACCTCTCCGGCGACCCCCCCTTCCGCGATCTCGTGGCCCGCGTCCGGGAATGCACGCTGGGCGCCTACGCTCACCAGGAGCTCCCCTTCGAGAAGCTCGTGGAGGCCCTGCACCCCGACCGGAGCCTGGCCCATCACCCCATCTTCCAGGTCACCTTCGGCCTGCAGACGATGCCCGGCCGCGCCCCGGCCCTCCGCGCCGGCGCCGCGCCTCCGCCCGCCGACGCGCCGCCCCCCATCCTCAACGGCACCGCCAAGTTCGATCTCACGCTCGCGATGTCCGAGACCGAGCGCGGCCTCTCCGGCGCGCTCGAATACAGCGCCGATCTCTTCGATCCCGGCACCGCCGCGCGCCTCGCGCGCCATTACTGCGCCCTGGTCACCCAGGCCGTGACCCACCCCGGCGAGCCGCTCTCGCGCCTCCTCTGCCTCGACGCCGGCGAGCGCCGCCGCGTGGTCGACCTCTTCCCCGCCGGCCGATCCGGAGCCGCGTCCGATACCGGATCCGCGTCCGGTACCGGATCCGCGTCCGGTACCGGATCCGTGTCCGGTACCGGATCCGATGGCGCATCCATTCCCGGCCTCCTCTTCCCCCACCACCTCGCCGCGCTCGCCTCCCGCGCCCCCGACGCCGTCGCCGTCGACTCGCTGGGTCAAACAATGTCCTATCGAGACCTCGATCGGCGCGCCAACCGCATCGCCCACCGCCTCCTCCGCGAGGGGGTCGCCCGGGGCGCCCTCGTCGGCGTCTGCGTCGATCGCTCCCCCCTCCTCCCCGCCGCCTTGCTGGGCATCCTCAAGGCCGGCGCCGCCTACCTCCCGCTCGATCCCGCCTATCCGCCCGAGCGCATCGAATACATGATCGCGGACTCCGGAGCCTCCAGGATCATCACCGAGCTCCGCCATATCGGCCTTCCCCTCGGCGACGCCACCCCGCTCCTCGTCGACACCGACGACCGGCCCGCCCCGGGCGAGGACGACGACCCGCGCGTCGCGCTCGATCCCGACGATCTCGCCTATGTCATCTACACGTCCGGCTCCACCGGCCGGCCCAAGGGCGCCATGTGCAGCCACCGCGGCCTGCGCGCCGTCGTGGGCACGCAGACCGCGCTCCTCGGCGTCCGCCCCGGCGATCGCGTCCTCCAGCTCGCCTCGCCGAGCTTCGACGTCTCCCTCTTCGAGATCGCGCTCGCGCTCGGCGCGGGCGCCACGCTCGTCATGGCGCCGCGCGAGGCGCTCCTCCCCGGCCCCGACCTCGCGCGCCTGATCCGCGACCGCCGCGTCTCGGCCGTGGTCATCCCGCCCTCCGCGCTCGCGGCGCTGCCGGTCGAGCCGCTGCCCGACCTCCGCACGCTCGTCGTCGGCGGCGAGCCCTGCACCGCGGCGCTCGTCGCGGCCTGGGCGCAGGGCCGGCGCATGATCAACGCCTATGGTCCCACCGAGACCTCGATCTGGGCCTCGTGCGGGCCCTGCGCGCAGGGCGACAGCCCCCCACCCATCGGCCGCCCGATCCCCGGCGCGCGCCTCTACATCCTCGATCGCGCGGGCCGGCCCGCCCCGGTCGGCGTCCCCGGCGAGCTCTGCATCGGCGGCGAGGGCGTCGGCCGCGGCTACCTCGGCCGCCCCGCGCTCACCGCCGAGCGCTTCGTCCCCGATCCCTTCCATGGCGCGCCCGGCGCCCGCATGTACCGCACCGGCGACCTCGCGCGCTGGCGCGACGACGGCGCGATCGAGTTCCTCCGCCGCGTCGACGACCAGCTCAAGATCCGTGGCTTCCGCGTCGAGCCCGGCGAGATCGAGGCCGCCCTCCGCCGCTGTCCCGGCGTGCGGGACGCGATCGTCGTCGGGCGCGACGACCGCCTCCTCGCCTACGCCGTGCCCGAGGCCGGCGCCGCGCCCGCCGAGCGCGATCTGCGCGCGCACCTCCGCGCCTCGCTGCCCGAGCACATGGTCCCCTCCGCGTTCGTCCTGCTCGACGCCCTCCCCCTCACGCCGAACGGCAAGGTCGATCGCCGCGCCCTGCCCGCGCCCACCCGCGCGCGCCCCGAGGGCGAGGCCCCGTCGACCCCCCTCGAGGAGGCCGTCGCGCGCGTCTTCCGCGACGTCCTCCGCGTCGAGCACGTCGGCCTCGACGAGAGCTTCTTCGACCTCGGCGGCCACTCCCTGCTCGCGACCCAGGCCGCGTCGCGGCTCCGCGAGGCCCTCCGGATCGACGTCCCGCTCCGGACCATCTTCGAGGCCCCGACCATCTCCGAGCTCTGCGCGGTCCTCCGCCGGGACGGCGCCTCGCTCGACGCCAGCCCACCCGACGCGCTCAGGCGCGTCGATCGAGAGCGCCACCGCGTCCGGCGCCCGCCGCCGGAGGGGAATGGGGGCGCGGCCGGGCTTGCCCGGGCGGAGCCCCCACCGTCGAGGGCGCGCTGACAGGAAGAGACACCGCCTTGCACAGGAGCACGACCATGAGCACCGACGAGCACGAGGCCACGCAGCAGTACAAGGTCGTCATCAACGACGAGGAGCAGCGCTCGATATGGCCTGCGGACGAGGCGTGCCCGCCTGGCTGGCGGGAGGAGGGCGCGCGCGGCACGCGGGCGGCGTGCCTCGAGCACATCGAGCGCACCTGGACCGATATGCGGCCGCTCAGCCTGCGGCGGCGGATCGAGGCCGCGGCGCGATGACGTAGTCCACCTGCGCGCGGAAGTGCGCCGGCGCCCGCTCGAAGGCCTCGCGGCTCACGATCGACTCCCGATCGATGGCCCGGTCGAGCGCCAGCACCCCGTCGAGGTGATCGATCTCGTGCTGCAGGAGCTCCGACGTCGCGAGATCGAGCCGCGGCGTCTCGCGCGCCGCCCCGGCCTCGTCCGTGTAGCGCACCGCGATCGAGCTGTTCCTCCGGAGCCGCACGAGCAGCCCCGGGAAGCTCATGCAGTCATCCCACATCGTGATGGTCTCGTCGCTCCGCCACACGATCTCGGGGTTCACGAGGACGTCCGGCGCGCCCCCGCCGCCTGGCGCGGCGAAGGGCGATCCGGGGCCGAGCCGGACCGCGATGAAGCGCCGCGGGACGCCGATCTGCGGCGCCGAGATCGCGCGCCCGAACCCGTGCGCCTCGCGGAAGGCGTCGAGCGTCGCGCGGAGCCGCGCGAGCTCGGCGCGGAAGCCCGCGTCGCGCACGTCGTCCACCGCGTCGGACGCGCGGCGCAGCCCGGGATCACCGAGCGGCAGGAGGTTCTGGAGGGGGGACATGGACACGCTTCTCATCTCCTCGTCGTCGATCATCGGTATGGATTCACATCACCCGAACGGCGCCGCGAGCTCGCCGCCTGCGCAAGGGCGCGCCTCGATCGCGAACAGCGTCGGCGCCGCGAGCGCCCTCTGCAGGACGGGCATCGTCACGTTCGCGCCCGTCAGCACGAGCACCACGCGCTGCCCGCGCAGCTCGCGCCGCCGCGCCCACGCGGCCGCGAGCGCCGCCGCGCCCGACGGCTCGACCAGCACGTGCGCGCTCTCCGCGAGCGTGTGCACCGCGCGGAGCAGGTCCTCGTCGCTCGCCAGCATCGCGTCGTCCAGGCGGGCCCAGAGCGCCTTCAGCGCGAGCTCGGCCGGCACCCGGCACACCAGCCCGTCGGCCACCGTGTCGATCGGCCGCTCGATGGCCCGCCGCGCGTGGAAGCTGTGCACCATCGCCGGCGACCCCTTCGCCTGCACCGCGATCACGCGCGTCTTCGGCGCGATCCCCTTGATCGCGGCCGCGCACCCCGCCGCGAGCGTCCCGCTCCCCATCGGCACGAGCACGCAGTCGATCTCCCGCAGCGCCGCCCCGATCTCGAGCCCCACGGTCCCCGCCCCCTCCATGAGATCGAGGCTCTCGCCGTCGTCCACGAAGGTCTCCCCGCGCTCGGCCGCGTGGGCCTTCGCGTGCTCCTTCGCCGCGTCGAGGTCGTGCCCCACGTGGTGCACGCGCCCCCCGAACGACCGGATCATCGCCACCTTCACCGGGTTCGCGACCTCCGGCAGGAACACGCTCGCCGCCCCCCCGAGCAGCTCCGCCGCGCACGCGACGCCCTGCCCGTGGTTGCCCGTGGAGGAGGTCACCGCCCCCCGCTCCCCGCGCCCCCGCGCGCGGAGCAGCGCCGCCAGCGCGCCCCGCAGCTTGAACGACGCGACGCGCGAGACCGTCTCGTTCTTGAGCCAGACGTCGGCGTCGAGCGCGCGCGAGAGGATGGCCGAGCGCACGAGCGGCGTCTCCGCCTGATGAGGCCGGATGAGCTCGAGCGCATTGCGAATGCCGTCCAGGCTAGGGAGCTGCACGCCCGCGACTCTGCTCGAACCACCTCCATCGGTCAACAGAATCAAGCCATCGCAGAATCAAGTGTCGACGGATACTTCAATGGCTCACATTCATCCAGTGATCGGTGCGATGTCAGCCTCGTTCATGAATCGGAGCGGGCGTCCGTGCCCGACATCAGGTGAGTCTCCGGTCCAATGCCGTCCGTGTCACCCTGACCGCAGCGAGCCGGTCATGCCGGTGGGGGCGGGCGAGGGTGGGGGCGGGCGAGGACGCCGCGTTGTGGCATCGATATTCCGGCTCGCCTCGCCTCTGTGAGCGCCGCAAGATCCAGGTATGAAGCTCCGGGATCCGGCCGCTGTCACGCCTCCGGACGAGGTCACGCGCGACGCGCTGGAGGAGCACCTCGCGCGGCTCTGCGCCTCGGTGGCCGATCCTGCCGAGGGCCTGTTCGGCCCCGGCTCGAAGTTCTGGGAGGTGAGCGGCGACGCGAGCTGCTTCCTCGGCGCCGGCCGCGCCGCGCTGCTCCAGCTCGCCCACCCCCACGTCGCCTGGGCCATCCAGCACCATTCGAAGACCCGGAACGACCCGCTCGGCCGCTTCCAGCGGACCTTCTTCCACGTCTTCCGCATGATCTTCGGCGACCTCGACGCCGTCCTCCGCGCCGCCCGCGCCGTGCACAACATCCACGCCCGGATCACCGGCGTGATCGAGTCCGCCGCCGGCCCCCAGCCCGCCGGCACCCCTTACCGCGCCAACGTCCCCGACGCCCTCCTCTGGGTCCACGCGACCCTGATCCACACCTCCGTCCTGTGCCACGAGGCCATCGTCCGCCCCCTCACCGCGGCCGAGAAGGCGATCTATTACGACGAGTCCCGCTGCTTCGCCTCGCTGTTCGGCATCCCCGCCGCCGTCCTCCCCCCCGACTGGCCGAGCTTCAACGATTACGTCGCCCGCACGCTCGAGAGCGACGCCCTGGTCGTGACCCCCCCCGCCGCCCAGATGGCCCGCTTCCTGTTCGCCCCGCCCTTCCCCGGCGCGGGCCGTCTGATGAGAGGGTATGCCGAGCTCACCGCCTGGCTCCTCCCCGCCCGCCTCGCCGAAGGTTTCGGCCTGGATCGCGGCGGCGCCGGCGGCTATCGCCGCCACGAAGCGAGGCTCGCCCTCCTGCGCGCCCTCTGGCCCCACCTCCCCGCGCGACTTCGAAAGGTCCCGCCGTACATCGAGGCCCAGCGCCGCGTCTCCGGCCAGATCGGCCGGGATCCGCTCGGCGAGCTCCTGAGCCGCCTCTGGATCGGCCGCCCCTCCGTCGACGCGCTCTGACCGGGGGACGAGGAGAGAAGTTCACAGGGAGGCGGGGAGGCGAGAGGAGAGAATCACAGGGAGGCGGGGAAGCGAGAAGAGAGCTCCTGATCTCTGAATCTCTGAATCTCTGAATCTCTGAATCTCTGAATCTCTGATCTCCCCGCCTCCCCGCCTCCCTGTGATTCTCTCTCTCTCTCTCTCTCGGTGGTGAACGGCTACCGTGACGGATTCGTCACGGAATCGCCCCGTTCCGGACGCTCATCGTGCGCCCATTGCGGTGCGCAGATCGCGGAACCCCCCGCGTGGTCCCCCGCCCGTTCTCGGGCCATAGCCCCGGCGTGCTCGCACGGCTGGTCCTCGAAGGCGCGGGAGATCGGGGCGGCGCCGTCCTCGGCCCACCCGCCCTCGCCCGCATCGCCCGGGACTTCCCGGCGATCGGCGTCGACCTCGCCCCGCCCTGGACCCGCCGCGGCGAGGCCGAGCTCCGCCTCGACGCCCTCGCCTGGGAGTCCCCCTGGTTCGACCTCGCCGCATTCGACGCCGAGATCTCGGCGCTCGCCGCCCGCGGCGTCTTCGCCATCGCCCTCTTCGCCGGCGACCCGGGCGTCCTCGAGCGCGCCGCCGTCGAGGTCCTCACCCGCGCCCAGCGCGTCTCCCCGCGCCGCAACGCCGCCTCCCGCGGCCCGCGCTTCGACCGGATCCTCGCCCGCCACCGCGCCCTCCACGACCTCTCGCGCCCCCTCGTCCGCGCCGATCTCGATCACGCCCTCGACACCTGGCAGTGGGTCCTCCGCCTCCACCCGACCGCGGGCGCCGCCCTCCAGGCTGCCGCGCTCTTCCACGACATCGAGCGGCTCGCCTCCGAGGCGGACGCCCGCGTCGAGCACCGCGCCCCCGATTACCAGGCCTTCAAGGACGCCCACGCCGCCGAGGGCGCGCGCATCGCCCGCCGCGCCCTGAGCGGGCTCCTCCCTCCGGACGAGATCGAGCGCGCCGTCGCCCTCGTCGGCCGCCACGAGCGGCCGGAGGGCGGACCGGATCTCGCCCTCCTCAACGAGGCGGACGCGCTCTCCTTCTTCTCCCTGAACAGCGGAGGATTCATGCGGTATTTCGGCCTCGAGCACACCCGAGTCAAGGTCGCGTACACCCTCCGGCGGCTCGGCCCCTCGGGGCGCCGGACGCTCTTCGATCTCCGGCACCCCCCGGCCGTCGCGTCGCTCGTCGCCGAGGAGCTCGCGCGCCTCGCCGCCGCGGGCGAGGAGGAGGGCGCGCCTTGAGCGCCCCGGCGCGGCGCCCGCTCTCGCGGGCCGAGATCGCGGCGCGGGTCGAGGCGCTCGGGCCGTGGTTCCACAACCTCGACCTCGGCGGCGTGCGCACCGCGCCGGACCATTTCCTCGGCGACTACCCGACCCTCAAATGGCGGCGGTTCGAGGCCGCCATCCCGGGCGATCTGCGCGGCAAGACGGTGCTCGACGTCGGGTGCAACGCGGGCTTCTATTCGATCGAGATGAAGCGCCGCGGCGCGGATCGCGTCGTCGGCATTGACACCGACGACGGCTACCTCGCCCAGGCGCGGCTCGCCGCGGAGGTCACGGGCGCGGACGTCGAGCTCCTGCGCATGAGCGTCTACGAGGTCGAGGCGCTCCGCGAGCGGTTCGATCTCGTCCTGTTCATGGGCGTCCTCTATCACCTCCGGCACCCGCTGCTCGCGCTCGACCTCCTCCACGCGCACGCCGCGCGCGACACGCTCGTCTTCCAGAGCATGCTGCGCGGCTCCGACGACATCGCGCCCGTCGCCGCCGATTACCCGTTCTCCGAGGAGCGCGTCTTCGACGACCCGGGCTTCCCGCGCATGTCCTTCGTCGAGCGGCGCTACGCCGGCGATCCGACCAACTGGTGGATCCCGAACCGCGCCTGCGCGGAGGCGATGCTCCGGAGCGCCGGCTTCGACATCGAGAGCCGCCCGGAGCCCGAGGTCTACGTCTGCCGCCGCCGCGAGGGCGGGGGAGGGGAGCCGCGATGATCGAGGCCGTCATGCTGTGGAACGAGCCGAACAACCGCTCGCACTGGGACTTCGACGCCGATCCCGGCTGGGCGAGGTTCTCGGCCATGGCGCGCCTCGCGGGCCTCGCCGTGCGCGCCGAGCGGCCGGGGCTCACGCGGGTGATGGGCGGCATCTCCCCGATCGATCCCGCGTTCATCGCCACCCTGGAGGCCGGCGGCGCGCTCGACGAGGTCGACGTCATCGCCGTGCACGGCTTCCCCCTCGACTGGAACCACTGGCCGATCGACGAGTGGCCCGCGCGCATCGACGAGATCCGCGCCGTCACCGACAAGCCCGTCTGGGTCACCGAGGTCGGCGCCTCGAGCTTCGGCGCCGAGGAGGTCCAGGACTTCGGCCTCGCCCGCTCCGCGGCGCTGCTCTCGGGCCGCGCGCCGCGGATCCACTGGTACAGCCTGCTCGACCTGCCGCGCGCCTGGCCCGCCACCACGCGCCACCGCGAGTCCGAGGGATCGTCGTACTACCGCCACTTCTACATGGGCCTCGTGCGCGAGGACGACACGCCGAAGCGCGCCGTGAGGCGCTTCGCCGGGCTCACGCCCGAGCTCGGGATCTGCCAGTGGCTCCATTTCGAGGACCACCGGCTCGACGCGGCGATCCGGTGGCTCAGGGAGCTCGGCGTGCGCCGGGTCCGCACGGGCCTCAGCTGGGCCGACAGCTTCCGGCCCGGCGCGCTCGCGTGGTTCGACCGGCAGATGCGCGCGCTCGAGCCGTTCGACGTGACCGTCACCTATTGCTTCACGCCCGAGCACGAGGGCCTCGCGCCGCACCACACGAGCCCGCCGGCGAGCGTGGAGGCGTTCGCCGATTTCTGCGCCGCCATGACGCGGCGCTACGCAGGGTGATGCCTCCGGTCCTCATGGGTGGGCACCTCAGCGCCGCCCGCGCGGCGCGCCGCCCCGCCGCATTGCGCATCGATTCCCCTCTCGCCGCGCGGATCCGCCCGCCGGCGGACCGTGCCGCCCGCCCGGCACGCTCGCTGCAATGAGTGGAGGGCATGAGCGACTCCACCATCACCACCCCGCCCGTTGACCGCCACGGCCACGCGCTCACCTGCGCGCCCGAGGCGGCCGATCATTATCGCGAGGGCCTGGACCGCCTCCTCGGCCTCGCCGAGGGGGCCGCGGACTGCTTCGAGGAGGCGATCTCGATCGACGATCGCTTCCACGTCGCCCACGCCGCGCTCGCCCTCACCCACCTCGTCGACGGCCGCCCCGCGCGCGCCCGCGCGGCCATGATCCGCGCGCGCGAGGCCCTCGCCGGCCGCGGCCGCACCGCGGCCCCCGTGACCCGGCGCGAGCGCTGGCACGCCGAGATCATCTCGGCCGGCGTGCGCGGCGAGCACGAGCGCGCCCGCGATTTCGCGCGCGCGCACCTCCAGGAGTTCCCGCGCGACCTCACGGTCTTCGCGTACCTCGTGTTCGACGCGCAGGAGCACGGCGACCCCGCCGATCGCGCCGACCTCGATCACCTCGCCGCCACGCTCGCCCCCCATTACGACGACGACTGGGCGTTCCTCGCCCTGCGTGCCGCCGTGCTGGACGATCTCGGCCGCGTCGACGAGGCGCTCCCGCTCGCCCTGCGCGCGCTGGATCTCCGCCCCGACTGCGCCGTCGCCGCGCACGTCCTCGCGCACGCGCGGTTCGAGCGCTGCGAGCACGAGGAGGGCCGCCGCTTCCTCGCCGAGTGGCTCCGCGAGCATGCCCCGTCTCTCCCTGCGCTCGTGCACCTCACCTGGCATCAGGCGATGTTCGACCTCGCCCTGCTCGACGCCCGCGCCGCGCTCGAGCGCTACGAGCGCTGGATCCGCCCCGCGGCGCTCGCGGGCGTGCCCGGCGCGCTGATCGCCGCCGCCTCGCTGCTATGGCGCCTCGCGCTCGACGGCCGCGACGCGACCGCCGCCTTTCGCGACATCCACAGGCAGGCCGCGCTCGCCGTCGGCGGCACCGGCTCCCCCTACGCGGACCTGCACGTCGCCCTCGCCCTCGCCGGCTCCGGCGACGTCGCCGCGCTCGATCGCCTTGCCGGGACCCAGCAGGCGCGCGCCTGCCGCGGCGACGCCGCCGCCGGCGGCGCCGTCCTGCCGATCGCGCTCGGCCTGCGCGCCCTCATCGCCGGCGAGAGCCACGCCGCTGCCGCGCACCTCGAGATCGGCCTCTCCGCCCTCGATCTCATCCCCGGCGGCCGCGCCCAGCGCCGCTTGATCGAGGACACCCTGATCGAGGCCTGCCTGCGCGCCGGCCGCGCCGGCGCCGCCGAGCGCCGCCTCCGCGCCCGCATGACCCGCCGCGCCACCGCGCGTGACCTCGTGCTGCTCGATCGCGCGGTCGCCGCCGGGAGCTCCTCCGTGCCAGCCTGCGCCCGCCGCCCCCACGAGCGCCTCACCGAGGCGGACCGCGCCGCCGCGCCCCGCAGCTCGAGCAGCCGCCGTGGTCTCCCACGTCCGGGGCTGCGCGCCGAGGAGCCGCGCTACGCCTCGGGCCCCGCCAGCCTCGACGCCCCCGCCACCCCCGCCTCCGCGTGATCGGAGCGGCGCCGCCCGGGGCGTGTTGACGGCCCCTTGAGGGCAGCGTATGCGGATCCGATGACGGACGCAGAGGAGCCCACCGAGGCGCCGCCCGGCGCCGAGCCCGATAAGGACGTCACGCCGCCGGAGCCCATGCAATCGGCCACGGCGGCGGAAGCGGGAGCGGCCGCGGAGCCGGAGCTGGCAGCGGAATCCGTAGCAGCTACGGGATCGGTCGCCGATTCCGGATCCGATTCCGGATCCGACTCCGGATCCGATTCCGGATCCGATTCCGGATCCGATTCCGGATCCGATTCCGGAT
>CAYQYG010000059.1:0-10598 GCA_964421485.1 uncultured Polyangiaceae bacterium | reverse complement strand
GATCCGATTCCGGATCCGATTCCGGATCCGATTCCGGATCCGATTCCGGATCCGACTCCGGATCCGACTCCGGATCCGACTCCGCCGCCGAGGCTCCTCCGGGCCCCGTCGCCCCCGAGCGCGTCCGATCCGAGCCCCCGCCGGTGGTCGTCGACATCGAGCCCAGCGTCGGCACCACCCGCGGCGGCGCCGAGATCACGCTCAAGGGCAGGAACTTCCGCCAGCACACCATCGTCGAGATCGGCGACGAGGAGGTTGACGTCACCTTCGAATCCGAGACCCGGCTCCGCGTCATCACCCCCCCGCGCCGCGCCCCGGGCCCCGTGGGCGTCCACGTCCTCAACCCCTCGGGCCTCGCCCATCGCCTGCCGGACGCCTTCCTCTATCGCCTCCCGCCGCCTCGCATCGACAGCGTCTCACCGGCCGAGGGCCCGAACGCCGGCGGCACGCGCGTCACCGTGCGCGGCGCCGATTTCCAGGAGGGCTGCGACGTCATCGTCTGCGGCGTCCCGGTCAAGGCCAGCTTCCTCGGCCCAGACACGCTCGAGCTCGTCACGCCCCCCGTCAGCCGCGACGGCGGCGCCGACGTGCGCGTCGTCAACCCAGACGACCAGTCCCACACCGCCGAGCGCGCATTCCGTTACATCGCGCCCCTCCCGCCCCCCGTGCTCACCCAGATCAGCCCCACCCAGGGCACCCAGGCCGGCGGCCTCCGCATTGCCCTCTATGGCGAGGACTTCGCCGAGGGCGTCTTCGTCCGCATCGGCGGCGCCGCCGCGGACACCACCTTCCTCACCCGCAAGGAGATCGCCGCGATCACCCCCGCCCGCAGCTCCGGCGGCCCCGTCGACGTCGAGGTCGTGAACCCCGACGGCGAGCGCAGCCGGCTCGAGGCCGCCTTCACGTACGAGGAGCTCCCCGCCCCCGCGATCACCTCTGCCTCCCCCACGAACGGCCCCACCACCGGCGGCACCCGGGTCATCATCGAGGGCGTGAATTTCGCGAAGGGCGCGACCGTCTACATCGGCCGCGAGCCCCCGAAGGAGATGGTCGTCAAGAGCGCGACCGAGATCCACATCGTCGTCCCCCCCCGCAAGCAGCCCGGCGTCGTCGACCTCGAGGTCATGATGCCCGGCGTGCCCAAGGCGGTCATGAAGAGCGCCTTCCGCTATGACGCCCAGCCCGCCCCCTCCATCACCTCCGTCTCTCCCACCCGCGGCGGCACCGCCGGCGGCACGGAGCTCACCATCACCGGCACGGGCTTCCTCCGCGAGACCGCGGTCCTCATCGACGGCAAGCCCGTCAAGCTCGTCAAGCTCGTCGACAAATCGACCCTCGAGGTGAAGACCCCTCCCGGCGCGGACAACAAGCTCGTCGACGTCGTCGTGAGGAACCCCGACGGCAAGGAGGCCGTGCAGAAGCGCGCCTTCATGTACGACCCGCGCTATCGCTGAGCCACCCCGATCCATGAATGAATCCATCCCCCCCGGCGAGCTCCTCCGCCGCCTGGAAGCCGCCGCGAGCGGCCTGCTCGTCCCCAGCGAGTCCGATCACCCCCTCACCCCGCTCTCCTGGCCCGCCGGCGACCCCACCCCGGACGCCGTGGCCGCGGCCGTCTCCCCCGGCGCCCCCGTCGAGCAGATCCCCCCCGACGCCCTCTTCTCGCCGCTGATCGCCCCCGGCGACGCCGAAGCCGCCCGCTTCCAGACCCTCCTCGACCTCCTCCGCGCGCACCTCGACGATCTCCGCGTCTATCGTGTGGGCCGCGTCGACATCGATTGCCTCGTCCTCGGCCGCCACGCCTCCGGCGCCTGGCTGGGCCTCCGGACCCGCGTCGTCGAGACCTGAGCCCCCGGCCCCGACAGCGCCGCCGAAGCCCGCGCTCCGTCGCCCTGCAACCTCAGCGCCCGCCGCCCGCCTCGTCGTCCGTCCGCGACTCGATCACCCGCTGCGCCTCCTCCGGCACGGCGCTCAGGAAATCATACCCCGCCCGCTCCTCGACATCGTCCACCGTCGTCCTGTACCGCCCCCACCCCTCGTCGATGATCCCCGTCGTGTTCGGCATCATCACGGCGATGACGCGCGTCGACTCGCTCACGTCCCCCGCCCCCTGCCCCCGGCCCAGGACCACGATGATCTTGAAGAACGAATCCGGCACGGCCACGTCCTTGCCAGCGGTCCTTGGCCGCGACCCGAAGATCCCGCCCGCCGCGATGAAGAGCCTCCGCTTCTCCTTCTGCGCCAGCTCCTGGCAATACTCCTCCAGCCGCAGCCAGGGCCCCGCGTTGAGATCGTGCCGCTGCGGCAGGACGTTCGTCAGGAGGAACGTCGCCTTGTTGTCCTCCGGCGACCGCGTCCGCTCCTCGGAGCGCACCATGTGCCCGCGATCGAACCCCGACCCGGTGTAATCGTCGTGCGTCACCCGGCGCCACCCGTCCGGGAGCGCGTCATCCGCGATGAATTTCCCCCTGTGGCGCGGCGCGTCCCCGAACCACGACGCGTCGAGCTCCCAGCTCACCCAGGTCGCGGCGCTCCGCGAGCGGCTGTATGCGAGCGCGTATTGCGGCTTGATCATCAGCCGCTCGTCGCCCGGATCCGCCTTCGCCTTGCCGGTCCGGACCGGCGTGCCGAGCTCCAGGTGCACGCTCGCCGCCGGCGCGCGCGGGCTGCTCGCGGTCGGCTTCGGGCTCGCCGTCCGCCGCGATGGCGTCGGCGCCGGCCGCGGCGCCCCGTCGCCCCCGCCGAGGCCCTCGAGCCATCGGTCCGGCCTGCACCGCATCGCGGCCGCGCCGAGGCCTGCGAAGGCGATCGCCGCCACGATCCGGACGACCCAGCGCGCGCACCCGCCGCGACCTGCCTGCGCTCTGTGCCGGCCCATGCCCGGTGCCTGCTCTATCACGAGCCGCGCTCCGCGGACGACTTCGCGGCGCCGCCGGCGCTGACGCGGCGGCGTTACGCGCTGCGGGCCGCGCCGCCCGGCCTCTTCGAGAGCCTCCGCCGCTGGCCGTCGATCCAGGCGCGCGCCTCCTGCTCGGTCTGGACGAACACGACGGGGATCACCTCCGCCGGGCTCCGGAAGAGCGCCGCGGTCTTCACCAGCAGCGTCGCCATCAGGCGCTGGCGGAAGCTCGTGCCGAACACGACCGCCGCCGCGAGCCCGGCCGCGGGCCTCACCCTCGCCGCGAGCTTCCGCGCCTCCACGGAGAGGTCGCCCATCTTGGAGCCGTCGCTGAGCCAGAACCCGCGGCCGTGGACCGCGACGAACCGGTCGTACTCCTCCAGGACCCGCTCCATCTCCGGGCCCGTCATGTCGCCCTCGATGCGCAGGAAGAAGATGTCCGGCGGCTCCGCCCGGATCGCGTGGGCGCCTATGCTGCGCCAGCCGTCACCATCGGCCCTGTCCATCATACCTCCGGAGCCGACTGCGCCGCGGACGCCGGCGCGCGCTCGCCGCGATTGCCGCGGCACCGAACGAACCCGCGCCGCGGGGCCCGAGGGAGGAGGCGGGCCCCGCGGCGGGTGGAGGGAGAGAGCGCGCCGCGCGGGCCTCGGGGGGGGATGCGAGGACGTCCGCCGCGGCGCTGTCCGATATTCAAGCAGGCACCGTGCCAGGGGCCTCTGCCAGCCTCTCCCGTCAATTACGGCGATCCGTCCGCAGGTCGGATTGCAAAGGTGAAAGGTTCGGCTGCAAGGAGCAATGCGATCGCGGCATGGAATCCGGGGCGCCGGGTCGCCTGCCGGTGCCCTGCGCCCCGGGCACGCGCCGCCCTGCGCGGCAAGCCCGCCCAGCGCCCTGTTCGAATCGCGAAATGATTGCGCAGCCCACGCGCACGGCCTGCGCTCAACCCTCCGCGGGCATCCGGAAGCCCTCGGGCTGGCGCCCGTCCACGTCGGTGAACCCGTACACGCGCGCCAGATCCCCTGCAGTCAGCACCTGGCCGCTCCAGCGCATCACGTCCGGATCCCCTGCGAGCGCCGCCACGGCGCGCCCCAGGTACTCCGGCGACTCGGTCCCGGACAGGTCGAAGGCTCGCTTCGCGTGCTCCGCCATCACCCGCTCCGTGCGCATGAACCCCGGCGCCAGCGCGATGGCCGAGACCCCGTGCCCCTCGAGCTCCCTCGCGAGCCCGGCCATGAGCCGCACGACCCCCGCCTTGGCCACGTCGTAATAGAGGTTCCCCAGGTACTCGCCGTACGCCCAGGCGATGGTGCCGATGAGCAGCCCCCGACCCCTCGCGATGAGCAGCGGCGCCGCCGACCGCGCGGTCAGGAAATGGGTCCTGAGCCCCCGCTCGAACATCGCCTCCCAGCGCGAGATCGGCTGCTCCCAGACCGGCGCCACGAACGCCTTCTCGTCATAGCCCTCGTACCCTCCCCACGCATTGCTCACGACGATATCGAGCCCGCCCTGCTCCTCCTGGATCCTGCCGAAGAGCGCCTCGACCGCCGCCGCGTCGGAGTGGTCGCACACCGCCGCGATCCCCCGCCCCCCGCGCCGCGTCACCTCGTCCGCCGAGTCCTCGACGGTGCCGGGCAGCCCCTCCGTCCTCGCCCCCGTCCGGCTGCTCCGCCCCGTCACGTACACCGTCGCCCCGGCCTCCCCCAGCACGGCGGCCACCGCGCGCCCCGCCCCCCGGCTCGCCCCCGTCACGACCGCGACGCGCCCACGCAGATCCGAGACATTCATCCATCACCTCCGCGCCGAGCCTAGCACGGGGCGCTGGCCGCGCTCCCGGGCCGCGAGGTGACCTCGACAGCCATTGAAATGAGCTGCCGCCGGGCCGGCCGCGCCCGGCCGGCAGCCGCAGCGGCCACCCGTTCACAATCGTTAACGAGGCGTCAACACGCCGCTCACGCGGCGCGCACAAAAACGGGGTCGCCACCGGGCGAACGCGGGGCTAGGATGCGCGCGATGACCGGTCCTGAGCCCCCCGTGTCGATTGTGTACATCGAGGATGACGCCAAGCTCGCGCGCCTCACGGCGAAGTACCTGGAGACGCACGGCGCGCAGGTCACGCTGGCGCCGGACGCGCGCGAGGGGATTGCGGCCGTGCTCCGGGTGCGGCCGGACGTGGTCCTGCTCGATCTGATGCTGCCGGAGGTGGACGGCCTGGAGGTCTGCAGGCAGCTCCGCGATCGCGTCGACACGCCGATCATCATGGTGACGGCGCGCGGAGAGGAGGCCGATCGCGTGATGGGCCTGGAGAGCGGCGCTGACGACTACATCGCGAAGCCGTTCTCCTCGCGGGAGCTCCTGGCCCGGGTCCGCGCGCAGGCGCGGCGCGCGCGCGGCCGCGCGGGGCCCCCGGCCGGCCTGATCGTGACCGGGCCCCTCCGGATCGATCCGCCGGCCCGCCGGGCGGTGCTCGACGGGGTGGAGCTCTCGCTGACGACGTACGAGTTCGACCTCCTGCGCGTCTTCGCGGAGCGGGCCGGCCGGGTGCTCACGCGCGAGCAGCTCGTCGACCTCGTGAAGGGCAGCGCCGACGAGGCGTTCGATCGCTCCATTGACGTGCATGTCTCGCACCTGCGGAAGAAGATCGGCGACGACCCCCGGAGCCCGCGGATCATCAAGACCGTGCGCGGGATCGGCTACCTCTTCGCCATGGATCGGACCTGACGCGTGGCATTGCGCGGCCTCCTGAGCTCCCGGCTCGCGGTCCGGATCTACCTCGTGGGGCTCGCGCAGTTCGCGGTGGTCGCGGCCGGCTTCGCCGCGCTGCTCATCGCGAACAGGCCGCCGCGGATGTCGTTCTTCGATCGCGACGCGCGGTTCTTCGTCTGGCATATCGAGCCGATGCTCGGCGATCCGCGCGCGGTGGAGCAGGAGCTCCGGCGGATCCGCGACGACTTCGGCGTGGCCGCGGCGGTCATCGATTCCACCGGCGCGGTCGTCGCCACGAACGCCGGCAGGGCGCCCCTGTGCCCGCCGCCCGGGCCTCGGCCGCCGGGCCCGCCGCCTCCCGGTGCGCGCGGCTTTCACCCCATCTGCGTGACGACCCCGGTGCAGCTGCCCGACGGGCGCGCGGGCCGCATCGAGGTGGTGCTCGAGGGGCCGCCGCCGCCCCCACCACCCTTCATGGGCGTGGGTGTGGTGCCGCTCGTGCTGCTCGTGGTCGGGGTCTCGTCGTGGCTCCTGGCGCGCACGCTGACCCGTCCATTGCGGAAGCTATCGAATGCGGCGCGGGCCTTCGGCGCCGGCGACCTCGCGGCGCGCGCCGAGGTGTCGCGCCGGGACGAGCTGGGCGAGGTGGGCCACGCGTTCGACGAGATGGCCGAGCGGGTGACCGATCTGTTCCGCGCCGAGAAGGAGCTCCTGGCCAACGTCTCCCACGAGCTCCGCACCCCGCTGGCCCGGGTGCGCGTGGCCCTCGATCTGGCCTCCGAGGGGAACGCGGAGGTGGCGCGCGAGTCGCTCGCGGAGATCTCGGAGGACCTCGACGAGCTGGAGCGGCTGATCTCCGACGTGCTCATGGCCGCGCGCCTGGATCTCGGCGGCACCTCGGTGCCGAGCGGGGTCCCGCCGCTGCGGCGCGAGCGGGTGGAGCTGAGCGAGCTCCTCCTGCGCGCCGCGGCGCGATTCCAGGCGGCGCACCCGGACCGGGCGCTGCACATGGACGTGCCCGGCGAGCTGCCGCCGGTGGAGGCGGACCCGGTGCTGCTCCGGCGTGTGGTCGAGAACCTGCTGGAGAACGCGCACAAGTACACGGACCGCACCGCGGAGCCGGTCAAGCTCCGGGCGCGCGCGGTGGACGGAGGCGAGGGGGTGGAGATCGAGGTGATCGACAAGGGGATAGGCATCGCGGCCGCCGATTTGCCGATGATCTTTCGACCATTCTTCCGCGCGGACAAGAGCCGCACGCGCGCCACCGGCGGGCTCGGTCTGGGGCTGACCCTGGCGAAGCGGATCGTGGACGCACACGGGGGGACGCTGGAGCTGGAGAGCGCGCCGGGGGAGGGGACCCGGGCGAGGGTCCGGCTGAGGGCGGGGGCGGGGCTCACGCGACGAGGGGGGTGAGCTTCCTCCAGAGGGCCTCGAACTCGCGCGTGAAGGGGGCGACGAGGCGGGGATCGTCCGTGAGGACGAGGTTCTCCTGGTTGTGCGCGGCGGCGGCGCGGGTCCAGTTGTAGCTGCCGGTGAGCATCAGGCGGCCGTCGAACACGGCGAACTTGTGGTGCATGTGATACTCGGTCATGTCCTTGCGCACGGGGATCCCGGCGCGCGCGAGGCGGTGGACGTCCGAGCCCTCGTCCATGGATTTGTCGTTATCGGTGATCACGCGGATCCTGAGGCCGCGGCGATGCGCGTCGAGGATGGCCGCGGCGATCCGGTCGTCGGTGATCGTGAACACGCAGACGTCGATCGAGCGGCGGGCGCGCGAGAGCTCCGCGCGGATGGTCTGGAGGCACTCGTCCCCCGGGCTGAACGCGACCTCCGCCGTCGAGGCCTCGGCGATCTCGGCCGCCGGGGCCGCCGCCGCGCGGGCTTCGAGCTCCTTGAGGCTGGTTTCCAGCCGGTGCGCGCGCTCGGCGGCCTCTCGCGCGCGCTGGGCTGCGTCGTCGGCGCGGCGCTCGGCGGCCCGCGCGCGCTCCTCCGCGGCCCGCGCGCGGGCCTCGGCCTCTCTCGTCCGGGCCTCCCCGCCCTTGCCCTGCCGCTTCGTTCTCCGGGTGTCCTGCGGGCCGCCTCGCGCGGCGATCTCCGCCTCGCGGAGCTGCCGCTCGAGGTGAGCGGCGCGCTCCTCCGCGCGCTTCACGCGCGCCTCCGCGTCCTCGATCCGCTGCTCGGCCTGCTTTGCCCGGGCATCGGCCGAAGCCGCGCGGGCCTCGGCCTCGGCGAGGCGGCGCCCTTCGCGCTTGCGCTGCGCGGCGGCGCCGGCCTGCGCCGCCGCGTCCGGGCGAGGCGGCGGGAGCGCCGGCGCCGGCGCGACCGGCGGGGCAAGCAAGGCGGCGAGGTATGCGCGGAGTCGTGTGAGGAAGCGCATTGCGGGAATCGTGGCACGTCGGCGCCCGGAGCTCAACGGAAACGGCGGCGGTGACGAATGCCGATCGATTCCGGTTCCGGTTCCGATTCCGATTCCGGTTCCGGTTCCGGTTCCGGTTCCGGTTCCGGTTGCAGGCTCGGAAGCGGATCCGGTCACCGCCTCTCGCTCTCCTCGGGCAGCACCAGCGCGGCGGCGAGCAGCCCCGGGGCCGCGAACAGCAGCAGCAGCCGCGCGGCGAAGAATGCCACGGTCAGGACCAGCACGAGCGCCGCGCGCGGCGCGTCCGGTCCGAGCAGGCTCTCGGCGGCGCCCAGCGCGTCGAGCGCCGGCGCGAGCCCCGCGTGCAACAAGAGGAGCGCGCCCGCGAGCCACAGCGCCCGCCGGATCCGCCGCCGCCTCACGGCGCCGCCCTCGGCGCCGTCAGCGCGGCGAGCAGGATCGCATTGCCCAGCGGCCGGCCGGTCAGGAACCGGCGGCCGCCGCCGCGGTCCACGGGGACGCCGAAGAGATCGGCCGTGCGATAGAGCGCCTCGAACAGCTCGCGGTCCCCGTGCTGCCTCGCCCCGGCCAGCGCGAAGCCGGTGCCGGAGATCGATACCCCGAGGAGCACCGGGCCTGAATCGATGTCACCGGCGCCGCCGTGGCCCGGCGCATACTCGCGGATGCCGCCGAAGCCGAGGAACCCGGCGCGCTGCGGGCCCGCGAGCGCGGCGAAGAGATCGCGCGACAGGGACGCGTCGGCGAATGAGAGGAAATAGACGGCGAGCGCGGTGCCCGACGCGCGCGGCGCGTCCGCGGGGCGGCCCGTGCGGGCGTCGACGGCCTGGTGGAGCAGGCCGCTCCCGGGATCGATCGTTCGCGTACGAAAGATCTTCGACCAGCGATCGAGCAGCGCGCGGTGGTCCTCCCCGGTCGCGCGCGCGTGCAGCGCGATCGATCCGGCGACGGCGGCGACGTCGGCGGGGTAGGCCTCGCCGGGGTAGGTCTCGATCATCCCGTGCGGCGCCGCCTCGAGGCGGCGGGCGAGCGCGCGCGTGATCCGATCGTGCGGCGCGGCGAGCTCGCCCTCGGGGCGCAGCAGGCGGAGCGCGCCGAGCGCGAGGTTCACGTAGCCGAGGTAGGCGTGGCCGCGATCGCTCTCGAGATCGTCGAGCGCGGGCTCGCCCCAGGCCTCGGCGCCGAACGCGGTGGCGGCGGGGGCGAGCAGGCGGGCGGCGCAGGCCTCGATCGCGGGGACGTAGACCTCGCGGCGCTCGCGGTGCGCGAGCGCGACCTGCGCGAGGCCGAGGGCGGCCATCTGCGACGTCACGACGGCCCACTCGCCGTCGAAGCGGGCGCTGCCGGTGCGGAGCGCCGCGGGCGCTGCGCCGGGGCCGACGTCGGCGGCGACGGCGCGGGCGAGCGCGTCCTGCGCGGCGAGGTCGCCGTCGAACAGGGGGCCGGCGCGGCGGCCGCACCACGCGCGCGGCACGATCGCGGCGAGTGCGGCGGCGATCGCGAGCGCGGCGATCGCGCGGGCGGCGCGGGCCTTCGAGAGCGTGGAGGGTGCAGCCACGCCGCGGCCGGGCTAGAAGCGGGCCCCGAGGATCACGCCGCCGCCCGAGGCGCCGATCGCGGGCGTGACGCGGAGCCGCGCGGACCCGGCGGGCGCGGGCGCGGCCTCGCTCGGAGCGGTCAGGTAGAGCAGCGCGCCGGCGGCGAGGCCGGCGGCGCCGACGCCGAGGCCGATGTCGGCGATCGTGGCGGAGGTCCGCGCCTCGTCGCGGAGATCGCGGCCGCGGGCGCAGTCGGCGGCGGTCCTGCAGGTGCGCTCGAGGTCCGACGACTCGCTGTTCTTCGACGACGCGGAGAGGCCGGAGCCGGTCATCACGCCGAGGCCCGCGAGGCCGACGCCGCCGGCCACCGCGGCGAGGACGAGGCGCGCCCCGCGGGAGGGGGCGCCTCGCTGATCCTGCCCGGCGGGGCTCACGCGCTCGAGCGGTGGGACCTCGACGGCGCGGCGCTCGCCCTCGGCGAGCGTGACGGTCGTCGCCCAGCTCTTGCGCCCGGGCGCGCTCGCGAGCAGCTCGATCTCGCCCGGATCCACCATCCTCTCGGCGCCGACATCGTCCTCGCCGAGCGGCGCGCGATCGATCAGCACGCTCATGCCCACCACGCGCTCTCTCACGGAGACGGTCAGGCGGGGGACGCGGGGCTCGAGCCTGGTCGCGAGCTCGAGCGCGAACGCGCCGCGCTCGTCCTTCGCGACCTCGGCGCGCCGCGCGGTCTCGCGGTACTCCCTCCACGCGGTCGCGACGCGGCCCTGCTTCTCGTGGCAGCGCGCGAGGAGGCCGAGCGTGCCCACGCTCGGCTCGAGCTCGTCGCTCCGGGTGAGGCTGTCGCACGCGGCGGCGATCTTGCCCTTCTCGAGGAGCGCCTTGCCCTGTTCGAACAGCGCCTCCGCGGACTTCGCGCCGCCTCCCGCGGGCGGCGCGCAGGGGGCAGGCGCGGCCGCTGCGAGGAGGGCCGCTGCGAGCAGCGCCGCCGCGCCGCGCCGGCTACTTGCGCGTCTTGCCACGATCACTGAAGACATCCTCGGGCCTCGGATCCTTCGGCTTGCGCGTGGCGCCGGCCGGC
>CAYQYG010000058.1:1678-28267 GCA_964421485.1 uncultured Polyangiaceae bacterium | reverse complement strand
GCCGAGGCGCTCGGGGACGCGAAGGCCGCCGAGACGGCGTCATCCGCCGAGGCCGCGGATCCGGGGGCCCCGGCGGCCGCGGATCCGCTCGCGGCGGCCGGCGCCGAGCCCGCCGACGCGGCCGGCGCGGCCGACGCCGACGAGCCCGACGACGGCCTGGAGCTCGCGCCGGCGGATCAAGACGCCGCGGGGCCTGCGATCTCGCCGCTCGCCGCGATGACCGACGCGCAGATCGAGGAGCGGTTCAAGGCGGATCCCGCCTCGCTCGGCTCGATGTCCCTCGGGAGCGCGCGCGCCGGGCTGCTCGTGAACGGCGTCCAGATGCCGGAGGACGACGCCTGGGTGCTCATCGACCGCGCCCACGCGTGGGGCACGCAGGAGACGGTCGACTACCTCGCGCGCGCGATCCAGGCCGTCCGCCGGCAGATCCCCGACACGCCGCGGATCTCGATCGGCCACATCAGCGGCAAGAACGGCGGCCACCTCTCGCCGCACATCAGCCACCAGGGCGGGCGCGACGTGGATGTCGGCTATTACCTGTCCGACGGCCGCAGCGGCTTCCGGCGCGCGGCGGCCTCGAACCTCGATCGCGAGCGCACCTGGGCCCTGGTCCGCGCGCTGATCACCGAGACCGACGTCGAGCTGATCCTGATCGACAGCGGCGTCCAGCGGCTCCTCAAGGCGCACGCGCTGCAGGCCGGCGAGGACGCGGCGTGGCTCGACGAGATCTTCCAGGTCGGATCGAGGAGCCCCCGCCCGCTGATCCGCCACGCGAAGGGCCACGCGAACCACCTGCACGTGCGCTTCTACAACCCCGTCGCGCAGGCCTCGGGCGCGCGCGCCTACCCGGCGCTGGTGAAGCTCGGGAAGCTGAGGCGCTCGGTCTCCTCCAACGTGCAGTACGTGCGCCACGTCGCCCGGCCCGGCCACACGCTCGGCTGGATGGCGAAGCGCTACGGCACGACCGTCGAGGCGATCCAGAAGGCGAACGGCATGCGCTCGACGCACGTGCAGGCCAAGCACACGTACAACATCCCGCGCGCGGGCCAGGTGAAGGCCTCCGCGCCGCCGCTCCTGCCTGCGCCGCGCATCCCGCCGCGGCGGCTGCCGCCGACCCCCGCGCCCGCGCCCGCCGCGGCGCGCGAGCGCGGTCCGGCCGCCGACGGCTGAGCGCTGAAGAGAGGGCCGCGGGATGCCCCCCTGGTCCCCGCCCCTCCGCGGATCACCCCGTGTTCCGTAGGCCGGCGGCGACGCCGTTGATGGTGAGCAGCAAGGGGCGATCGCACGACTCGTCGCCCGCGCGGCGGCACCGGAGCAGCTCGACCTGGAGGAACGAGAGCGGGTCGACGTAAGGGTTGCGCAGCGCGATCGACCGCTGGAGCGGCGCGTTGCCGTCGAGCAGCCGGCGGGACCCCGTGAGCCGCTTGATCCAGCGCCGCGTCAGCGCGTGCTCGCGCTCGATCCGCGGGGCGAAGCGGCTCCTCTGCTCCGGCGCCGCGAGCTCGAGATAGCGGGCGAAGATGTCCATATCGGTCTTCGCGAGGACCATTTCGACATTATCGAGCACCGCGCGGAAGAACGGCCACGAGGCGAACATCTCGGCGAGGAGCGCGGCGCCCGGCGGCCGCTCGCCGACGACCTCCAGCCCGCTGCCCACGCCGCACCAGCCGGGCAGGATCGCGCGGCTCTGCGTCCAGGCGAAGACCCACGGGATCGCGCGCAGCGACTCGAGCCCGCCCGCGCGGCGCTTGCTCGGCCGGGACCCGATCGGCAGCCGCGCGATCGCGTCGATGGGCGTGACCGCGCGGAAGAACGCGGCGAAATCGGGGTCGTCCCAGACGAGCGCGCGATATGCGCGGCGGCCGGCCTCGGCGATCTCGTCGAAGGCCGCGGCATAGCGGGCCTCGTCGGCCGGCGGCGGCCGCGGCTGCGCGTCGAGCGTGTGCAGGACGGCGCCGCCGAGGATCAGGTCGAGCGTGCGGGCGGCGAGCTCGGGGCGGGCGTACTTCTGGTCGAGGGCCTCGCCCTGCTCGGTGGCCTTGTAGCGGCCGGCGACGCTGCCCGGCGGCAGCGCGAGGATGCCGGCCTGGGCGGGCCCGCCGCCGCGCGCGACGGTCTCGCCGCGGCCGTGAAAGATGCGCAGCGGCAGGCCCGCCTCGGCGGCCACGCCGGGCAGGGCCTCCTGCGCGCGGCGGAGCGCCGCGCTCGCGGCGAGCAGGCCGACCTCCTTGCCCGAGTCGCTGTACCCGAGCATGACCTCCTGGGCGCCGCGCGCGCGGGCGTGCGCGCCGTAGGCGGGATCGGCCAACAGCTCGCGCAGGATGCGCGCGCTGCCGTCGAGCGCGGCGAGGGTCTCGAAGAGCGGGACGACGTCGAGCCGCGCGCACCCGGCGCGCTCGTCCCAGAGGCCCGCGGCGCGGGCGCAGCGGAGCGCGGCGAGGACGTCCCCCGGGCCCTGCGTCATCGAGAGGATCAGGGTGCGGCACGCGGCCTCGCCGCCGTCGCGCTGGGCCGCGGCGACGCGCTCGAGGGCGCCGAGGAAGCGCGCTGGGCCGGCGGCGGTCGCGGGCACGGACACGGAACCGGAATCGGTCGCGGGCGCGGACACGGAACCGGAATCGGTCGCGGGCGCGGACACGGATCTGGAATCGGCCGCGGCCAGCGACGCGGCGGCCGCGCGGGCCTCCTCGGCCGGAGCGCGCACCTCGAGCTCGGCGATCGAAAAGCCCAGCGCGCGGACCCGCCGGAGCAGCTCGCGTGCGCGCCCCTCGCCCGACCGCGCGCAGCCGGCAGCGGCGAGGGTGTCGGCGACGAGCTCTAGATCGCGCTCGAGCGCCGCGGGACCCGCGTACGCGCAGCCGACGTCCGCCGCGATCGCGGCGGACGCGCCGATCGCGTGCGCCGGCTCACTGCCCGCGGCGGCCTCGCCGGCGGCGCGCCGGCGCTCGGCGCGCCGGCGCTCGGCGATCGCGAGCGTGGCGGCGAGGCGGGCCTCGATGAAGCGGAGCTTGCGCCGCCACGGCTCGCCCTCGGTGCGCGGCGTCCACCGCGCGGCGACCGCGGGCATCTCGGCCGCGTCGGCCTCGATCGAGGCCAGCAGCTCGGGCGGCGGCGTCGCGTGGCGGCTCGACTGCGACAGCGCGCCGCCGAGCGCGCGCACGCCGGTGAGCAGCCGGCGCAGCCCCCGGGTGCGGTACGCGAAGATGGCGTCCTCGATCACGTCCGGCGTCACGCGCGGGTTACCGTCCATGTCGCCGCCGACCCATGAATGGAGCCGGAGCGGCGAGATCTCCGCGTCGAGCGGCTCGCCGTACGCGCGCTCGAACGCCCGCGCGATCCGGGCGGGCACGTCCGCGAGCTGGTCCCAGAGGATCTCCTCGACGTACCAGGCGACGTTCTTCACCTCGTCGCCGACCGCGGGCCGCTCCCGCCGCAGCTCGTCGGTCTGCCAGAGCGCGGTCACCTCCTCGCGGATGGCTGCGAGCGCGGCCTCCTGCTCCGCGGGCGTCAGGCGGCAGCGGTCTCGCTCCTCGAGGCGCCGCGCGACGCGGTAGAGCTTCTCCAGCACCGTGCGCCGCGCCGCCTCGGTCGGGTGCGCGGTCACGGTGAGCGTCACCTCCAGCGCGCGCAGCGCCTCCCGCGCGCGCGCGGCGGGCACCCCCGCCGCCTTCGCCGCGAGGAGGATCGCGTCGAGCGAGCCCCGCTGCGGCGGCGCCGCCGGATCCATCGCGTGCGCGCGGGCGCGGCGGATGCGGTGGTGCTGCTCGGCGAGGTTCACGAGCCGGAAGTACACCGTGAAGGCGCGGATCACCGGCTCGACGCGCTCGCGCGGGAGCGCCGCGAGCACCTCGCCCAGCGCGGCCGCCGCCTGCGCCCGCCCGCTGCGAGGCCCGCGGCGGCGGCGGATCGAGAGCGTGCGGATGCGCTCCTCGAGGTCGAAGAGCTCGCGCCCCTCCTGCTCGACGAGCACCTCGCCCAGCACGCGGCCGAGCGTGCGGACGTCCCGGCGGAGCGGTCGATCGACCTCGCGGCGGCGAATCACCCGGCCCAGCATAGCCCGCGCCGCGGCGCCGGTCTGGCATCGGCCCTGCGCCCGTGCGAAGACGTCGCGGAGCGATGCGGACGATCATGCAAATATGTGGAATCGTGGCGGCGCTGGCGGTCGGGGCGTGCAGCAATGCTGACGGCGATCGACCGCCCGCGGCGCTCCCGGACGTGACGCCGATCGACACGCGCCCGGCGACCCTGCCCGACGACGTCGATCCGCCCGTCGTGCCCTCGCCGAGGCCGCTCGCGCCCGCGCCGGGTGAAGACGAGAAGGCCGCCGGAGGCGAGGCGTTCGAGGGCACCACCGGCGTCGCCGAGAAGCAGCGCCCGGGCGCGAGGCCGGTGGTCCTCCGCGACGTGCGCGCCGGCGGGCACGAGGGCTTCGATCGGATCGTGTTCGAGCTCGCGGGCGACGAGCTCCCCGGCTACCGCGTGGCGTACTCCGACAAGCCGCCGCTGCATTGCGGCTCGGGCAAGCCCGTGGAGGTCGCCGGCCGCCGCTGGCTGGAGGTGCGCCTCACACCGGCACAGGCGCATGACGAGGCCGGGAAGGTCACGATCACGGAGCGCGAGCGCAAGACGAAGCTCGAGGTCGTGCAGGAGCTCGAGCTGACATGCGACTTCGAGGGCCAGGTGAGCTGGGCGCTCGGCGTGTCCTCGCCGAACGCGTTCCGGGTGCTGGAGCTGTCGAAGCCGGCGCGGCTCGTGGTCGACGTGAAGCGATGAGCGGAGGCACGCCGGCGCGCCAGCGGTGCGCTCGCCTCTATCGCACCCCGCAGACCTCCGTCGCCTGACACTCCTTGACGTCCGAGAGCGACTGGAACGACTCGCCGCAGGCCTTGTCCTGGATCTCCTTCACGCATTCGTCGAGCTTGTCCTGCTTGGGCTGCGCACCCGGGCACTGCAGCGCGGTGAGCTCTCCGCGCCACCTGGTCCTCGTCGCGTTCATGCACGCTTCCATGTTCTCGTACGGCTTGCCCGTGCCGAGATTCCCGCAGCGCTGCTCCCGCTGACAGCGAGCCGAGGCGATCCGGTCTTGAAGCTGCGTGGGGCTCTGGGCCTGCTGCTGCGCGCCGCCCTCGGCCTGCTGCTGCGCGCCGGGGGCCTGCTGCTGCGCGCCGGGGACCTGCTGCTGCGCGCCGGGGACCTGCTGCTGCGCGCCGGGGGCCTGCTGCGCGCCCGGCTCTGCCTCGGCCCCGCCGGGCTCGCGCGTGACCCCGCGCGCCTCCTGCTCCCGCCGCTCGCACCCCGCGACCGACGCGACGCCGATGCAGAGCCCCAGGGCCGCGAACGCCCACTGACGAGTGTATGCCATCTCAGTTCCCTCCCATCGATTGCGTGGCTGCTGGCGCCCGGTGCAAACACGGCGCCGCTCCACGCGGGAGGTGGCCTGAGCAGTCCGTACCCAACGGGCGCGCCGCTCAGCGTCCGGCCGCGCGTGCCTGCGCCACGAGCGCCGTGAGCCGAGGGACGATCTCCGCGACCGCGCGCTCTCCCTTGACGGACCCTTCCATGCGGATCGCGGACGCCTCACCGCTGGAGGACGGCGCCACGAAGAGCGGGATCAGCCGCGATCGATAGCCCGCCTTCACGAGCCGCGCCTCGTCCCGGTCGTGATCGAACTCGAGCAGCCTCAGCGTCGGGAACGCCGCGTCGAGCTCGCCGGCCTCCACCGCCTTGTGGAATCGAGTGCAGGGCTCGCACCACGGCGCGCCGACGTAGACCACGAGGTCGCGCCCGTCCTGCCGCGCGCGCTCCAGCTCGGCGCGCACCACGGTCGCGACGTCATCGCCGCCCTCGGGCGCCATCACGAGCTCCGCCTTGCCGCGCCCGGTCGCCTTCGCCGGCTCCGCGGCAGGCCTGGCCGGCTCGTCGCTCGTGCAGCCCGCGAGCGCGGCGGCGCCCGCGAGCAGCGCGGCCCTCGTCCACCGCGCGATCGCGTTCGTCTTCATGCCCCTGCGTGTAGCCCCGCCGCGCTCGCCCGTCCACGGCGCCCTGCGCCCCGGACCCCTGCGGGTTATGCTCTCGCGCGATGCAGAGCGTGGAGCACCGGATCTTCAATGGCGCGGGCTGGGACCTCTCCGTGTTCCAGACCTGGGACGAGGCTCGCCTCGACCGCGCCCGCCGGCCGGTGATCATCGTCCCCGGCTACGGCATGAACTCGTTCATCTTCAGCTACCACCCGAGCGGCGCCTCTCTCGAGGGCTACCTCGCGCAGGCCGGCTTCGAGGTCTGGCGCGCCGACCTCCGCAACCAGGGCGCCTCGCGCTCCGTGGGCGGCAGCGATCGCTACGGCCTCGAGGACCTCGCGCTCACGGACCTCGGCGCCGTCGTCGACGCCGTGCTCGAGCGCACCCGCTCCGCCGCCGATCGCGCCGACATGCTGGGCGCCTCCCTCGGCGGCACGATCATGTTCATCCACGCGGTCCTCGAGCGCCGCCACCGCCTCGGCTCGCTCGTCGCGATCGGCAGCCCCGTCCGCTGGGTCTCGATCCACCCGCTGATCAAGGCCGCGTTCAGCTCGCCCACGCTCGCCGGCATGGTCCGCTTCCGCGGCACGAGGAGGCTCGCCGAGATCGCGCTCCCGCAGCTCGTGCGCCTCACGCCCTGGCTCCTGTCGATCTACATGAACCCGCGCATCACCGACACCTCCGCGGCCCGCGAGATGGTGAAGACGGTCGAGGACCCGAACCGCGCGATCAACCGCGAGATCGCGCACTGGATCCGCGAGCGCGACCTCGTGCTCCGCGAGACCAACATCTCCGAGGCGCTCTGCACGGTGACGCGCCCGCTCCTCTGCGTGTGCGCCAACGGCGACGGCATCGTCCCGCGCGAGACGGCCGCCTTCCCGTTCCACCAGATCGGCTCCGCCCGCAAATCGCTGCTCGAGGTCGGCACCCGCGACATCGCCATGGCCCACGCCGACCTCTTCGTCTCGCGCGAGTGCCACGAGCGCGTCTTCGCCCCCGTCGCCGCGTGGCTCGGCGAGGGCCAGCCCTGAGCGCCCCTCCGGCTCCTCGCGCTACGCGGCGCGCGTGCGCACGCCGGGCGCCGCCTCGGGCGACGCGGGGGGCCGCGAGTAGATCGCCCGCGGCCGCGCGCTCCCGGGCTCCCAGAGCTCGGCGTGCTCGACCGTGAGCTTGAGCAGCGCCGCGTGCGGATCGTCGGGGCCGCCGGGGATCCAGGCCTGCCAGTCGGGGCGCCAGAGCCGCTGGATCTCGCTGCGATCGCGCTCGATGAAGGCCCGCGCCGAGATGGACAGGTACACCTGATCACCGCGCAGGCAGCAGAGCGCGACTTCTTGCTCGCGGGCGATCTCCTCGACCGTGGCCGCCTCCTCGGAGGTCACGAACCAGAGATCGCTGCCGGGCTCCTCCGACGGATCCTGCACGGCCATCGGCCGCCCCCGGAGCTGCCCCTCGGGCGTGGCCGTGACGAGCATGACGGTGCCCATGCCCCTGATGAGCTCGCGCAGGTCATCGAGCGAGCCGTCATCGACCCTGGAGCCGCGGTCGCCTGGATGGGTTTGCTGCATGCGCGGGAAGCTAGGTCCCGCGCGCCGCGCCGGGAGCGGGCCGCGCCTGGTTCACGGTCAGCGGGTCCGCGCAGGCGAGCCGCCCGGCGCCCGATCCGGCCAGCGGGCGCGCGCCGCCGCGCGCCCGCCGGGGCGACCGCTCCGCAGGGCTTGCGCGCCCGGCCCGTCCGCGCCGATGCTCTCCGCCCGTGACTGACGCCCTCGGCAAGGGCCTCCGCGAGCAGGCGCCGCGCGCGCTGCGCGAGCTCCTCGACGGCCTCGCGGCCGCCGATCGCGCCGCGGGCGCCGGTCTGCTCGATGATCCTGCGGGCGCGCGGCGAGCCCTCGGCGCCGGCCTCGTCGTGGCCCTCCTGCGCATGGCGGTCCTGCTCTACGCCGAGGGCCGCGGCCTGTTCGGCGCGCTCGGCGTGGAGCCCGGCACCCCCTCGCTCGCGCGCGTCCACGCCGATCTCCGCCGCGCGCGCGACGCCGGCGAGCGCCTGGACGATCGCGCCGCCGCCTGGCCGCGCGTCGCCGCCCTCCTCCGCGCCCTCGCGCCCTCGCGGCCCGCGCCCCTCGCCTCGCCGAGCGCCCTCTTCGACCCCGACGCCTGCGCGCTCCTCGAGGGCCGGCGCCGCGGCGCGCCCGACGACGCGCTCGAGCCACCTCCGATCTCCGACGCCTGCGTCCTCCGCGTCCTCGACCAGCTCCTGGTCGTCCGCGACGAGCCCGTCCCCTACGCCGACCTCGACGTCGAGCACCTCGGCAGCCTCTACGAGGGCCTCGCAGGCTTCGCGCTCGAGGCCGGCGAGGGCGGCGCGCTCCTGCTCCAGCCCGGCGAGCAGCGCCGCCGCGCCGGCTCGTATTACACACCCCGCGCGCTCGCCCGCGACGTCGTCGCCCGCGCGCTCGCGCCGCTCCTCTCGCGCGCCGGCGGCCCCGGCGACATCCTCGCCCTCCGCGTCTGCGACCCCTCGATGGGCTCCGGCGCCTTCCTCCTCGAGGCCTGCCGCCAGCTCGCCTCTCACCTCGCGGCCGCGCCGCGCGCCGGCGGCGCTCCACTCCACCCCGCCGGCATCCCCGGCGCCCGCCGCCTCGTCGCCGCCCATTGCCTCCGCGGCGTCGACCTCGATCCCGTGGCCGTCGACCTCGCCCGCGCCTCGCTATGGCTCCTCACCCGGGCCGAGGAGCCCCCACGCGATTACCTCGTCGAGCAGCTGCGCTGCGGCGACAGCGTGATCGGCGCCTCCCCCGAGGACCTGGCCGCCTATCCCTTCGACGCCTGGCGCCGGAGCTCCCCCGACCCCGCGATCCGAGCCCGCCTCCGCGCCCTCCGCCGCCGCCCCGCGCCCATTCGCGCGCCCGCCGCCGTATCCGCGCCCGCGTCCGTATCCGCGCCCGCGCCCGTATCCGCGTCCGTGTCCGCGTCCGTATCCGCGCCCGCGCCCGTATCCGCGCCCGCGTCCGCGTCCGCGCCCGTGTCCGCGTCCGTATCCGCGCCTGCGTCCGTATCCGCGCCCGCGCCCGTATCCGCGCCCGCGCCCGTATCCGCGCCCGCCGCTCTCCGCCGCGCGCTCGACGCCTGGACCGCCCTCTGGTTCTGGCCCTCCGACGACCGCCTCGCCGCCGCTCCCCCCGCCGCCTCCCACGCCGCCTATCTCGCCGCTGCATCCCGCGCCGACCTCGATTTCCCCTCCGTCGCCATGGCCCTCCGGATCGCCGCCGAGCGCCGCTTCCTCCACTGGCCCCTCGAGTTCCCGGACGCCTTCGCGCGCCCCGATCCCGGCTTCGACGCCGTCCTCGGCAACCCCCCCTGGGTCGCTTACGTCGGCCGCGCCGCCCAGCCGATCGGGCCCGAGGCATTCAATTACCTCCTGCGCAACAACCCCGCGTTCCGCGGCTTCCGCTCCCTCCACGGCGCATTCGTCCACCGCGCCGCCTCGCTCCTCCGCCGGGGCGGCCGCCTCGGCCTCGTCCTCCCCACCTCGGTCTCCGATCTCGACGGCTACGAGCCCGTCCGCCGCGCCCACGACGCCCTCTGCGCCCCTGATCTCGACCTCCCCGATTTCGGCGCCGACGCATTCGAGGGCGTCTTCCAGCCCGCCATGGCGCTCCTCTCCACGCGCCGCCCCGCCCCGCCCGCCGCGCCCGCGTCGCCTGCGGCGCGGCCGCCCTCGCCCACTTCCTGGCCCCTCGCGCGCTCCGACCTCGATCCGGTCGCCGCGCGCCTCCTCGCGCGCCTCTCCGCGCTCCCGGTCCTGCCGGCCGCCCTGTTCGGCGAGCGCGGCTTCCAGACCACCACCGCCGACGCCCCCCATATCCATCGCATCGACGGCCCCCTCGCCCCGCACCACCGCCCCATCCGCGAGGGCGCCGACATCGGCGAGCTCATCGCCCGACCGCCGCGCCATTGCGTCGACGTCACCGCGATCAAGGGGCGCTTCCGCAGCGACGACGACTGGCGCGGCGTCCGCGTCCTCATCCGCCAGACCGCCCGCTATCCCATCGCCGCCCTCGCCGACGGCCTCCCGTTCCGCAACTCGATCCTCGCCGGCTTCGCGGCCGAAGGGTGGAGCGCGCTCGCCCTGCTCTGCTACCTCAACGCCGGCCCCGTCCGCTGGTTCCACCACGCCAGGAACCGCGACGCCCGCCAGGGCATGCCGCAGGTCAAGATCGCCCACCTCCGCGCCCTCCCCGCGCCCGCGCGCCTCGACCTCCTCGATCGCCTCGACGCCATGGGCCGCGTCCTCGGACCGGCCAACGCCGGCATCCCGGACGAGGACCGCAGGAGGCTCGACGAGCTTGTCGCCGACATGCTCGATCTCTCCGCCGAGGAGCGCCGCTGCGTCGCCGCCTGGCAGGCCCAGAACCCGCTCCCGCGGTCCGAGATCGCCGGGCGAAGCCACCAGAACGGTGGATAAATCCGGCGCCGACGCATCGCCGGGATCTTGATCGCGCCCGGAAACATCCGGGGGGGGTCGCTGTCAAGAGGCACATGGATGCGGTGCTCGGGGGAGCACGCAGACGCGGCGAGACAGGCCGCGCGTGATCCCTCCATGGCACTGACGATGCCGGCGGCGCGAGATGGCTCGCGCCGGACCGGCGGGCGCACGTCCTTCACCGGATCAGGGAGCAACGACGATGAACACGTTCAACACGGCTTCGAAGATGGCGTACTCGAACCCCTTCCTCGCGGGCTCTCCGCTGGCTTCGCCGTTCGCGCCCGTCGCCGCTCAGGACTACGAGGTCCCGGCGGACGCGCCCGAGGGCTCCTACACCTACGCGCTCGTGAAGAGCGCGCCCGAGGTCCCCGCCGAGGAGGTCGAGTCCGCGGCCGCCGCGATCGAGATCTCGATCAAGTGGGGCGACAGCCTCCTGCACGTCGCGCACCTCGCGCCCCCGCGCGCGTTCTACGTCGGCGAGGAGGAGCGGAAGAACGTCGCGTGCGACTACTTCCTCCCGGCCGAGAAGCTCGGCGGCGCCACGCGCGCCCCGCTGCTCGTCATCTCGGGCGGCGCCGCGCACGCGGTGATCCTGCCCGGCGCGAAGGGCACGATCGAGATCGGCGGGCAGAAGATGACCGTCGAGCAGGCGATCGCGTCGGGCGCGGCGCCGTGCGTCGAGGTCGCGGGCGCTCACCAGATCGCGCTGCCCATGGGCGCGAAGGCGAGGCTCGCGCTCGGTGACTTCACGTTCGAGCTCTCGGCCGTGAACGCCGGCCGCGCGGCCTTTGGCAAGGTCCGCATCGACAAGCGCAGCCTGCCCTTCACGGCGCTCTCGATGGCGCTGCACCTCAGCGTCCTCGGCGCGGCGGCGTTCTTCATGCCGCCGATGGCGATGGCCGACGAGGACGGCGTGAGCTCGGAGCAGCAGTACCTCATGCAGATGGCGCTGCAGGCGAGCGCGGAGCGCGAGGCCGACCAGCCGAAGGACGACAGCACGGCGAGCGCCACGCCGGGCGCCAGCGAGGGCGGCACGGGCGCGCGGGCGATGAACGAGGAGGGCAAGATGGGCAGCCAGACGAGCACCCGCAGCGACGGCCGCTTCGGGATCTACGGCCCCAAGGACAACACCGACGTCCGCATCTCCAAGGCCCAGGCGCTCCGCGACGCGGCCGACTTCGGGATGATCGGGCTCCTCAACGCCGGCGGCGGCGGCGACCCGAACGCGATCCACGCGCCGTGGGGCGGGCTCGACACGCTCGGCAACGACCCGAAGAGCGCGCTCGGGAACATGTGGGGCACGAGCATCGACGAGGCGGGCGGCGCCGGCGGCCTCGGCCTGACCGGCATCGGCGAGGGCGGCGGCGGCCGCTTCCAGGGCGTCGGCCTGGGCGCGGTCGGCACGATCGGCCACGGCAGCGGCCTCGGCGACGGGCAGGGCTTCGGCCCCGGCAGCGGCGCGAGCACCGGCCGCTTCACCCGCGGCCACAAGGTCGCCTCGCCGCGGATGACGGTCGGCTCGACGCAGGTCTCCGGCCGCATCCCGCCCGAGGTCATCCAGCGGATCGTCCGGCAGAACTTCGGCCGCTTCCGCCTCTGCTACGAGAACGGGCTCCGGAACAACCCGAGCCTGCAGGGCCGCGTCGCCGTCGCCTTCGTCATCGGCCGTGACGGCGCCGTCTCCAGCGTGCAGAACGGCGGCTCGGATCTGCCCGAGCCGAGCGTGGTCTCCTGCGTGGTCCGGTCGTTCTACGGCCTCTCGTTCCCGGCGCCCGACGGCGGGATCGTGACCGTGAGCTACCCGATCATGTTCACCCCCGGCGGCTGATACCGCAGCGCGCGCCACACCGGAGCCCCCTCTCCCGCCGCAGGGAGAGGGGGCTCCCTCTATTTAGATTTACATGTAAACGATACCCGCCGCCCGCTCACCGCGCCTGCGCGAGGGGGATGAGCGCGTCCTTCACGTAATCGGCGAGGTCGGGTCCGCCGGCCTCGCCGAGCGCGAGCGCGCGCTCGAGCTCGAGGCGGGTCAGCCCGAGGAGGGGCGCGGCGGCGCCGGCGAGGCGCTGGTAATGGCCCAGCACGCGCTTCTCGCCCATGCGCAGGATCATGCAGCGCCGCTGGTTCGGGCTGAGCGGGAGCCGCCGCAGGATGGCCTCGTCCTGCGCGACGCTCGTGTCGAAGCCGGCGAGGGACACGGCGGCCGCGGCCGAGATCGCGGCGAGCACGGCCTCCTCGTTGCGGGCGCTGAGCGGGGGGATCTCCTCGACGGAGGGGCCGCCCGGGCCCGTGGCGCGCGCGAGATCGGGGCCGTCGGCGAGCGCGAGCCGGAGGAACGAGAACATCTTGCGGACGGGCGCGCGCTGATAGCCGACCGGGACCTCGAAGAGGCGGGAGGCGGGGCCGGGCCCGAGCGCGGCGGCCTTGGCGTCGAGCAGCGGATCGCCCGGCGGGATCTCCAGGCGGAGGCCGGCGACGTCGTGCTCGTTGCCCTCGATCACGAAGCCATAATTGATGAGCAGGTGCGCGTTGGAGCGGCGCCCGTACGTGGTGCGCACCGGCTCGCCGGGGGCGACGTCGCGCTCCGCGGTGAGCGTGAAGGCCGCGGCGCGCTCGTCGTAGCCCCAGCTCGCCTCGGGCGGCAGGTGGTGGTTCAGCATGTCCGCCAGCGGCACGAGGCTCCGGACCCTGGCGCCGTGGGCCGAGACGCCGAAGGTCCTCGTGCACACCGTGAGGCGCGCCCACACGAAGTCGTGCACGCCGAAGGCGTCGAACCCGGGCACCTTCGCGACCAGGAAATGGTAATCGCCCATGTAGCTGTCCCACCGGTCCTGGACGCTCTTCTGCGCGACGGAGCCGTTCAGGAAGAACAGCTCCTTGTCGTGATAGAACATCGGCATGTGCCGGTACGAGGCCGGCAGCGCGTCGATGAACGGCCGGAAGAACGAGGCCGGGCTCCGGCGCTCCTCGAGCAGCTGCGCGGCCAGGTACGAGTGCGCGTTCGCGCGCCCGCCGGTGCCGGCGGCGATCCGCTCGCCGATCGCGGAGGCGCGGGCGGTCTCCTCGGTGATCATGAAGCGGGAGGGCAGCTCGAGCACGCGCTCGCCCTCGGCGAGCGGCCTCGCGGCGAACGCGCCGCGCTCGTCGCCGGGCACGGCGCGGAGCTCGAAGGCGTCGCAGCGGACGCCGCCCGCGGTGAGCCAGGCGAGCATCCGGGCGATGGGGTCGTCGGCCATCCGGGTCCTCCGCAGGCGCGGCGCCGCCCACGGGAGGGGCGCGCGCGCGGCGACGGTACCACGGCCGGCGAGGCTCACATCGTCCGCCGGAGCAGCGAGCGGAGCTCCGCGAGCGGGCGCGCGTTGAGCACGTCCCGCGCCTCGAGCCACCCGCGGCGCGCCTGGCCCACGCCGAAGCGGATGTTCGCGAGGTCGAGCGCGCTGTGCGCGTCCGAGTCGATCGCGACGAGCACGCCCTCGCTGCGCGCCATCTGCGCGTGCACGTCGAGCAGGTCGAGCCGCTCGGGGTGGGAGTTCAGCTCGAGGAAGCAGCCGCGCTGCCGCGCGCGCCGGATCACCTGCTCCATGTCGAGATCACAGGGCTCGCGCTCGAAGATCAGCCGCCCGGTCGGGTGCGCAAGGATCGAGAAATGCGGGCGCTCCATCGCGCGGAGGACGCGCGCCGTCTGCGCCGCGCGCGGCAGGCGGAAGGCGCCGTGCATCGCGCCGACGACCAGATCGAGCCGCGCGAGGACGTCGTCGGGCAGATCGAGCCGGCCGTCCTCGAGGATGTCGACCTCGACGCCCTTGAGCAGGGTGATCCCGTGGAGCTCGGCGTTGAGCCGGTCGATCTCGTCCACCTGCCGGAGGAGCCGGTCAGGATCGAGGCCGCGGGTCACGGCGACGCGCGGCGAGTGGTCCGTGATCGCGAGGTACCGGAGGCCGCGGGCGCGCGCGGCCTCGGCCATCTCGCGGAGCGTGGCGCGGCCGTCGGTCGCGCTCGTGTGCGCGTGCAGGTCCCCGCGGAGGTCCGCGAGGGCGACGAGCCGGGGCAGCCGGCCCTCGCGGGCCGCGGCGATCTCGCCGCGGTCCTCCCGCAGCTCCGGCGGGATGAACGGCAGCCCGACGCTCGCGAAGACCGACGCCTCGGTCTCGCCCGCGACGCGCTCCTCGCCCCGGAACACGCCGTACTCGTTGATCTTGAGCCCCCGCTCCAGGCCGATCCGGCGGAGCGCGATGTTGTGCGCCTTCGAGCCGGTGAAGTAGGCCAGCGCGGCCCCGTACGAGGCCTCCTCGACGAGGCGGACGTCGATCTGGAGGCCCGAGCGGAGCACGACCGCCGCGCGCGTCGGGCCGTGCGCGACGAGCCGCGCGCCGGGGTCGCGCGCGACGAAGCGATCGAGCGCGTCGCAGCCGGGCACGGCGGTCACCAGCACGTCGAGGTCGCCGACCGTCTCCTTGCGGCGGCGGTAGCTGCCGGCCACGGCGACGCGCCGCACGCCCGGGATCGCCTCGAGGAACGCCACGAGCGACCGCGCGGCGCCCTCCACCGCCGAGAGCTTGAAGCGGCCCGCCTCGGCCCGGTGCGCCTCGACGACGCGCAGGATCGCCTGCTCCGTCTTCTCGCCGAAGCCGTGCAGCGCGCGCACCCTGCCCCCCCGCGCGGCGCCCGCGAGCTCCTCCAGCGAGCCCACCCCGAGCTGCTCGTGCAGCGCGCGCACCCGCTTCGGCCCGAGGCCCGGGACGCGCAGCAGCGCGGCGAGCGCGGGCGGCGTCCGGGCCTCGATCTCGCGCAGGGCCGCCGAGGCGCCGGTCTCGACGATCTCGCGGATCTTGCCGGCGAGATCGGCGCCGATGCCGGGCAGCTCGCGGAGGTCCTCGCCGGCCGCGATCATCGCGCCGAGCTCGCGCGGCAGGTCGCCGATCAGCCGCGCCGCGTTCCGGTACGCCCTGACGCGGAACGGGCTCGCGTCCTCGACCTCCAGGAGGTCCGCGATCCGCTCGAGCTGCGCCGCGACGTCGGCGTTGTGGACCAGCGCCGCGCGCGGCGCCTCCGCGGGTGTGCCCATCGGCCCGGGCGCAGGCAGGCGGCGTGCCCGCGCGGCGCCCGCGTCGCGCGGACCCTGCCGCGCCGGCGCCTTCGCGGATAAGCTCTGCCGGTGCGCCTGCTCCTGATCCACACCGGCGGGACCCTGATGATGGTCGGCGGCGACGGCAGCGTGCCGCTCGCCCCCGACGTCTACACGCGCGACCTGCTCGCGGAGCTGCCGGTGCTGCGGAAGATCGCCGAGATCGAGACGCGGATCCTGTTCAACCTCGACTCCAGCGACATGCAGCCGCACCACTGGGTCGAGCTCGCCTCCGTCGTGCACGAGGAGCTGCCCCGGTACGACGGCGTCGTCGTCATCCACGGCACGGACACGATGGCCTACACCGCGAGCGCGCTCGCGTTCCTGGTGCCCGGCCTCGATCGCCCGGTGGTGCTCACCGGCGCGCAGCGGCCGCTCTCGGACGTCAGGACCGACGCGCGCGCCAACCTCGTCGACGCCTGCCTGCTCGCGACGTCGCGCATCCCCGAGGTCGGCGTCGCGTTCGGCTCGAAGCTCCTGCGCGGGTGCAGGGCGACGAAGCTCGACGCGTGGGGCATGAGCGCGTTCGGCTCGCCGAGCTGCGCGCCGCTCGCGGAGCTCGGCCTCGGCGTGCACCTCGCGCCGCACATCCTGCCGCCGCGCCCGCGCGCGCCCTTCGACGGCCGCCTCGACGCGCGGGTGCTCGCGGTGCGCATCTTCCCCGGCCTGGATCCGCGCCTCATGCACGGCGCGCTCGCGGCCGGCGTGCGCGGCCTGCTGATCGAGGCCTTCGGCGCGGGGAACGTGCCCTGCCTCGAGAGCTCGCTCATCCCGGTGCTCGAGTCCGCGCGCGCGACCGACGTGCCCGTGGTGATCGTGAGCCAGTCGCCGCGCGGCGCCGTCGATCTGGGCCGCTACGCGGGCGGCGTCGCGGCCGCGCGGGCCGGCGCGGTCGGCGCGGCGGACATGACGCCCGAGGCCGCGCTGGCGAAGCTCATGGTGACGCTGGGCCGGGCCGGCGGCGAGGGCGCAGTGCGCGCGGTGCGCGAGGCGTTCTCGGTCGCCCAGGTCGGCGAGATGAGCTGAGCCGGCGCGCGCGACACGGCCGATCGGGCGGCCTGCGGGTCGGGTAGGATGGCGCCGTGCCCGCCGCCCCGCCCCGCCGCCGCGTCCTCCTCGGCCTCGCCGCGCTCGCGCTGCCGTCGTGCCGCCGCGGCGCCGCGCCCGCGCCCGCGGCGGGCGCCTGGAAGGAGCTCGCGTTCGAGCCCACGCCCTCCGACCCGGACCCCCAGCGCGCGCTGCTCCTCGCGCCGCCCGGCGCGGCACAGCTCCCGGTCCTGGTCGCGCTGCACGGCCGCGGCGAGGCGATCCGCGGCCCCGAGGCCGGCGCCCACGGCTGGCGCGACGACTACGCGCTCGACGCCCTCCTCCGCCGCATCCAGGCCCCGCCGCTCACCGCGGCCGACCTCGGCCAGCTCGTCACGCCGCAGCGCCTCGCCCTGCTCAACGGCTCGCTCGAGCGCGAGCCGTACCGGGGCCTCTGCATCGCGACGCCCTTCACCCCCGACCTCCGCGACCGCACGCCCGAGGGCGCGCGGCCCTTCGCGCGCTTCATCGTGGACCGCCTCCTCCCGCGCGTCCGCGCCGAGACCCACAACGTCCTGACCCGCGACGCGACCGGCATCGACGGCGTGAGCCTCGGCGGCCGCCTCGCCCTGCTCGTCGGCCTCTCGAACCCCGACGTCTTCGGCGCCGTCGGCGCGCTCCAGCCCGCGCTCCGCGCCGAGGAGGCGCCGATGCTCAGCGATCTCGCCCGCGCGGCCTCGGCGAAGCGCCCGGTGAGCCTCCGCCTGGTCTCGAGCGAGGCCGACCCGTTCCTCCCCGCGATCCGCGCCGTCAGCGATCGCCTGCGCGCCGACGGCGTGGTCCACGAGCTGCTCGTGACCCCCGGCCCCCACGATTACGAGTGGAATCGCGGACCCGGCGGCGCCGAGATGATCCTGTGGCACGAGCGCGTGCAGCGCGGCCTGCGGCCCCCGTGAGCGGCGCGATCAGCCCGCGCAGGCGTCGTCGTCCGGGTGCGCGGCGCAATACTCGCCGATGCACCCCGAATACTCGATCGTCTCGGAGGCGCAGCTCTCCCCCGGCCTGCAGATGTCGTCCACGGAGGCCTCGCAATCGAGGAGGTCGTCATAGCTCTCCTCGCACTCCGAGACCGCCGCGAGGGCCCGCTCGTCCTGGCAGAGGGCCTCGCAATCGACGTTCCTGTTGCTGCCGGGGCACTCCTTCTTGTCGTCGCAGAGGGTCTCGCAATCGGTCCCACAGCCGGCCGCGAGCGCGCCGATCGCCATGGCGAGGCCGAGGGTGAGGAGCTTGAGGCCGAGGTTCATCGTCCCTCGGCCGGATCGCGGCCCGGCCGCCGAGCTGCTGAACCCATGCTCTTCATCATCGCCCGGCTCCTCTCTCGACCTCGTGACCCCGGCAACCTAGCATGCGCCGGGAACAGCAAGGAAGAGGGAGCCTGCGGCCGGCGGCCCGCCTCGGTCGGGTCTTTGAGGGACGACGCGGACGGCGGTGCGCACGCGTCGGGGCGCCTTGCAGCGCACGAACACCGATCGACCTTCGGCCGAAGCGTGTTAGTCCGGGGGCGTGGTGGATCCCACGCGCACCCCTTCCCCGCAGGCGACGCTCGAGTCGCCCGCCGTGCTCGAATGGTTGTGGCCGCTGGAGTCCGTCGGGCTGCGGCGAAGGAACGGGCCGAAGCGGGTCGGGGGGAAGGCGACCTCGCTCGGGCGGCTGCTGCGCGAGGGGTTCCCGGTGCCGCGCGGCTGGGTCATGGACGCGCGGCTCTTCAGCAGGCTCGTGGACGAGCGGCTGCCGAAGGGGCACGACCTCGCGTCCCTGCTCAAGCTCGCGGGGACCAAGGCGGCGATCGACCGCGCCGCGCGGGCGCGCGACCGGATCCTGAGCGAGCCGCTGCCCGAGGACATCAGGGCCGCGCTCGCGGCGCTCTGGGCGGTGATCGCAAAGGAGGCGCCCTGGGGGCTCGCGGTGCGATCGAGCGCGACCTGCGAGGACACCTCGCAGATGTCCATGGCGGGGCTCGCGGCGTCCGTGCTCGGCGCGCGCGGGCCCGCGGCGATCGAGGACGCGATCCGGCAGGTGTGGGCGAGCGCGTTCCTGCCGCGGGCCATCGACTACCTCGCGCACTCCGGGGCGCGCGACGTGTCCATGGCCGTGGTGCTGCAGGTGATGGCGCGCGCCGACGCGGCGGGGGTGCTCTTCACCGCGCCGCCGCCGGGGCTCGAGGGCGAGCACTGGCGCGCGGGGGAGCGGCTGATCAACGCGACGCTCGGGCTCGGCGCGCCGGTCGTGGAGGGCGCGGCGGCGGCGGACACGGTCCGGATCGCGGCGCGCGGCGGGGCGGTGGTCGCGGCGGTCGTGGCGCAGAAGCGGCGGGCGCTCGTGGTGGGGGAGCACGGGCTCGAGGAGGCCGCGGTCCCGGAGGAGCGCGCGCAGAAGCCGGCGCTCGGGGACGACGCCGTGCGGGCGCTCGCGGCGCTCGCGGACCGGCTCGAGCAGGGCGGCGGCGGGCCCTTCGACGCGGAGTTCGCGGTCGAGGGGGACCGGGTCTGGCTGCTGCAGGCACGACCGATCACGACGGGCGGGTTCCCCGAGGGCGGCGACGCGGAGACGGTCTGGTCGCGCGCGAACGTCGGGGAGGCGCTGCCGGGCGCGGCGACGCCGCTCACGTGGTCGGTGGCGCGGGGGTTCTCGGAGCGCGGGTTCCGCGAGGCGTTCGCGGCGCTCGGGTGCCGGGTCCCGCGGGGCGCGCGGCTCGTCTCGAGCGTGCACGGGCGGTTCTACCTGAACCTCACCGCGTTCATGCAGATCGCGGCGCAGGTGCCCGGCCTCTCGCCCGCGGCGCTGCTCGGCGTGAGCGGCGGCGCGAGCGCCGCGGCGATCGCGCGGCTCGAGGCGCAGAGCGCGCACGTGTCGAAGCGCGGGTTCCTAGCGCGGCTGCCGGTGACCGCGCCGAGGCTCCTCCTGCGGCAGGCGCGGCTCGAGCGGGACGTCGCGGCGTTCGAGGAGGAGGCGGCGCTGTCACGGCGCGCGCTCTCGGAGCTCGACCTGACCCTCCTGCCGGACGACGCGGTCGCGACGACCCTGAAGGGCGCATTCCTCCTGCTCGAGCGGACCGGGACGCTGATGCTGCACTGCGCGTCCGCGTCGCTGGCGAGCCACCTCGCGCTCTGCGCGGCGCTCACGCGGGTGGCGTCGCGGCGCGCGTCGGCGCGCTCGGGCGAGGGCGAGGACGCGCCGCTCGAGGAGGCGCCGGGGCGCTCCTCGGTCGCGATCGAGCACCTGGCGCAGACGCTCGCGGGCGGCGTGCGCGAGCTCGACAGCGCGGCGCCGGGCGTGGAGCTCGCGCGGGCCGCGGAGCTCGCGCGGCTGGATCCGGTCGCGCGGCAGCGGCTGCTCGCCGGCGAGATCCGGGCGCCCTCCGATCTGCCCGAGGGGCCGGCGCGCGAGGCGCTCTCGAGCTTCCTCCTGGCCTTCGGCGACCGCGCCGTGCGCGAGGCGGAGCTCGCGACGCCGCGGTGGCGCGAGGATCCCGCGCAGGTGATCGCGATGCTGGTCGCGGCGCTGCGCGGCGGGGCAGGGGACCCGGACCGGGCGATGGCGCGGGCGCGGGCGCTCGCGGACCGCGAGATGGCGCTGCTCGAGGCGCGGCTCTCGCGGGTGGAGCTCGCCCTGGTGCGGGGCCTCGTCGGGCGCGCGCAGCACTACACGCGCCTGCGCGAGCGGATGCGGACCTGGGTGACGCGCGTGCTCGGCATGCTCCGCCAGATCGGGCTCGACATCGACCGGCGCCTCCGGCGGCTCGATCCGTCGCTCGAGGAGGGCAGCGTGTTCTTCTGCACCTACGAGGAGCTCGTGAGCGCGCTCTCGAGCGGCCGCGCCGACGTGGGCCACGTGGTCCGCCTGCGCCGCGCCGAGCACGCGCGCGACGCCGCCCGCCCCGATCCACCCCCCACCTTCATCGGCCGCCCACCCCCCGTGACCCTGCCGCCCGTCGCCGGTACGCGCCTCGCCGGCCTGCCCGCGAGCGGCGGCGTGGTCGAGGGCCGCGCGCGCGTGCTCGAGCCCGGCGCGCCCGCGCTCGACGCCGTGAGGCCCGGCGAGGTCCTCGTCTCGCGCACGACGGACGTGGGCCTGTCCCCCCTCTTCCTGGTCGCCGCCGCGGTCGTGACGGAGCTCGGCGGTCCGCTGTCGCACGCGTCGATCGTCGCGCGCGAGTACGGCATCCCGGCCGTGGTGAACGTGGCGGGCGCGACGCTGGCGATCCGCACCGGCGACCGCCTGCGCGTGGACGGCGATCGCGGCGTGGTCGAGCGCGTCGAGGAGCGCGCCTCGCTCGCGCCGCCGCCGCCGGCGGAGGGCGACACCCCCGCGCCGCTCCGGTGAGCGCCGCGCGCCGGCGCGTCGGCCCCGGCGACGGCCCCACGGTCGCCGACGTGCTCGCGCGCATGGGCGACCTCGCCCGCGGCGCGGCCGCGGAGGGCCGCGCGTTCGTCAACGGCCGCCGCGCCGCCCCCGGCGATCCCGTGCGCGAGGGCGACGAGGTCGAGGTCTGGGCCGCGCGCGAGCGCGCGCAGACCGCGCGCGTCGAGGTCCTCGCGCGCCGGGGCGAGATCGTGATCGCCTCGAAGCCCCCGGAGCTCCCCACCACGCCTGATCGCCGCGGCGCCCGCTCGCTCGTCACCGAGCTCGCCGCGCTGCTCGGCCGGAGCGAGCCCCCGCACGCGGCCTCGCGCCTCGACGTCGGCGTCAGCGGCGTCGTGCTCTGCGCCGCAGGCCCGCGCGGCGCGCGCCACCTCGCCGCCATGCGCGAGGCGGGCCGGATCACCCGCGTGTACGCGGGCATCGCCGGCGGCGCGATCGACGGCGGCGGCGCGTGGACCGAGCGCATCGGCCACGTGCGCCGCGGCGATCGGAGCGTGCCCGCGATCGCCGACGCGGCGCGCGCCGGCGCGAAGGACGCGGCGACCCGCTACCGCGCGATCGCGCACGCGCGCGGCGCCTCGGGCACCGGCAGCTCGACGCTGCTCCGCCTCGAACCCGTCACCGGCCGCATGCACCAGATCCGCGTGCACGCCGCGCACGCCGGCGCGCCGCTCCTCGGCGATCGCGATCACGGCGGCGCCCGCAGCCTCGTCCTCCCCGGCGGCCGCGTCCTGCCGATCGGCCGCGTCGCGCTCCACGCGATCCGCGTCACGGTGCCGGACGAGCGCGGCGTCGACCTCACCGCCGTCGCGCCGCCGCCCGCGGACCTCCGCGCGATCTGGAACGCGCTCGACGGCGACGACGCGGCGTGGGATGAGGTCGTCGCCCTCACACCCCACGCGCCCCCGCGATGATCCCCCGCCGCCCGCTCGCCCGCCTCGCCATCGCCGCCCTGCTCGGCCTCGCCCTCGCCGGGGCCGGCGCCGCCGCAATCGCGGATCCGCCGAGGGGCGGCTACGCCCCCGACCCCACGGGGACCGCCACCCGCAAGCAGTGGGTCTTCGATTTCGTCTATGCGAAGGGCAAGCCGTCGATCCCGCACGTCCGCCCCGTGACGTTGGACCGCCCCGCCGCGACCGCCCGGGTGACCGGCCGCTTCGCGATCGAGCTCTACATCGGCAAGGAGCTCCTCGACCGCGTCCGCTTCAACGTCCCCCTGACCGGCGACGCCCCGGAGAAGGACCCCCGTCATTTCCGCCGCCGCCCGACCTTCGATCAGGGCGTCACCGCCCGCATCCGTGTGCAGATGGCCGACAGCCCCCGCGCGACCTGGGTGAAGCTCGTCGACCGCCTCACCGGCGACGAGCAGCGCTTCTGGTGGCCCCCCGGCGAAAAGGGCCAGCTCACGCCGATCACCGCCGCCCCGGTGAGCGCCGGAGCTGCACCGGCTCCGGACGCGGCAGCGGGCGCGGACGCGGCAGCGAGCGCGGACGCGGCAGCGGGCGCGGACGCGGCCCCGGCAGCGGACGCGGCCCCGGCAGCGGACGCGGCCCCGGCACCGGTCGCGGATGCGGCCCCGGCAGCGGACTCGGCCCCGGCAGCGGACGCGGCCCCGCGCTGATGCTCGCCGGAGCCCATTTCACTCCCGCCGCCCCCTGGGATACCCTCCACCGCATGCGTGCCCGACCAGTCGCCGCCTCGTTCGCCCTCGTCGCCTCGCTCGCCGCGGCCCCTGCCGTCGCCGAGGAACCGCCCGGCGGTCGAGTGCTCGAAGACCTGCCGCCCAAGGCCGCCGCCGGCGAGCCGCGGAGGGACCCGAACGGCCAGACCGGGATCAGCCCCTACAACGAGCAGATCGCGAAGGGCCAGGCCGCGTTCGTCGCGCGCGACTTCACCGGCGCCATCGCCGCGTTCCAGGAGGCGATCAAGCTCGACGCGTCGCTCATGGTCGGCTTCTACCGGCTCGGCGAGGCCATGCTCGAGACCGGCAAGCTCGACGAGGCCGAGGCCGCGTGGACCACCGGCCTCGGCAAGAAGGGCTCCGAGGACCTCTACGCCAAGATCCTCTTCTGCATGGCCGACCTCCGCGAGCGCCAGAAGAGCTGGCAGGCCGCCAAGGACGCGTGGGCCGCGTACACCGCCTTCCTCACCGGGCACCCGAAGGCGCTCGGCTACGGCGCCACCGCCATCGAGCGCACCAAGATGATCGACCGCCGCGTCAAGGACGAGAAGGACTACGCGGCCGTCAAGGATCGCATCAAGAAGCGCGAGGACGAGCGGGCCAAGGAAGCCGAAGAGAACGCCAAGAAGGACAAGCTCAACAAGTAGCCCGGCGACCGGCGGCCCGACGAGGTGGGGTTCGGGGCGCAGGGCGCGCAGCGACCCGGAGCCCCGAGCGTCAAGACCGCGCGCCGCCGAGGCCAGGCCCGCAGATGATCACCCTCGTCGAGGCAAGAGGCTTTCGCTGCCTGGAGCTCGTCCGGCAGCCGCTCGCACCGTTCCAGGTCCTCGCGGGGCCGAGCGGCAGCGGCAAGTCCGCGCTGCTCGACGTCATCGCCTTCCTCGGCGATCTCATGGCGCGCGGCCCCGAGGCGGCCGTCCGCGAGCGCGCCGACGGCTTCGCCGACCTCACCTGGAGGCGCAAGGGCGCGCCCGTCGAGATCGCGATCGAGGCCGCGATCCCCGAGGCGGTCCGCGCGCGCCTCGCGAGCGCGACCTTCGAGACCCTGCGGTACGAGGTCGCGCTCGCGCTCGACGACGCGACGGGCGACCTCGCGTTCACCGAGGAGCGCGTGGTGCTCAAGGCGAACGAGGTCGCCGCCGCGCGGCAGCTCGAGATGTTCCCGCGGCAGGCCGCCGCCCCCGCCGCGAGCCTCCTGTCCAGGGGCGGCGGCGCCGGCGCGCGCACCATCCTCCACAAGATCCCCGGCGGGAACGACAACTTCTACTCCGAGACGTACCAGGACCCCGGCAAGGGCTGGATCGTCGCGTACAAGCTCGGCAAGCGCCGCTCCGCGCTCGGCACCCTGCCCGAGGACGAGTCGAAGTTCCCGGCCACGCTCTGGTTCAAGCGCTTCCTCGCCGGCAGCGTGCACCGGCTCGCGATCGACGCGCGGCGCCTCCGAGCCCCCAGCCTGCCCGGCGAACCGGCGCGGCTCCGGCCCGACGGCGAGAACCTCGCCTGGGCCGTCGCGGATCTCGAGCGCCGCGATCCCGACGCGCTCGCGCGCTGGATCCACCACGTCCGCGCGGCGGCGCCGGATCTCGAGGGCGTCCGCACCGTCGAGCGGGAGAGGGACCGGCGCCGCGCGCTGATCCTCCGCCTCCGCGACGGCCTCGAGATCCCCTCGCAGATCGCGTCCGAGGGCACGCTCCGCCTGCTCGCGCTCACGCTCCCCGCCTTCGTGCCCGATCTCGACGGCGTCCACCTCGTCGAGGAGCCCGAGGGCGGCTCCTGCCCGCGCGCCGTGAGGGCGATCTTCCATGCGCTCTCCGCGGTGCCGCCGCGCGCGCAGATCCTCCTGGCCACGAGCTCGCCGGTGATCCTCGGCCTCGCGGCGCTCGAGAGCGTGCTCTGCTTCTCGCGGACCGAGGAGGGCGCGACCCGGATCATCCCCGGCCCCGATCACCCTGCGCTGAAGAGCTGGCAGGCCGACGCGGGCCTGGGCGCGATCTTCGCTGCCGGTCTGCTCGGCTAGGGCGTGTCCGCAAACCTGCTACGCGCCCCGAATCGTCGGTCGCGCGCCCTCAAAATACAGGAGTATTCCTCGGTCGCGCTCCCTAGCTTCGGGGCGCTCGCGACGGTTTGCGGACACGCCCTGGCCCGATCGCGGCGACGCTAGCGGCGGCGCGGGGCGGGCTCGGGTCCCGACTCGGTCCAGCGGTAAAAACCCTCGCCGGTCTTCTTTCCGAGGCGGCCGGCGCGGACCATCTGGCGCAGGATCGTCGGCGGGCGGAACTGCTCGCCGATCTCGCGGTGAAGGTGCTCGAGGATCGCGAGGCGGACGTCGAGCCCGACGAGATCGGTGAGCTTGAGCGGGCCCATTGGGTGCCGGTAGCCGAGCTCCATCGCACGATCGATGTCGACCGCGGAGGCGACGCCGGCCTCGAGCATGCGCATCGCCTCGGCGCCGAGCGCGACGCCGAGCCGGCTGCTCGCGAACCCCGGCGTGTCGTGGACGACGATCGGCGTCTTGCCGAGGCGGCGGGCGACCGCGAGCGCGGTCGCCACTGCGGCGTCCTCGGTCTCGAGGCCGCGGACGACCTCGAGGAGCTCCATCACGGGCGGCGGGTTGAAGAAGTGCAGGCCGATCGTGCGGCCGCCGGCGCCGAGGCGCCGGCCGAGCTCGGTGATGCTGAGGCTCGACGTGTTCGAGCCGAGCAGGGCGTGCGCCGGCGCGGCCTCCTTCACCCTGCCGAGCACGAGGACCTTGAGGTCCATCTGCTCGGGGATCGCCTCGATCACGAGATCGGCGTCGGCGGCCGCGGCGGCGAGGTCGGGCGCGGGCACGAGCAGCCCGAGCATCTGGCTCCGGGCCTCGTCGAGCATCTTGCCCTTCTGGACGAGGCGCTCGGTGACCTTCTTGATCGAGTCGACGGCCGCGGCGACGCGGGCGGGATCGACGTCGTGGAGGCGCGTGACGTAGCCGGCGACGGCCGAGATCTGCGCGATCCCCTGGCCCATCGTGCCGGTGCCGATGACGAGCACCTTGCGGATCGCGGCGGCGGAGCTCTCCATGGCGTCGCTCACGGCTGGTCCTTGCCGAACGCGCCGCCGGGCTTGCGGCTCCTCTCGAGCTGCCTCTTGATCATGTCCATCTGCTCCGGCGTCAGCTTCTTGAGGCTGCCGGAGGGCGGCGGCGGCGGCGTGGCCGGCGGCGCGGCCGCGGGCGGCTGGGGGCGGGGCTCGACGCGGACGGGCGCGGGCGCGGCGGCCGGCGCCTTCGCGGGGGGCTCGGGCGCCGGGGCCGGGCCGAGGTCGATCAGGAAGGCGACCCCGGCCGCGACGAAGAGGGCGGCGCCGACGGCGGGGATCCAGCCGGGCGTGCGGGGCTCATCCGCGGGCAGGTCGCGCGCGGGCTCCCCGTCGAAGTCGTGATCGTGCGCGCCGGCGGCGTGCGCGTGGTGGGCCGTGCTCATGGCGCAGAGTTGCCGCACTTCGGCGGCGGCGTCGAGGGGGGTGGGCGACTGTGAGGCTTCCTGCGGATCCACCCCGGGATTTCCGCCATCGCTGCGCGGCGCGGTCGATCGGTACGAGGGCGACGCGGAGGAACCGGTCATCGGTACCGGCGCGGCGCGGAGGAACCGGTCATCGGTACGGGTGCGGCGCAGCGGAACCCTTCATCGGTACCGGCGCGGCGCAGCGGAACCCTTCATCGGTACCGGCGCGGCGCAGCGGAACTGTTCATCGGTACCGGCGCGGCGCGGCGGAACCCTTCATCGGTACGGGTGCGGCGCGGCGGAACCCTTCATCGGTGCCGGCGCGGCGCAGCGGAACCCTTCATCGGTGCCGG
>CAYQYG010000058.1:0-1578 GCA_964421485.1 uncultured Polyangiaceae bacterium | reverse complement strand
ACCCTTCATCGGTGCCGGCGCGGCGCAGCGGAACCCTTCATCGGTGCCGGCGCGGTGCAGCGGAACCCTTCATCGGTACCGGCGCGGCGCGGCGGAACCCTTCATCGGTACCGGCGCGACGCGGAGGAACCGTTCATCGGTGCGGGTGCGGCGCAGCGGGACCGTTCATCGGTACCGGCGCGGCGCAGCGGCACGAGCGCCTGCCGGGCAGGCTCTCGAGCCTTGAGTAGAACGAGCGGCGAAGATCGAACGAAGAGACCAAAGAGGTCAGACTGCTCCGGGCCGCCTCGCCTACCCACGCGCCCTCTCTAACCGATCTTCGCCGCCGCCGCCCATCCCGGTGGGGCGGGCGGCGGCGCGGGGCGCAGCCTCTTGCGCGCGGGATCTAGAACCCGCCGCCCCAGGGCCCGAAGCCGAAGCCCTCGAGGGGGACGAGGCGCGAGGTGAAGAACACGCGCACGGTCCCGAGCTCGGCGCGGGCGCCGGTGAGGGTGAACGGGATCTTGCGGGTCTCGCCGACGAGCTTGAGCGTGAGCTCGCCGCGGATCGTGTCGCCCGCGACGTCGCCGCCGGCCGCGCGGGAGATCTCCACCACGTAAGAGCCCTTCGGCAGGTTCACGAGGCCGATCGCCTCGCTGCGGGGGCTCGTGACGTCGCGCGCGCTGACCGTGACCGCCTTCGCGGGGGAGCCCAGCCACGACGTCCGCTTGCCCTGCTCGTCGATGAGCGCGATGTCGATGTCGCCGCCGCCGGTCCACTCGGCGCTGAGCTGCACGTCGCCGCGCAGCGCGGTCGCCGCCGCCGGCGCCGACGGGGCGAAGACCAGCTTGTCGACCGCGTCGCGGAGCTTGCTGTCCACGTCGAGGCGGATCTGATCGGCGAGCTCGCGCATGCCCTGGGCGCGAGCGCACTGCACGGCCGCGGCGACCACCTTCGCGTCCGACGGCGAGAGGTCCGCGAGCGCGAGGCGGTGCTGGCAGGCGAACGCGGGGGCGCTCGCGGCGTCGTGCAGATCCGCGAGGCGCGCCTGGATCGCGCGGTCGCCGGGGCGCACGTCGGCGAGGCCGCCGAGGATGCGCACGGCGCGGTCGCGATCGCCCTGGCGGGCGGCGAGGTCGGCGCGGGCGATCAGCGCGTCGGGGTCGAGCGCGTCGCGGCCGCTCCACTTCGCGGTGAGCTCCTGCGCCTCGCCGAGCCGGCCGGACGTGGCGTAGAGCGCGTAGAGGCTCACCGTCCTGTCGCGGCTGTCGGGCGTGATGGAGAGGGCGCTCTCGGCGGCGAACAGCTTCGCCGCGTTCTGCGACGCGAGCGCGTTGACGCCGCTGAACTCCGCCTTGCGATCGAAGACCTTGCGCATCGGGACCATGCGCCGCGGCGGGGGCGGCGGGCGCCGCCGGCTCACGCGGCTGTCGTCCACGCCGCAGAGCGGATCGCCCGGCGCACAGGCCATGGACGGCTTGGCCGGAGGGGCCGACGTGGCCGCGGCGCGCGGCGGCGGCCTGGGCTCGTCCGCCGCGGGCGCGGGCGTCGCCGCTCATGCCGAAGCCGGCAACCTCGGCGTAGATCTTCGCGCCCCGG
>CAYQYG010000057.1:0-28435 GCA_964421485.1 uncultured Polyangiaceae bacterium | reverse complement strand
AGCGCGTGTACGAGGGCGTCATCGCCGACGTCGTGCCGCCGGGGACCTTGCAGGCGCCGAGCGGCATCGAGCTCCACGAGGGGCTGCTGTACGTGACCGACAACGCCACGAGCCGCTTCTACGTGTTCGACCTCGCGGGCCAGGTCCTGCGGACGCTGGACACCGGCCTGCCGCCGGGCTCCCTCGCGGGTCTGGCGTTCGGGCCCGACGACGGCAAGGTCTACTTCACCGACCTCGTCGGGAACCGCGTCTACCGGATCGATCCCTTGCCTTGAGCCTGTCCGATCCGCGCCGGGTCGGTCCGCGCGGCGGCCGCGCTGGAGCCCGCCTTGCGCCCTCCGGCCGATTGCCGACTCACCCGTAGGGCCGAGTCCGGCTCTCTCCTCCTGAAGCCGGCTCGGGCCTTGCATATGCCCCTTCCGGGATGCCGCCGCATTCTCGCTACTGCCTCCTGATGCCGCTCTCGGCAGCATGGCGCCACCGGCCCTGCGTGCCGACGGTCTCGGTCGTGGGCAACGCGCTCCGCTTGCGGCGCACAGCGGTCTGGAAGGAGGGAGGAATGAGATTTCACGCGTTCATGAGCATGGCAGTCGCCGCGGTCGCCACGTTCGGCACAGGCTGTGCGTCGACGAGAAGCGCGCAACCCGCGCCGGCAGCCCCGGCCGCGACGGCACCGGCCGCGACGGCACCGGCGAGCGAGCACAGCATGATGGGCGGCATGTGCCCGATGCAGGTGCCGGGTACCACGGTCACGGCCGCGGACGTGGAGGGCGGTGTCGCGCTCTCCTTCACGACGAGCACCGGCGACGTCGCCGACCTTCGCCAGCGCGTCCGCCGGATGGCCGAGATGCACAGCCAGATGCACGGCCGGATGCACGGCCAGGGCGGGATGATGCCCGCCGCGACCACCTCGGTGGAAGACATCACGGGCGGTGCTCGGGTCATCCTCCGACCCGGCGACCCAGCTCAGCTCGAAGCCCTCCGCGAGCACGCACGGATGCAGGCGGCGCGGACGGCCCAGGGGGAGTGCCCAATGATGCCTCCGCGGCCGAGCCCTGGCGGGGCGGAGCACGGGGCGCATCACCCGCCGAAGTAGCCGGTTGCGAGGTGGTGAAGCGAGGATGAAACGTGCAAACGGAGCTCGAAACCAGCAACCGGCGCCAGCCCTTCCACATCCCGTGGATGCTCGGCTTCTGCCTCTTCGCGGCCATCGCGCTCTTCTTCCTCTGGAGCGAGCACAAAGCTCACATCCTCGGCGCGCTGCCCTACGTCCTGCTCCTGCTCTGCCCGTTCATCCACCTGTTCATGCACCGGGGTCACGGCAGCCACGGTGGAGGGAGCTCCGGGGATGACGGCCACGGCCGGCACCGACACGGCAACGGAGGTGTCTCGTGAACCATCCACATGACGTGCCAGCGTACGGGCTGTGGTCCTTGGTCATCATCAACACGGCCATCTTCGTCATCTTCGCCTTCAGCTTCTTCAAGCCGAAGACCAAGCGCGATTGGCGCACGTTCGGAAGCTTCGCCGCGTTCATCGTCGCGCTGATGGTCGAGATGTACGGCTTCCCTCTCACCATCTACCTGCTCACGCCCTGGCTTGCCCGCCGATTTCCCGGCATCGACCCGCTGAACCACGACTTCGGCCACCTCTGGTACACGCTGCTCGGTTTCAAGGGCAACCCGCACCTGAACCCGGTTCACATCCTGAGCAACGTGCTCATCGTCGGCGGATTCTTCCTTCTCTCCGCCGCCTGGCGCGTGCTGTTCCGCGCCCAGAAAGAAGGCAAGCTCGCGACGAGCGGGCCGTACGCCTACGTGCGCCATCCGCAGTACGCCGCCTTCACCGTCATCATGTTCGGCTTCCTCCTGCAGTGGCCGACGCTGATCACGCTGGTGATGTTCCCCATCCTCGTGACCGCCTACGTGCGGCTCGCCCACCGCGAGGAGCGGGAGGTCCGGAAGGACTTCGGGCCGATCTGGGACGAGTACGCCGCGCGGACACCGGGCTTCATCCCGCGCCTCGGTAGACGCAGCGCGAGCGGTGGCAAGCGGAGCGCTCATGCCTAGGTGGAGGCATGCGCCATGAGCGCCCTCCTCCACTGCGTCGACGAAAGGGGATAGGACATGCTTCCGAAGGTCTCCGTCCACCGCTTCTGCTGCGCTCCTTTCACGAACGTCGGAAGCTATCGACGCATCGTTGGCGATGAGCTCATCGACGAGATCGAAAACCTCGCGCGCGACCTGAAGGGTGTCCGCGTCTGCCACATCAACTCGACCGGCTTTGGCGGCGGGGTCGCCGAGCTGCTCTCCCGGCACGTCCCGTTGTCGAGGGCCTTGGGAATCAATGCCGACTGGCGCCTCATCCAAGGCACGCCCGAGTTCTTCACGGTCACGAAGGCCCTGCACAACGCTTTGCAGGGCGCGGCCTACACCCTGTCGGAGTCCGCGAAGGCGATCTACCTGCATGTGAACCGCGAGAGCGCGAAGCTCCTCGAGGCGAGCTACGACGTCTTCCTGGTTCACGATCCGCAGCCGGCCGCGTTCCGCGAGGCCGTCGGCACGAATGACGCCAAGTGGATCTGGCGGTGCCACATCGACACGTCGTCGCCCGATCAGGACGTGTCGAGCTTCCTGCTCCCGTACCTGAACGCCTATGACGCCGTCGTCTTCACGATGAAGGAGTTCATGCTGCCGGGCCTGCGACCGAAGCAGGTCGCGTTCATTCCTCCCGCGATCGACCCGTTCTCGACGAAGAACATGGACCTCTCCGAGGCGCTCTGCCACGAGGTCATCGCGAACGCCGGCGTCGACACGAAGCGGCCGCTCATCGTCCAGGTCTCGCGGTTCGACCCGTGGAAGGACCCGATGGGAGTCATCGAGGCCTACCGGCTGGCCAAGCGCGATTTGCCGGGGCTCCAGCTCGCGCTGGTGGGAGCGATCGCGGGCGACGACCCCGAGGGCTGGCAGCTCTTGGCGCTCGTCCAGAAGGAGACCGCCGATGACGACGATGCCTACGTGTTCACGAACCTCGGCGGTGTGGGGAGCATGGAGGTCAACGCTTTTCAGCGCGCCTGCGACCTCGTCGTCCAGAAGTCGCTCCGGGAGGGCTTCGGCCTCGTGGTGTCCGAGTCCTTCTGGAAGGGGATGCCGCTCGTCGCTGGACGCGCCGGCGGCATCCCGATGCAGTTCCCGCCTGGCTACGAGCAGTACCTGGTGACGACCGTCGAGGATTGCGCCGCGCGGATGGTCGAGCTCCTCGGCGACGAGCGCCGCCGGGAAGAGTTCGGGCAGGCGGCGCGCGAGCACGTGCGGCGCGGCTACCTGCTCCCGCGGCTTCTGCGTGACGAGCTGAGCCTTATCAAGAGTGTGCTCAGCGGCTCTCCGGGGGCCGCATGAGCACGGACGCGACATCACTCCGCTATGACGTGACCACGAACGACTGGGGCCTGTTCGCGCCCGCTCGTGCAAGGCGCCCACACCCGGAGGCACCGAGGGCAGGGAGCGCGACGCCAGCCGGAGCATGCCCCTTCTGCCCTGGTCCTGGCATTCGTGCTGCAAGCGCCGGCAGAGCGCAGCAGCGCGCACCGGAAGGGAGCATGCGAATGTCACGAGGCGTGGTTTCAAGCTCGGCGCAAGGGAAAGGCCGGGTCGCCGGAATTCTGGTATTGCTCGCGGGCCTGCTGGCGAGCGGCTGCACGACCGAGGAGCCGGATCCCCCCTCCGGCATGCCGGCGGAGGTGGACGTGGTGACCGCGCGGTACGAGCGCCGCTTCATGGAAGACATGATCCTGCACCACCGGATGGCGGTGGACATGAGCGCGATGTGCGCGGACAAGGCGGAGCACCAGGAGCTCCGGGCGCTCTGCCAGGGGATGGGCGCCGCCCAGCAGCGCGAGATCGAGGACATGGGCGCCTGGCTCCAGAGCTGGTATCGGGTGTCGCCGCCGGAGGAGGCACCGATGAGTGACAACCAGATGCGCTCGATGAGCGAGCTGGGCTCGCTCTCGGGTGCCGCTTTCGAGGCTGAGTTCCTGGAGGACATGACGGTGCACCACACCCAGGCCGTCGCGGACGCGAGCACGTGTGCGAAGCTGGCCGTGCACGAGCCGCTCATCGAGCTCTGCCGAGATATCGTCGACGCGCAGCTCGCGGAGATCGATCAGATGCAGTCATGGCAGCGGGAGTGGTTCCCGGCCCGATGACGGCCGGATCGGCGGCGGGGTGGTGCTGACCTTCGATCCGACCGGGTTCCGCTGGGTCGGCAGCGCCGTACCTGGGCTCGTACCGCGGCCCGATGGTCGAGTCATCCGCGTCTCGCGCGCGCTCGCACAAAGAGAGAGAGCAGGAGCGCGACCCCGAACATCGTCGCAGAGGCGAGCACGTACGGGGCGGCCATCCACCACCCGAACAGCGCGCTGCCGAGCAGTGGCCCGCCGACTTGCCCCACGCTTTGCGCCGCGGATTGCGTGCCTAGCGCCCTGCCGCGCCGTTCGGCGCCGACCTGCGACACGATGGCGGCGAGGTTCGGCGCTGCGAGCGCGCTGCCTGCAGCGAGGATCGCGACCGATGCCGCGACCATCGCCAAGGACGCCGCAACCGCGAGCCACGCGAGCCCTGCACCCAGCAGCACGAAACCTGCCGTGGCTTGCGTGAGCTCGCCGACCGTGCGACTGATCCGCCCGACGACGAAGAGCTGAATGGCTGCCATGACGGCACCGCAGACCATGAACACGCCACCGACCTGGGCCGGCCCGTAACCGAGGCGATGCTGCGCCAAGAGCGTGAACGTGGCCTCGAACAGCGAGATGCCGAGCTGGCCGCCGAAAGACGCGAGGAGGACGATGGCCAGCGCATCGTGGTGTCTCGCGTCGCGCGGGCGTTCGCGCGTACGCTCGGCGCGTGCTCGGGTCACGCGGCGCGGCTCGCGCACCCACGCGATCACGAGCGCCAGGGCGACGATGGCGAGGGCGGCCGACGCGAAGAACGGAAGCGAAAAGGCGTCGATCGCGAAATGGTCGAAGCGGAGCGAGAGGTGCAGGTCCTTGCGCGCCAAGAGCCCCCCGAGCGCCGGCCCAGTGATCCCGCCGAGGCTCGCGGCGCCGTTGAGCACGCCCATCCCCCGAGCGCGCTCCTGGTCCGACGTCCTGTCCGCGACGTAGGCGGCGGCGGTCGGGAGAATGGCGGACGACAGCGCCCCGCCCAGAAAGCGTGTGCCATAGAGCATCCACAGACGCGTCGAGATGCCGAACAAGACGGCCGTGAGCGCGAAGCCGCACATCCCGAGCGCGATGACGCGGCGGCGTCCGATGCGATCCGACGCGGCGCCCCAGAGCGGCGCGAACCCGAGCTGCGCGAACGCGTAAACGGACGTGAGCAGTCCGATATGGAGCTCGATGCTGAAGGGGCGCGAGGTCGCCCCGGACGCGAGGCGCTCGGTGAAGAACGAGAGCGCCGGCAACGTCATGGCGAAGCCCGTCATGACGACGAAGACGCACGTGGAGAGCGGCAGGAGCCCGGAGACGCTCGGCGATCGAAGCTCCATGCCGGCGGGGATCACACGGCGTCGGCGCGCGTTCGCCGAAGGACACCGCGCAACGGCGACGGGCGCGCTCGGCGCCTGTGGGAACGCGGAGGGCGGTCGAGGCGCGCTCGCTTCAGGAGAAGGGCGTTGAGCGCGACGCTGATGGTGCTCGCGGCCATCAGCAGGGCTGCCACGGCGGGCGGCAGGACGAGCCCGACCGGGACGAGCACCCCCGCAGCCACCGGGATCGCGGCGACGTTGTACCCGACCGCCCACGCAAGGTTCTGGCGCATCTTGCGCATCGTGGCGTCCGAGAGTCGGATCAGGTCGACGACGGACCGCGGATCGTTGCGCACGAGCACGACCGCCCCCGCCTCGATCGCCACGTCGGTCCCTGCACCGATCGCCATCCCGACGTCCGCCTGCGTGATCGCCGGAGCGTCATTGATGCCGTCGCCGACCATCGCCACGACCTTGCCGCGGCCCTGCAGCTCCTTGACCTTCGCGGCCTTCTGCTCCGGCAAGACCTCCGCGAAGTGGCCGGTGAGCCCGAGCTCCTGCGCCACGTGCTCTGCGACCAGCCGGCTGTCGCCCGTGATCATCCAGACTTCGAGCCCCATGCCGCGCAGCGCGCTCACCGCATCGCGCGACTCGTCGCGGACGAGGTCCGCCATCGCGATCGCCGCGAGCAGCCGTCCATCGCTCGCCGCGTAGACGACCGTGTCGCCGCGTCGCCCCGCGCGTTCGACCTCCGCAGCGGCGCTCGAGAGATCGATCCCTTCTTGCGTCATCAGCGCGCGGCTGCCGAGCAGCACGACGGCGCCCTCGACGATCGCTCGCGCGCCCCGACCGGGGATCGCCTGGAAGTCCGCCGCGCGCGCCGCGGTGATGCCGCGCTTGCGAGCCTCGTCGACGACGGCCCGCGCGAGCGGGTGCTCGGATTCGATCTCGAGCGCGGCGACGAGCCGAAGCGCTTCGTTCGGATCGCCGGGCGCGAACACGTCGGTGACCCCAAACTCGCCTCTGGTCAGCGTGCCCGTTTTGTCGAACAGGACGACGTCCAGGTGGCGAGACACCTCCGTGACCTCGGCGTCGCGAATCAGCATCCCCCTCTTGGCCGCCATCGCGCTCGACACGGTGTTCACGAGCGGGATGGCCAGCCCGAGCGCGTGCGGGCACGCGACGACGACGACCGTGATCGCCAGCGTGACGGCGAACACGACGCCCCGCTGCGCGACCAGGGACCAGAAGAGGAACGTGCCGCTCCCCACCACGATCGCCGTCAGCGTCAGGTAGTGCGCCGCGCGCTCGGCGATGCGCTGCACGCGAGGCTTCGTGCGCTGGGCCTCCTCGACAGCCTTGACGATCTGGGCGAGCGCGGTGCCTTCCCCCGTGCGCGTGACGCGCATCCGAAGCGTCCCTTCACCGTTCACCGTGCCGCCGAGGACGGGGGCGCCCGGCGACTTCACGACGGGCCTGGACTCGCCGGTCACCATCGACTCGTTCACCGAGCTCGCGCCCTCCACGACGTCGCCGTCGATCGGCATCTTCTCGCCGGGCCGGACCAGCAACAGATCGCCGACGTTGACGTGGTCGAGCGCGACCTCGCGGATCTCGCCGTCCTCGATCCGGTTGGCCGTGGGCGGGATCAACTTGAGCAGGGCCCGGAGTGCGCCCGCCGTGCCGCGGATGGCGCGCATCTCCATCCAGTGGCCGAAGAGGAAGGCCAGAGCGAGGGTGCTGATTTCCCAGTAGAGATCCATCGCCTGCACGAAAAAGGTGGCGAGGCTGAAGAGGTAGCCTGCGCCGAGCGCGAGGCTGACCAGCACGTTCATGCCCAGCACGCGCGATCGCAGCTCGTCCCGCGCGCCCCGGAAGAACGGCCACGCTCCCCAGAGGACGATGACGCTGGCGAGGAGCGCGAGCACGACGTCCCGGCCCGGGAAGTCCAGCCGGATGCCGAGCCACTTCTGGATCGAAGGGGACAGCGCGAGCGTGGGCGCGATGAGCACGAGGACGACGATGAAGCGCCGCCGGAAGTCGCGCTCCATGCCGACGTAGTGCTCTTCGGACCCGCCATCCGGCGGATGCGCTCCATGGGGCGCGAGCCCCCGCGGGTCCGCGGGCGCAGGCCCCCGATGGGCTTCATGCGAGGTGCGGATCATGCGGACCTGCGCCGAGGAGCCTCGTGGGGCTCCTCGGACCCTTTGAAGCCTTCTTCGAGGAACCGCTGCCGCGCGCTCTCGAGCGTGCGCTCCATGGCCGCGTGCGTCGCGGCTTCGGCCGTCGTGCGCGGCAGGAAGGTCTTGACCACGCCGAGAGCGCGGTTCGTCTTCTCGATCGACACCCGAGCGTCACGCTCGAGCCCGGTCAGCGCGCGGATGGCGTCGACGCTCTCGGGGATGGTGATCGCCTCATTGTGCACTTGAAACTCGAGGTACACCTCGCGTCCGTCCGTCGCGAGCGCATCCTCCCAGACCGCAACCTCCCACATGTCGCTGCGTGGTCTCTCGAGGTCGCGCATGAGCTCGATCACGGCATTGAGCGATACGAGCCCGTCCGCGGCACGAACGAACGCAATCCGAGGCTCTTCCCAGAGCGCGTGCCGGAGCTCGTCCATGCTGATCGCACGGGTGGTCTCCACCATGGCGAAGTGGATGTGGCTCAGATTGTAGGGCCCCGCACCCGCCATCGTCACGAGGTCGATGCCCTCGAGCACGGTCTGAGCGTCCGGCCCTTGGTGGCTTGGCACCTTGGTTTCGGGCACCACGGTGTTGATCATCCCCTCGCGGTGGCTCTCCCAAGGATCGGTCCCGCGCCGCAGCAGCACGGCGCGCGCGCGCTTGACCCAACCCCGACCGTGCAGTGCGTGGAGCACGCGACAGAGCGCCGTCGTGTTGCACGAGACGACGCGCGCATAGCGCCGCTCGATCGCCGCCTCGTAGTTGACCTGGGCGACGAACGACAGACCCGCGAGATCGTGCTTCTCGCCGCCCTGGAAGATCGCGCGGACGCCTGCGCGCTCGTAGGCGTCCTTGTTCTTCGCGCCGATCTTCTTCGGCGTGCAGTCCACGACGATATCGACCTGGCGGAGGAGCTCGTCGAGCATGCCGGCGATCGGGATGCCCGCGGCCGCCATCGCCTGCTTCGCGTCCGGCGCGGACGCATGGATCGGGAAGCCGCGCTCGGCCGCGACGCGCAGGCGGTAATCGAACGTGACATCGGAGACGCCGACGAGCTCCATGTCGTCCTGCGCGGCGACCGCATCCGCGACCCGTTTGCCGATGACGCCATAGCCGTTCACAGCCACGCGCGCCTTCTTGCGACTTTCCGCCATGACCTCCCCTCCCTCTCGACGAGCGCGCTCGCCCGGCTCGGCGGGACGCGGCTCGGTGTTCCGTGATGTTGCTCGTCCGCTAGACGCTGACCCGATGGGTCACATGATGCCCCTCTCCAAGCAACCTAAGCAACGGGCATACCCAGTTCTCGGGTCTGCCACGTGCTGGGCCGGCAGCCGGCTTGCACGTCGGCGGTCCAGGAGGCGCGATGGTCAACATATATCCACAATCAAGCAGGCGCGCGGGCTCAGAGCCCGCGGTGACCGTGCTCGTCCACTTCCTCGCGGCTCGGCTCGTGCTCGGCTCCTCGCCCGAGGCGGGCGGTCGGCCAGGCACGACCTGAGCCGATTCGAGAACGGAAGCCGAATGTCTGAGACAAGCGCTCCGCACGCCCAGCCGGTCGAAGCGATCGTGCAATCGCTCGGTACCGATGCCGAACGTGGGCTTACCGATGCGCGCGCCGAGGAGCAACGGGCGCGCTACGGCGTGAACGAGCTCGCCGAGGCCCCTCCCATCCCGGCGTGGAAGAAGTTCCTTGGCCAGTTCAAGGCGCTGGTCATCTGGATCTTGATCGTGGCCGCGGTCATCTCTGCCATCCTCGGCGAGAAGGCCGATGCATTGGCGATCATGGCCATCGTTCTCCTGAACGGCATCCTCGGCTTCGTTCAAGAAGAGAAGGCAGAGCGGTCCCTCGCAGCGTTGCAAAAGCTCTCGGCCCCGCTCGCCAAGGTCACGCGAAACGGCGAGCCCAGGACGGTGGCGGCACGCGAGCTCGTGCCGGGCGATCGCATCGAGATCGACGCGGGAGACAACGTCCCGGCCGACGCACGTCTCGTCGAAGCTTTCAACTTCCGCGTTCAGGAAGCCTCGCTTACAGGCGAATCGACTTCGGTAGAGAAGCATCCCGGTGACGTGCTCCCTGCCACGACGCCGCTCGCCGACCGTCGAAACATGGCGTACATGGGCACGGTTGCCGCCACCGGTCGAGCGATCGCTATCGTGGTGGCCACAGGAATGCAAACGCAGCTCGGGCACATTGCTGGGATGCTCCAGCGTCATGAGGCGGAGCCGACACCGCTGCAGAAGCGCCTCGCGGAACTGGGAAGGGTGCTCGTCGTCGGCTGCCTTGCCCTCGTCGCGCTCGTCTTTGGGATCGAGCTCTTGCGCGGAGGAGATCTGCTGGGTGTCTTCCTGATGTCCGTGAGCCTGGCGGTGGCGGCGGTGCCCGAGGGGCTACCTGCGGTCGTCACCGTCGCGCTGGCGCTCGGCCTGCAGCGGATGGTGAAGCGCAACGCCATCGTACGGAAGCTCCCGAGCGTGGAGACGCTCGGGTCGGTCACCGTGATCTGCTCCGACAAGACGGGCACGTTGACGCGCAACGAGATGACCGTGCGCGAGCTCGCCATCGGAGGAGCGCACTATCGAGTCACCGGCGCCGGCTACACCTCCGCGGGGGACTACCTGAAGCGTCGCGACACGGACACCTTCGAGCGCGCCGACGCTCACACCGAACCGGATCTGATGCTCGCGCTGACGATCGGCTCCCAGTGCAACAACGCGCACGTGCGTCCTCGCGCTGACGGCAAGGTAGGCTGGGAGGTGATCGGCGATCCGACGGAGGGAGCGCTCATCATCGCCGGCTACAAGACCGGAATCTCCGCGCGGGAGAAACGAGTCTACGAGATCTCGTTCGACTCCGAGCGCAAGGCGATGAGCGTCATCCTGTCGCGCGACGGCGGTCATGTCATGTACACGAAGGGCGCGCCCGAGGTGATCCTCTCGAAGTGCGTCTCGGAGCGGCGTGATGGCAAGGTGGAGCCGCTCACGGATGCCCGGCGCAACGAGATCTTGGCCATGAACACCCAGATGGCTTCGCGCGCGCTCCGAGTCCTCGGGCTTGCTTACCGCGAGCAACCCGACAAGGATGACAGCGGTGGCTTCGTGGAGACCGGCCTCGTCTTCGCGGGACTCGTGGGAATGATCGACCCGCCGCGCGAGGAGGCCAAGGAGGCCGTCAAGAAGTGCCGCGATGCCGGGATACGCCCTGTCATGATCACGGGTGATCACCCCGCCACTGCGAGAGCGATCGCGCGAGAGCTGGACATTGCGACGGAAGCGGAGCGTGTGATCACGGGCCAGGAGCTCGACGGGCTCTCGGACGCCGAGCTCGACGCCGCGGTAGATCGGATCGCGGTGTACGCCCGCGTCTCCGCGGAGCACAAGCTGCGCGTCGTGCGCGCCTGGAAGCGACGCGGACAGGTCGTGGCGATGACAGGAGACGGCGTGAACGACGGCCCGGCGATCAAGGCCGCGGATATCGGCATCGCCATGGGTATCAGCGGGATGGACGTGACCAAAGAGGCGTCCGCGATGGTTCTCGCCGACGACAACTTCGCGTCGATCGTCAACGCCGTCGAAGAGGGCCGCGGTATCTTCGACAACATCCAGAAGGTCCTCGCGTACCTTCTCTCGTCCAACGCAGGGGAGATCCTCTTCGTGCTCGTGGTCAGCGTGCTCGGCTGGCCTGCGCCATTGCTCCCGCTCCAGCTGTTGTGGATCAACCTCGTCACCGATGGGCTGCCCGCGCTCGCCCTCTCGCGCGAGCCGCCCGAGCCCGACGTCATGCAGCGCAAGCCGCAGCTACCGGGCACGAAAATGCTGTCGGGCCGCATGGCCTTGACGCTGCTGCTTCATGGCGTCCTCATCGGCGGCACCGCCCTGGCGGCATTCGCGATCCATTACGGGCCTCACCCTCGGATGCTGGCGCGGGCCCGTACGATGGCCTTCTGCGTGCTCGTTTTCGGGGAGCTCTTCCGGTCGCTCTCGGCCCGGAGCTCCCGACTGACGCTGGCCCGGTTGGGCTTGTTCTCGAACCCGTACCTCCTCGGCGCCATCGGCGTGTCGGCGCTGCTCCAGCTCAGCGTCGTGACGCTGCCATTCACACAGCCGCTCTTCGAATCGGCCACGCATTACACCTGGGAATGGATCGACGTGTTCGTGCTGGCGCTCATTCCCGCCTGCACGATCGAGCTTGCAAAGTGGGTGTATGCACGGTGGGAGGCGCGCCGTGATGCCGGTCCAGCGCGGCGCGTGACTATTCGAAGGGAGCGCCGCGTGCCGCGCGCGCAGCGGTGGACGCGCGGTAGACGGCCTTCGAGATCTCCACGGCGAGGACGATGACGAGAGAGAGGGCGACGATCACCACCCAGTGCGACGGGGCCATCGCGTGCGTGCGAAACACCCCGCGCAGCGAGGGCACGGCCACCGAGAGGACCACCAGGCCGGCCGACAGCGCGCACGAAAGGAGCAGCGGCAGGCTCACGGCCGGCCGCTGCTGGAGGATGGATGCGGTCGGCGAGCGGCAGCTCCAGGCATGGAAGAGAGGCGCCACCGCCAGCAGCACGAACGCCATGACTCGGGACCAGTCGGCGTCCGGCTCGAAGTAAGGCGGCGGCCAGGCGTACAGATACACGGCAGCCATGCCCATCAGGGCACCCACCCACGCGATGCCCAGGTAGTCGCGCGTGACGAGCAGCCCTTCGCGCGTGGATCGAGGTCGCTCGGTCATCTCTCGAGGGTCGGGCGGGTCGACGCCCAGCGCCAGCGCCGGCAGGCCGTTCGTGACGAGGTTGATCCACAGCAGCATGAGCGGAGTGAGCGGCCGCCACCGTCCGGAGAGCGACACGGCGAACACGGCCAGCGACAGGCCCGCATTGGACGACAGCAGGAAAAAGATGAATTTCTGGATGTTGCGGTAGATGCTGCGGCCCTCGCGGATCGCGTCGACGATGGTGGAGAAGTTGTCGTCGGCGAGCACGATGTCGGCTGCATCCCGCGCGACGTCGGTTCCGCTGCGGCCCATCGCCACGCCGATGTGCGCCTCGCGCAGCGCAGGCGCGTCATTCACGCCGTCGCCGGTCATGGCCACCACGTGGCCGCAGGCCTTGAGCGCCTTCACGATCCGGAGCTTCTGCTCGGCGCTCGTGCGCGCGAACACCCGCACGCGCGCGACGCGCCGCTCGAGCTCGCCGTCGTCCGTGCGGGCCAGATCGCTCCCGCTCATCACCTCGTCGCCCTCGGCCCAGAGGCCGATCTCGCGCGCGATCGCGCTGGCCGTGAGCGCATGGTCGCCGGTGATCATGATCGGCCGGATGCCGGCCTCGTGGCAGGCGCGCACGGCCTCCTTCACGCCCGCGCGCGGCGGGTCGATCATCCCGACGAGACCGAGGAAGGTGAGCCCGCGCTCGGGATCGTCCAGAATAGGGCCTTGTCGGCGCGCCACGGCCAGGACCCGGAGCGCGGCGGCGCTCATGCGGTCGGCCTCGGCCTGGATCGCGGCGCGATCCTCGGGGCTCAAGGCGCGCGCGCCGTCGCGGTCCGCGCAGAGGGCGCAGCGCACCAGCAGGGCCTCGACGCTCCCCTTCACATGAGCCGTCTCGGCCCCTTTCGCGTCGGCGGTGATGACCGTCATGCGCTTCCGGTCCGAGTCGAACGGCAGCTCGCGCACGACGCGGTGGTCGCGGATGACGTCGGTCTTGAGGATTCCGGCCTTCGACGCCAGCGTGAGGAGCGCGCCCTCGGTCGGATCGCCGAGGACCTCCCAGGAGCCGGTGGAGGCCTCCCGGCGCAGCACGGCGCTGGTGCACAGCACCGCGCTCTCGAGCAGCTCGTGCATCGAAGAATCCAGAGGGCCTCCGGCGGAGCCCGCGGCGCGGATCTGCCCGTCGGGCGCATAGCCCTCGCCGGACACTTCATAGCGCTGCCCGGCCGTGAACACCGCTCGGACCGTCATCTCGTTCTGCGTCAGCGTCCCGGTCTTGTCGGTGCAGATCACCGTGGCAGCGCCCAGGGTCTCGACCGCCGGGAGCCTCCGGACGACCGCGCCCCGTCGCGCCATGCGCTGCATGCCGAGCGCGAGGGTGATCGTGGTGATCGCGGGGAGCCCTTCCGGGATCGCGGCGACGGCGAAGCTCACTGCCTCGAGCAGCAGCTCGTGCCAAGGCCGGCGCGTACCCAGAGCGCCCCACGCGAACAGCGCAGCGCTGACGGCGAGGCAGGCCCACAGGACGCGCTGACCGAAATCGCGCAGCTTCCGCTCGAGGGGCGTGGGCTCGCCGCCGGCGCCCGCGATCGCCGCGCCGATCTTGCCGATCTCCGTCGACGCCCCCGTGGCGACCACGACCGCGCGTCCTCGCCCGCGCACCACGGTCGTTCCGTGGAAGAGCATCGTCGCCCGGTCGGCGAGCGGGGCGTCGGGCGCGATCGGCGCTGCGGCGTCCTTGCTCGATGACGTGCTCTCGCCCGTCAATGAGGCCTCCGTGGCGGCGAGATCGGAAGCCTGGAGCAGGCGCAGGTCGGCCGGGACGGCGTCGCCCGCTTCGATCTCCACGATATCGCCGGGCACGAGCTCGTCTGCGTCGATGACGGCCACCGCGCCGTCGCGGCGCACGCGCGCGCGCGGCGCGGTCATCCGGCGGAGGGCGTCGAGCGCCGCCTCGGCCTTGCGCTCCTGGGCGTACCCGAGGATCGCATTGAGCAGGACGATGGTGGTGATCGCGATGGCGTCGCCGAACCGGGAGAGGGTCGAGCCGCCCGCGCCGGCCCTGGAGAGCGCCACCGCGATCGTGACGGCGGCCGCGGCGAGGAGCGTCAGCACGAGCGGGTTCCCGAGCTGACGCACGAAGCGCAGGACCTCGCTTGGCCGGGGCGGCTCCGGCAGCCGGTTCGGGCCGCACCGGACCCGTCGTGCCTCCACGTCGCGGCGCCCCAGGCCCCGCTCCGGATCCACGGTGAGGGCCGCGATGAGCGCCTGCGGCTGGGTCGCGTGCGGAGCGGCGGGCGCAAGCGGCGCCCCGCACTGATCAGGCGAGACCGTCGGGCTCGACGCCGAAGGCGCGTGCGAGGGCTCAGGGCGGGCAGACATCGGCGGCGATGCAGGTCGGGTTGTGGCCGTGCTGGTCGACGCAGCAGATCTCGCCGGATCCGCAGCAGGTCTCGCCGCAGGGCGTCCCGCACGCTGCCCCGCCGGCCGATCCCCCCGCGCCTCCGCTGCCTGTGCCGCCCGCGCCTGCGTCGCCCCCGCCGCCGTCGCCGGCCCTCCGCTCCGGTCCGGGATCTCCGCCGCTGCACGCGGCCAGCGCCGCGAGCTGCATGGACAAGACGATGACGAGGTGTGTGGGGTGCATACCGCTCCGCTATCCAAGAACCGTGCCAGATGCGTCCGGCATTGGATGAGGACACTGAGTGTGGAGATCAGTGGTTGACGGTGGCGGTCCATGGCGCTCCGCGCGCCGGACGGTCTTTTCGATACCGTGTCACACGCAATGCAGACGCAGATCCTGCGCGAGCTGCGCAACACACGCGTTGTGGGCGCTGTGTGACCGATTCGGTTACCGATGAATGCGCCGCTCCAGTCCTGACATGGTGGGCGAAATTCTATCTTGTAACCTGGATGGCCACATGGCATACATCCGCCCCCTTGCGGATGGCGACATGAAGAGACTTTTTGTGTTCCTCGTCGCCTGCGGGCCGGCGGTCGCGTGCGTCGACGGCACGCTGCCACCGCCGCGGAATTCCTCCGACCCCTCGAACCCCCACGCGCCGGAGACGCCGCCCGCGGCCGTTCCAGGCTTCGGTGGGCTCACCGCGACTGCACCGGCGGCGCCTCAGGCGCCCGCGGCGCCACCTCGCGGGGGGCGACCGTGAAGGTGAGGGCTGGCCTGGTCGCCGTGATCGGGATCCTCGCGGCGGCGTGCTCGGTCCCCAAGGAGGCCGGCTTCCCGGACGTCGCCCGGGAGGTGCAGCCGAGGACGGGCCACCGCATCTTCTGGAACCAGGGCGGGGCGGCCGACCGCGAGGTCGCGCAGCGCGTGCGCGAGATGCTCCGGCACCCGCTCACCATCGCGGAGGCGGTGCAGATCGCGCTCCTCAACAATCGCGAGCTGCAGGCGACGTACGAGGACCTCATGATCGCGCAGGCCGACCTCGTGCAGGCCGGTCTGCTCGAGAACCCCGTCCTGAGCGGCAGGCTCGGCTTCGGCATCGCCGGTACGCCGGGGCTCTATCCCAGCCTGGGCGTCGAGCAGGACTTCCTGAGCCTCCTGCTCATCCCGGCGCGCGAGCGCGTGGCTGCGTCGGAATTCGAAGCCGTCAAGCGGCGCGTCGCGCACGAGGTCGTCTCGCTCGCGTACGAGGTGCGCATCGCGTGCTTCACCCTCCAGGGCGCGCTCCAGGTCGCGGCGATGCGACGCGCGGTGCTGGAGACGGTCGAGGTGTCGCTCGATCTCGCGACGCGGCAGCACGAGGCGGGCAACATCAGCGACCTCGATCTGGCGAACGAGCAGGCGCTCCACGATCAGGCCTTGATCGATGTCGCCCGCAGCCAGGCCGACACGCTCGGTGCGCGCGAGAGGCTGACCCGGCTGATGGGCCTCTGGGGGCCCGACGCCGCCTGGACGATCCAGGATCGGCTTCCGGACCTGCCCGCCGCCGAGCCGCCGCTCGAGCACATCGAGGCGATCGCGATCGCGAACCGGCTGGACATCGCCGCAGCCCGCGAGGACGCCCAGGCGCGCTCGCACGCGCTGGCGGCGGCGAAGAACTGGCGGTGGCTCGGCGGGCTGTCCGCCGGGGCCGAGTACGAGCACTCCCCTGACGGCAAGCTCGTCGGACCGAGCGCTTCGGTCGAGCTGCCCATCTTCGACCAGCGGCAAGCGGCTATTGCGCGGCTCGACGCGGAGCTGCGAAGGGCGCAGGCGCGGCTGGCCGCGCTGTCGGTCGGCGTGCGCAGCGAGGTCCGCGAAGCGCGGGCGCGCGTGCAGCTCGCGCGCAACACCGTCGAATATTATCGCGGCACGGTCATCCCCCGCCGCGAGCGGGTCGTCTCGCTGACGCAGGAGCAGTACAACGCGATGCTCGTCGGCGCCTACCAGCTCATCCAGGCGAAGCAGAGCGAGGTGAACGCGTACCGAGAATACATCGAGGCCGTGCGCGACTACTGGGTCGCGCGCTCCGACCTCGATCGCGCCGCAGGGGGACGCCTCGCGACGGGCGCCGCACCCGCCCGCCCGGCTGCCCCCGCGCCGCCGCCCGAGCCGCGGGCGCCGGAGACACATCACCACTGAGCCGAAACCCATGAGCCCATATTCACCATGAACCGCCGCGAAGCCCTCCTTTCCAGCGCCGCCCTGGTCGCCGGCGGCGCCGCGCTCCTGTCCGGGAATGACGCCGCTGCGCAGCCCGCGCCCGCGCCCGCCGCCGGGGGCGCGGGCGGGCTCCGCCATACACCCGTCACCATGCTGAACGGCAGCACGCTTCCGTGGAAGATGGAGAACGGCGTCAAGATATTCCACCTCATCGCCGAGCCGGTGAAGCGCGAGTTCGCTCCCGGCATGGTGGTCAATTGCTGGGGCTACAACGGCCAGACGCCGGGGCCCACGATCGAGGCTGTCGAGGGCGACCGCGTGCGCATCCTCGTGACGAACAAGCTGCCCGAGCGCACGAGCGTGCACTGGCACGGCGTGCTCCTGCCGAACGGCATGGATGGCGTCGCGGGCCTCAACCAGCCGCACATCAAGCCGGGCGAGACGTACGCCTACGAGTTCACGCTCCGGCAGAGCGGCACGCTGATGTACCATCCTCACTCCGACGAGATGGTGCAGATGGCGCTCGGGATGATGGGCATGTTCATCATTCATCCGAAGGTGCCGGAGAACCCGCGGATCGATCGGGACTTCGCGATCATGCTCATGGAATGGGACATCCCGCCGGGCACGTCCCGCCCGAACCCGTCCACGATGCTGGAATTCAACGTCTTCACCTTCAACAGCCGCGCCTGGCCCGGCACCGCGCCCCTCGTCGCGAAGGTCGGCGATCGCGTGCGGATCCGGATCGGGAACCTGAGCATGGACACCCACCCGATTCACCTCCACGGCTACAGCTTCCAGATCACCGGCACGGACGGCGGCAAGATCCCGCCCGGCGCGCGCTGGCCCGAGACGACCGTCAACGTGCCGGTCGGCGCCACGCGCGACATCGAATTCGTCGCCGACGCGCCCGGCGACTGGGCGCTGCACTGCCACAAGAGCCATCACACGATGAACCCGATGGGGCACGACGTGCCGAACATGATCGGCGTCAAGCCCGGCGCGGCGGAGACGCAGATCAGGAAGCAGCTCCCGGGCTACATGGAGATGGGGAGCACGGGGATGGGCGGCATGGAGATGGGCACCGTCAAGAACACGCTGCCGATGATGACGGGCAAGGGCCCGTTCGGTGACATCGAGATGGGCGGCATGTTCACCGTCCTCAAGGTGCGCGAGAACCTGACGAGCTACGACGACCCCGGCTGGTACACGCACCCCGCCGGGACGCTCGCACACAAGGTCGACCTGTAGGCGATGGGAACACGCGAAAGGAAGGAGGTATCGGAATGAGCTCGAATGGTAAAGCACTTCTGACGGCGGCGCTCGGTGGCATTCTCGCGGGTCTCGCAGGCTGCGCCGGGAGCGAGCCGGCGCCGCAGGTTCCCGGCGCGCCCGCGACCGACCCGGCCGGCGTGCCGGCGACGCACGCGGCGGAGCCGAAGGCGACCGAGGGCGATAAGCACGCCTGTGCAGCCCATGGCAGCTGCGGCGGGATGATGAAGGACGGCGACCCGGGCAAGTCGGCGCCGGAGAAGAAAGAGGAAGCGCCGAAGAATCCCGGCACCTGAGAGGACGAGCTCATTCGAGCCGCCCCTGTGGCCGACGCTCACCTCACCGGCGATTCCGTGCGTCCCCGCAGCGGTGGCAGGACTCCGCGTAGCTCCACGGCTCAGAGCGTGGCGCCGCAGTCCTTCGGACAGGTCAGCGCGGTCTCGCCGCAGCTCGCCGAGCAGTAGTGGTCGCCGCACCGCCCGCACGCAGGCGCAGGCGCAGGCGCGCCGCTCACGAGCTCCTCCGCGGGTCCGCCCTTCTGCCCTTCGCCGGGCGCTCCGCCGGCGTAGGGGAGCACGAGGAATACCGAAACGATCGTGGACGACAGGATTTGAAGCAGCTTTTTCATGCGCTCTCCCTCCGGAAATGGGCCACCACGCGAGCCGCTGCGAGCCGGCTTCATGATGTCCTCCGCGGACGATCGTACACGAGTCAGGGGCGGGACGTTACGGCGATCTGCATGCGGGCGGCTCGCGCGATGCGCTGACCCGGCTATGCGTTCCTGTGGCTGATCGGGTCACATGTAGTCAGCGCTTCTCCCGTTCATGATGCCCACTCCTGCATCCAGGCCTTCGCGCGGTAGCGGTCCCAGGAGTCCGGAAGCACCGTGACCACCGGCCCATCGAGGCCCCCGCGAGCTGCGACCCGCAGGGCCGCGACCACATTCGTGCCCGCCGAGCCGCCGACGAGGAGCCCCTCTTCACGGACGAGCCGCCTCGCCATCGCGAAGCTCTCCTCGTCGCTGACCCGCTCCACGCTGTCGATCACGTCCCGATGCAGGTTCTCGGGCGCCTCGCTCGCACCGATGCCCTCGACGGCATAGGAACCGTCCGGGCCAAGCTTCCCGGACTCCACCCAGTCGGCGAGCGCTGAGCCCACCGGGTCTGCGAGCACGACGCGGACGCGCGGGAGGGTCTCCTTCAGTCGACGGCCGACGCCGGTGATGGTCCCACCCGTGCCCGCACCGGCGACGAAGGCTCCGACACGTCCGCTGGTCTGCTCGAGGATCTCTGCGCCCGTCGTCTCCTCGTGCACGCGGATATTGGCCGGGTTGCGGAACTGGTCGGTGAGAAACCAACCGTTCTCCTCGGCCATGCGCTTCGCGACGTTGCGGAAATTGTCGGCGCTCGACGGCGGTGCGTTCGGCGTGATGACGACCTTCGCGCCGAGGGACGCGAGCGCCGCGCGCTTGTCGACGGACATCTTCTCGGGCATCACGCAGACCAACCCGTAGCCACTGGCAGCAGCGACGAGGGCGAGCCCGATGCCCGTGTTTCCCGCCGTGGCTTCCACCAACGTCATGCCGGGACGGAGCGCAGATCGATTCTCCGCGTCCTCGACGATCGCGAGCGCGATGCGATCCTTGATGGAACCACCGGGGTTCAGGTGCTCGCACTTCACGAGCACCGGGACCGGCAGATCCTTCGCGATCCGCTCCAGGGACACCAGCGGGGTGCGCCCGATATGGTGCAGGATGTTTCGTCGAGCTGTTTCGGAGCCAGCCATCAGGACAGATCGATCAGCTCGATCCGCTTCGGCGCCGAGACGGCTTTCCCGAGCCGCGCGAGCTGCTCGTAGATGGCGTCCTTGAACCGCCGATGGGGCGTCGTCATGTGATCAAGTATTCAGCTATGTGATTGAATAATCAAGAGCGGAGAGGCAGGTCACCTGGACGATCCGCTTGCCCTGCCGGGGCAGCGCGTGACCTGCGGCAGGCAGCCGGCGCCGAGCGTCCCGGCGAGCTGACCGGCGAGATCCGGCGGCGAGACCCGTGCTAGGCTGGCGGCCGGCTGTGGTGAGGCATCGGCGACAACTCTGGCGGGCGAGGTGGATCCGCAGCGTCCTGCTGCTGCTTTCCATGATCACCCTGGGGATGTTCGTGGCGCAGTCGACGCTGGCGTACGTCGTCATCGCTCCCGCCGCATGCAACGAGTCGTGCCCCGACGACGACGACGAGCGGAGCTGCGGGTGCCCGCTCGACTGCGCGAAAGGGTGCTGCGCGGCGAGGGTGCCCGCCGTGGCCCCGACGCCGATCTTGCCTGACCTCCTGAGCCCCTGGTCGCCCGCCGTCCTGGTGCTGGTCATCGAGCGCGAGCCCCCTCCGGTCGACCCGCGCGAGCTCCTGCGGGTACCGAAGACCTGCGCGTGAATCAGCGCTGAGCCCCCCGCCGCGAGCCGGCGACGCGTGCGCCATTCCATGCTGCCGATGTGGGCTCGCGCCCGACGTCCGGGGCGTGGCCTCGCGCGCGCGTCCGCTCCGTCGTGCGGCGTCACCGGAAACCAAGGAGAATGACCATGAAGCTTCATCTCGCTCTGCTGATCTCTGCGTCGCTCGCCCTCGCATCCTCGTCCTGCTCGAAGGAGGCGCCGAGCGCGGACAAACCCTCCGCGGAGGCGCCGGCTCACGCGCCGAAGGACGTGAAGCCGGGGTCCTACGAGGACTGGTGCGAGGAGCATCAGGTGCCGGAGTCCCAGTGCACGCGCTGCGATCCGAAGCTCGCGGCGGCGTTCAAGGCGACGGGCGACTGGTGCGCGGAGCACGGGCTGCCGGAGTCCCAGTGCACGAAGTGCAACCCGGACCTGAAGATCACCAGGCCGCCCAAGGGGCAGTGAGGTGCGCCCCGAGGCATGGCTCGCCGGGCTGCTGCTGATCGGCCTCTCGACGAGCTGCGGCGGCCGCGCGGCGGACGAGGCGGATCGGGGCAAGCCGCGCGCGGCGGTGAGCGCGGGCGCAGAGGCCGCAGCGCAGGACGGGATGTGCAAGGAGCACGGCGTCCTCGAGGCGATCTGCACGAAGTGCAACCCGAGGCTCATCCCGATCTTCAAGGCCAAGGGGGACTGGTGCGAGGAGCACCAGCTCCCCGAGTCGGTGTGCCCGATCTGCCACCCGGAGCGGGGCGGACGGCCCGCCATGGATGTGTCGGGCGACGACGCACCGCTCGACGGGACGAAGGTCAAGCTGAAGACGGGCGATACCGCGAGGCTCGCCGGCATCCTCACGGTCAAGGCGATCGAGCGGAAGGGGGGCGCGGGCGTGCCCGCGCTCGCGCGGATTGTCCATGACGCCACCCGGGTCGCCGAGGTCAATGCGCGGGCGCCCGGGGTGATCCGGGCGCTCAAGGTGGACGTGGGCGCGACGGTGAAGGCGGGCGCGGCGCTGGCGATCGTCGACAGCGCCGAGGTGGGCGCCGATCGGTCGAGGCTCGTGAGCGCGAGCTCCCGCGTCAAGATCGCCGAGGAGAACCTCGATCGCGAGCGGAAGCTCGCCGAGGAGGGGATCTCCGCGCGGCGCAGCGTGCTCGCGGCGCAGCAGGAGCTCGACGCGGCCCGGGCCGAGCGCGCCGCGCTGGCGACGTCGCTCTCCATCGTGGGCGCGCACGCGGGCGGCCCCGGCGGCTACACGCTCGCGGCGCCGCTCGCGGGCGTCGTGACGCGACGGACCGCGAGCGTCGGGCACCTCGTCGAGGCGGGCGAGGCGCTCTTCGAGGTGGTCGACACCTCCGCGGTCTGGGCCGAGATCGACGTGCCGGAGGCCGACCTCCCCGCGGTGACCGTGGGGCAAGAGGTCGTCCTCCAGCTCGACGGGATCGCGGAGCGCGAGCTCCGGGGAACGCTCGCGTACATCGCGCCGGAGATCGACGCGCAGACCCGCACGGCGAGGGCGCGGGTCCCGCTCGCGAACCCGGACGGCGCGCTGAGGGCGAACATGTTCGGGCAGGCCCGCATCCTCGCCGCCGCGAGGGTGGGCGTGATGGTGCCCCGCGAGGCTGTCCAGCGCGCGAAATCGGTGCAGCTCGTGTTCGTCAAGAATGGCGCTGACCAGTTCGAGGCGCGCCGCGTGGAGGTGGGGCCCGGCGAGGGCGATCTGATCGAGATCCGCAAGGGCGTGCGGCCCGGAGAGGAGGTCGCCACCCAGGGCAGCTTCCTGCTGAAAACCGAGACCCTCAAGGAGAGCATCGGCGCGGGCTGCTGCGCGGATGACTGAGACCCTCCATGCTGGATCGAATCATCGAGTGGTCCCTGCGCCACCGCCTCCTCGTGCTCCTCGCCTCGCTGGGGCTGATCCTGGCAGGCGCCGTCGCGTTCCACCGGCTGCCGGTCGATGCATTCCCCGACACGACCCCGGTGCAGGTGCAGGTCAACACCGTGGCCCCCGCGCTCGCCCCGCTGGAGATCGAGCGGCAGATCACCGCGCCCGTGGAGCAGGCGATCTCCGGGCTGCCGGGCCTCGGCGAGGTCCGATCGATCTCCCGCTTCGGCCTGTCCCAGGTGACCGTGGTGTTCGAGGAGGGGATCGACATCTACCTCGCCCGGCAGGTGGTGGCGGAGCGCCTGCAGACCGTGGCGCTGCCGCCGGGCCTCGCGCGCCCCGAGCTCGGCCCGGTCGCCACGGGGCTCGGCGAGGTCTTCCATTACGTGGTGACCGGCGAGGGCAAATCCCTGGCCGATCTGCGCACCATCCACGACTGGATCATCAAGCCGCAGCTCCGCTCGGTGCGCGGCGTCGCCGAGGTCAATGCCTGGGGCGGCGATGAGCGACAGATCCAGGTGCTCGCCGACCCGGCGCGGCTCCAGACGCGCGGGCTCACGCTGCACGACCTGGCCGAGGCGCTCGAGCGGAACAACGCCAACGTGGGCGGGGGATCGATCGATCACGCCGGCGAATCGAGCCTCGTCCAGGGGGTCGGGATCGTCACCCGACCCGTGGATATCGAGGAGATCGTGGTCGCGGCCCGGAGCGGCGTGCCGATCCGGGTGCGCGACGTCGCCGACGTCGTCGAGGGGCGCGAGATCCGGCGCGGCGCGGTCACGGCCGACGGGAAGGGCGAGGTCGTGCTGGGGCTCGGCTTCATGCTCATGGGCGAGAACAGCCACGAGGTCACCACGCGACTCCGGGCGCGCCTCGAGGAGGTGAAGAAGAGCCTGCCGCCCGGCGTGGAGGTCTCGGTGGTCTACGACCGGACCGAGCTCGTGGACAGGGTCCTCGGCACCGTGCGGAAGAGCCTGCTCGAGGGCGCGATCCTGGTGATCGCGGTGCTGTTCGTCTTCCTCGGGAACCTGCGCGCGGGGCTGATCGTGGCCTCGGCCATCCCGCTCTCGATGCTCTTCGCGTTCGATCTGATGGTGCGGGTGGGCGTGGCCGGGAGCCTGATGAGCCTCGGCGCGATAGATTTCGGCCTGATCGTCGATAGCTCGGTGATCATGGTGGAGAGCTCGGTCCGGCGCCTGGCCGAGGACGAGAGCGATCGGAGCACCGCCGAGGTGGTCCGCGACGCATCGCTGGAGGTCCGCAAGCCGACGATGTTCGGCGAGCTGATCATCATGATCGTCTACCTGCCGATCCTGGCCCTCGAGGGGGTGGAGGGGAAGCTCTTCCGGCCCATGGCCCTCACCGTCATCTTCGCCCTGCTCGGATCGATGGTGCTCTCGCTGACGCTGATGCCGGTGCTGGCGAGCCTGCTCTTGCCGAGGCGCGTGAAGGAGCGGGAGAACGCGGTCGTCCGACTCCTCGGGCGGGCCTACAGGCCAATCCTCGGGTTCGCGCTGCGCCGGCGCGGCGCGGTGCTCGCGGGCGCGGCGCTGCTCGTCGCCGGCGCGGCCTTCCTCTCGACCCGGCTCGGCTCCGAGTTCGTGCCGCGGCTCCGCGAGGGGACGATCGTCGCGAACACGATCCGCCTCGCGGGCGTGTCGGCGGGCGAATCGATCCGCTATGGATCGCGGATCGAAGGGGCGCTGCTCGAGAGGTTCCCCGACGAGATCGAGCGCGTCTGGACCCGCACGGGGACCGCGGAGGTGGCGACCGATCCGATGGGCCTCGAGCTCTCCGACGTCTTCATCACCCTCCAGCCGCCGGAGCGATGGCGGCGCGCCGCGACGCAGGACGAGCTCGTCGAGCAGATGGAAGCGGCGCTCGCGGAGCTGCCCGGGATGCGCGTCGTCTTCACGCAGCCCATCGAGATGCGGGTCAACGAGATGGTCGCCGGGATCCGGGCCGACGTCGGCGTGAAGCTCTTCGGCGACGACTTCGATGTATTGAAGGCGAAGGCCCGCGAGATCGAGGCCGTGCTCAAGACGATCCCGGGCGCCGCGGACGTCGTCACCGAGCAGGTGACCGGGCAGCCGGTCCTCCAGATCGAGGTCGATCGAGACGCCGTCGCCCGGCACGGCGTGGCCGCCGCCGACGTGCTCGACGTGGTCGCGGCCCTCGGATCCGTGGAGGTCGGCCATATGCAAGAAGGGGATCGGCGGTTCCCGATCACGCTGCGCATCGATGATCGATATCGCGAGGACGTGGCCTCGATCGGTCGCATCCCGGTCACCGCCGCGCGCGGCGAGCGCATCCCGCTCGCCGCGCTCGCGAAGATCCGGATGACCGAAGGCCCCACCACGATCCAGCGCGAGTGGGCCAAGCGGCGCATCGTCGTGCAGGCGAACGTGCGCGGCCGCGACGTGGGGGGCTATGCGGAGGAGGCCATGGCGCGGATCGACCGGGAGGTGGCGCGCCCGCCCGGTTATTACGTGCGGTTCGGCGGTCAATTCGAGAACCTGGAGCGCGCGCGGACCCGCCTCCTCGTCGTCGTGCCCGTCGCCCTGAGCTTGATCCTGCTCCTGCTCTATTTCACCTATGGACGCGTCCTCGACGCGCTCCGTGTCTTCACCGGCGTCCCGTTCGCTGCCGTCGGCGGGATCGCCGCCCTCTGGCTCCGCGGCCTGCCGTTCAGCATCCCCGCCGCCGTCGGATTCGTGGCCCTGTCCGGCGTCGCGGTGCTGGGCGATATGGTCCTGGTGTCGACGATCCAGCAGCTCGTCGCCGCCGGCGTCCCAATTGGCGACGCGATCCGGCGAGCGGCCGAGCGCCGCCTCCGCCCGGTGCTCATGACATCGCTCGTCGCGTCGCTCGGCTTCGTGCCCATGGCGCTCCACACCGGCGTCGGCGCCGAGGTGCAGCGCCCGCTCGCCACGGTGGTGATCGGCGGCGTGATCTCCTCGACGCTGCTGACGCTGCTCGTGCTGCCGGTGCTCTACCGGACGTTCCACCGGGGCGGCGAGGAGCTCAGCCCCGGCGCGGGCCCCGCCGGCGGATCTACCTCAGCTTCAGGCAATGGCATCAGATGAGCTCCTGCTCCGAGCCCCACGGGGTCCCGCTGGGCACGCGTGTTGCCTGATCGTCCGCTGGACGGTGGAGCGTCCGATTGCATGCCCCTCATCCACAAGATCCTCGTTCCGATGGACCCGTCGGCCTGCTCGATCGCCGCGCTCGAGTATGCGACCTCGCTCGCGCAGGAGCTCGGGGCCCGCGTCGACGTGCTGCATGTGCACCAGCACGTCGACTTCAAGGTGGGCGGGGCGGTGCCGCTCGCACCCGAAGAGCTGCGGCAAGCTGAGCAGGAGATGGAGGAAGCGATCTCGGGGGCGGCGAGCCGGATGGGCGACCGGCTTGGCCGCTGCACCCAGACCGGAGACCCGCTGAAGGGGATCGTGGAGGCCGCGGCGGACGGAGAGTACGACCTCGTCATCATGGGGACGCACGGCCGCATCGGGCGGCTGCACATGATCGCCGGGAGCGTCGCGGAGGCTGTCGTACGGAACGCCCCCTGCCCCGTGCTCACGGTGCGGCTCTCCGAGGGGGAGGAGGAGTCGTTCGCCGAGCGCCTGCGCGGGGGCACGTCGCTCCTGGACCTGATCCGCAAGCCGCGCTCGCGCCGCTGAGCGCGCCGGGAAGCGATCACGATCCTCAGCGGCCCCCCGGGGGGCAGGGCGCGGCCCCCCCCGGCACGCCGAGCTCCGCGCCGAGCTCCGCGAGCCGCTCCGCGATCTGGTCCCTCGCCGCGCGGAAGCGGGCGAGCATCTGCGCGCGCCCGAGCGCGGGATCGTCGCTCGCCGGATCCGCGATCGGCCAGTGGAGCCGGCGCACATGGCCCAGGAACACCGGGCACACCTCCTCGGCGCACAGGGTCACCACCATGTCGACGCTCGACGGGTCGATCGAGTCGACGGGCTTCGACCAGTGCGCCGTGAGGTCAATGCCCATCTCCGCCGCGACCTCGGCGGCGTACGGGTTCACCGCCGAGGGCCTGGAGCCGGCGCTCTGGACGGGGATGCGATCCCCGAACAGCTTCCGCGCCAGCCCCTCGGCGAGCTGGCTGCGCGCGGAGTTGGCGACGCAGAGGAAGAGAATACCCCGCGGGATCGTCCTGGTGCTCATCAACGAGCCTCCCTGGAGGGCGCCTCCGCCGTCGCGCAGGGCGGGGCCACGATCTCCATCCTGGCAAGGGGGAAGTAGCGCTTCTGGAGCCGCAGCGCGACGTGGACGAGGCCGATGAGCACGGGCACCTCGACGAGCGGGCCGATCACCGCGGCGAACGCGGCGCCGTGGTGGATGCCGAAGGTGGAGACCGCGACGGCGATGGCCAGCTCGAAGTTGTTCGACGCCGCGGTGAACGAGAGCGTCGCCGACTGCTCGTAGCCGGCGCCGACGCGCTTGCTCATGAAGAACGAGACCAGGAACATGACCAGGAAATAGACGAGCAGCGGCAGCGCGATGCGGAGCACGTCGAGCGGGAGCGCCACGATCGCCTCGCCCTTCAGCGAGAACATCACCACGATGGTGAAGAGCAGCGCGACGAGCGTGATCGGGCCGATGCGCGGCACGAATTCCCTCTGGTACCAGGCCGCGCCCTTCCGCCCGACGAGCGCGCGCCGCGTGAGGAAGCCCGCGGCAAAGGGGATGCCGAGGTAGATGGCCACGCTCTTCGCGATCTCACCGATCGTGATGCTCACGACCGCGCCCGTGAGCCCGAGCCACGACGGGAGGAGCGTGGCAAAGAAGTAGGCGTACACGGAGAAGAACAGGACCTGGAAGATCGAGTTGAACGCGACGAGCCCCGCGCAGTACTCGGTGTCGCCCTTCGCCAGGTCGTTCCAGACGATGACCATGGCGATACAGCGCGCGAGGCCGATGAGGATCAGCCCGATCATGTACTCCGGCCTGTCGCGGAGGAAGAGCACCGCGAGGCCGAACATCAGGATCGGGCCGACGATCCAGTTCTGCACGAGCGAGAGCGCGAGCACGCGCCTGTTGCGGAAGACCTTGCCGAGCTCCTCGTAACGGACCTTCGCCAGCGGCGGGTACATCATCAGGATGAGGCCCACGGCGATGGGAATGGACGTGGTCCCGACGCTCAGCCGGTCGAGCGCCGCATTGAGCCCCGGCACGGCGTAGCCGAGGCCGACGCCGGCCGCCATGGCGAGGAAGATCCAGAGCGTCAGGTACCGATCGAGGAACGAGAGGCGGCGGGCGAGGTGGCTTTCAGGCTCTTGCATGGCTGGACCGTTCGTTGAACGACGATGAGATGGCGCGCTGTGCGGGACGTCAGAGGCCGCCGATCAGCGCCTTGAGGCGGCGCAGGGTCCGGGGCTCGATGCAGTAACAGACGCGGGGCCCGTCCACCTCGCCGCGGATGAGGCCGGCCTCCTTCAGGATCTTGAGGTGCTGCGAGACGGTCGACTGCGCGAGGGGCAGCTCCTCCACGATGTCCCCGCAGACGCACGCGCTCCGGCGGACCAGGAGGCGCAGGATCTGGACCCGCGCGGGATGGCCGATCGCCTTGGCGAGCGCGGCCATCTCCTCGTCCGCCTCGGGCCCCTCGACCGGGCGGAGGTCGAGCCCCTCGGCTGCGGGGGGGCAGCAGGCTGCTTCATCGCGTCGGTTCATCGTCGAACGACGATATAACGGGGACGGCTCGCCCTTGCAAGCGTGCTCGGGCGCGCGAGGCGGCCCGGGCGGCGCGGCGACGCCGCCCGGGCGCGAGGGGTGGGGACTCAGCTCGGCGGGGCGGCGGCCGGCTGCGCCTCGGCGGGCTTCGAGCTCGGCGCGGC
>CAYQYG010000056.1:18464-28436 GCA_964421485.1 uncultured Polyangiaceae bacterium | reverse complement strand
CGGACGAAGCCATGCGCGGCGATCGCGTAGCCGCCGATGAGCGCCCAGCGGGCGCCCTCCTCGTCGAGCAGCCGCGCGAGCGTCTTCACGTCGTCCCACGTCGCCGGCCGGGTGACGTCAGCCATGCTTCGCGCGCTCGACCATGGCCTCCACCGTCCAGCGCAGGCGGTCGGCCTCCATCTCTTCGTGGTTGCGGTAGATGAAGATCCCCTTCGGCGCCCGCGTTCGGTACTCCAGGAGCGATGCGTGCGCCCGCTGCGCCTCCTCGCTCGGCGGCTCTCCGACAGGGGGCCGGCTGCGGCGGCCAACGACCCGCAGGAATACTTCGCCAGTGATCGGGTCGCGCTTCATGAACGGGCCCTCGACGCCACGATTCGTAGTGTAGCCCATCGGCGCTGGCCTCCGTGGACCTGTTCGCGCGCCTGACCGTCCCCACCTCTCGATGCCCCGTGCAGGTCCTTTCCGAGCCTCACGGAGCGCCGTCCGAACGTGGCAGCGCCCTCCCGACCCCTCCCGACCGCCTGCCGCGATCGATCCGAGGACCTCCTCCGGGAGGTCTGGCCACCCTCCTCCAGAAGGTACCCGGACCTCCTCCAGGAGCCGGCGAGACCGCTTCTCCTTCAGGACCTCCCCGGACCGCTTCGAGGAGGTCCCCAGGCCTCCCCCCGGGGACCCACCACCGCGGCGCTGGCTTCCGCGTCCCGTTGCTGGAAAGCTCCGCCGCTCCCTCTTCCCATGGCCGACAAGATCGACCCCGACACCCCATCGCGCCGCAGCGGCCCGCGCAGCATGCGCATGGCCGAGCTCTCGGCCCGGAGCGGCGTCCCGCGCGAGACCATCCACTTCTACCTCCGCGAGGGCCTCCTCCCCCGACCGGCCAAGGGCGGGCGCACCGTCGCCTTCTACGGCCCGGAGCACCTCGACCGGCTCCGCACCATCCGCCACCTCCGCGAGGAGAAATACCTCCCCCTCGCCGTCATCCGCCGCCTCCTCGACTCCCCTGCCGCCGCGGCCGAGCGCGACCTCGACGCCCTCGCCGACGTCCTCCACATCGCACCGGACCCCTCGGCCGACCGCGGCGGACCGCCCCCTTCTCCTGCGGCCGCCGCCGAGGCCGACGCCCGCGGCCTCCTCGGACCCCCGCGCGAGATCCCGCCCGACGGCGCGGGCGCCGACGAGCGCCGCGTCCTCGCCATCGTCGACGAGGTCCTCGCCCTCGACCCGGCCGCGCGCGCCCTCACCCTCGACGACCTCGAGGCCTCCGCCGAGGGCCTCACCGCCCTCGTCGAGCGCGAGGCCGCCCTCTTCTTCGACGCCGTGATCCGCTCCGCCGACGCCGCCTCCGCCATCGCCGCCCTCCGGCGCGGACGCGGCGCCGTCGCGCGCTTCATCACCGCGTACCGCGACCTCATGCTCCGCCGCGTCGTCGAGGACCTCCTCGTCTCCATCGAGCGCGGCCCCGACCGCATCGCGCGCGCCGCCACCGTGCCGCTCTCGCCCGACGCCGAGCGGCGCCTCGGCGTCGCGGCGCGGCGCGCCATGCTCTGGAGCCAGGGCGAGGCCGCGCGCGTCTGGCACCTCTTCTCGTGCGGCGCGGCGCAGGAGCTCGCGCGGCTCCCGGCCGACATGATCGCGGCCGCGGGCCCGCGCGCGGCGGCGCTCGCCGCGTGGGGCGCGCACGAGATCGAGCGGCGACCCTCGAGCCTCCGCGCGCTCGACGAGGCCGCGGCCGCGGCGCCGGGGTTCGCGCTCGCGCAGGTCCTCGCGGGCGAGGCGACCATCGCGCTCGCGCTCGGCCGCCGTGACACGGGGGCGAGCCTGCTCGAGGCCGCGGTCCCGGCGCTGCACCGCGTCGCGACCGCCGATCCCTCCTCGGATCCGGAGCCCGCAGCGCGCGCGTTCGGGTGGTTCCACCGCGGGCGCCTGGAGCTCTCGCTCCCCGCCGTGCTCGGCCGCGCCGCGCGCGGGGCCGCGGCGCTCCGCGAGGCGCTCGCCATCGTCGACGACCCGGAGCAATCCGCCGCGATCGAGCCTGCGGCGCGCGCGCGCATCCGCGGCAACGCCGCGCTCGCGCTCGGGCGAGACGCCGCGGCCCGCGGCGATCACGAGGGCGCGCGGGCCCTCCTCGAGATCGCGGCGAGCGTCGATCCGGAGGGCCCGCTGGGCAAGGCCGCCCGCGCCGAGCTCGACGCGGCTTCAGCAGGCGCAGCGGGCGCGAACGGATCGGCGAGGGGATCGCGTCAGTCGTAGTACTCGTTGCCGAGGTGGGTGATGAGGTCCTCGCCCATCATCCAGCGCATCGTGTTCTTGAGCTTCATCGACTGGATGAAGAGGTCGTGCTCGGGGTAGAGCGTGGGCGCGGTCATCGGGCTCTTCCAGTAGAAGCTCAGCCACTCCTGGGTGCCGCTGAAGCCGGCGCGGTGCGCGAGGTCCATGAGCAGGGCCAGGTCGAGCACGATCGGGGCGGCGAGGATCGAGTCGCGGCAGAGGAAGTTGATCTTTATCTGCATCGGGTAGCCGAGCCAGCCGACCAGATCGATGTTGTCCCAGCCCTCCTTCGCGTCGCCGCGCGGCGGGTAGTACTCGATGCGGACCTTGTGGAAGATCTTGCCGTAGAGCTCGCGGTAGACGTGCGGCTGGAGGATGTACTCGAGCACGCCGAGCTTCGAGACCTCCTTGGACTTGAACGACTCGGGGTCGTCGAGGACCTCGCCGTCGCGGTTGCCGAGGATGTTGGTCGAGAACCAGCCGGCGATGCCGAGCATGCGGGCCTTGAGGCCCGGGGCGACGACGGTCTTCATGAGCGTCTGGCCCGTCTTGAAGTCCTTGCCGGCGATCGGCACCTCGAGCTTCTTCGCGAGGTCCCAGGCCGCGGGGAAGTCGACCGTGAGGTTCGGGGCGCCGTTCGCGAAGGGGACGCCCTCCTTCATGCAGGCCCAGGCGTAGATCTGCGAGTTCGAGATCGCGGGGTGGCTCGCGGCGAGGCCCCTCTCGAAGGCGTCGATCGACTGGTGCACGTCGGTGGGCTCGATGAAGACCTCGGTCGAGCCGCACCAGACGGCGACCGCGCGGCTCACGCCCTGCGCGCGGATGAAGCTCCGGATGTCCTCGCGGACGAGCTCGACCATCTCGGCCTTGCTCGCGCCGGTCTTCACGTGCGTGCCGTGCAGGCGGCGGACGTACTCGGGGTAGAAGACCGCGCGCATGGGCTGGATGAGCTCCAGCTCCTCGCGGACCGCGTCGATGTGGCGGCGCTCGAGCACCTCGGCGTGCTTCGCGGACTCGTAGGCGTTCTCGGGGAAGAGGTCCCAGGCGCCGAACGCGATCTGGTCCAGGGTCGCGAGCGGCAGGAAGTCCTTGATCATCGGCGCGCGGTTGTCGGTGCGCTTGCCGAGCCGGATCGTGCCCATCTGCGTGAGCGAGCCGATCGGCGCGGCGAGGTGCTTCCTGGCCAGCATGGTGCCCGCGATCGTCGTCGTCGACACGGCGCCGAGCCCGGGCAAGAGGATCCCCAGCTTCCCTTCAGGCTTCTTGATCTCCTTCGGCTGCTTCACGTCTGCTCCATGGAGTGGTGATGGGGTCCGCCCGCGGACCCTCCGGGCGTGCGCTGTTCTACCGGGCGACCCGCCGCACTGACCATGGATCGAGGCCGCGCGCCAGGGCTTTGTAGGAGCGTGTCCGGGCAGGCAGGGGCATCGCTCCTCGCCGGGATGCCAGGGACGGTCCGCCGCGGTCCGCTCGGCGGTGCGATCCCATTGCGTGAAACCTGTCAAGTTTTGCGCAAGACGCCTCCGCCGCGCCTCGCCGCCCGGATGCCAGGATCGTTCTCACCCGTGAAACCATGGAAAGTCCAGGAGAAACAGGGGGCGGCGCAGCGGGCGTTCCGCGCGCTCCGGAGAGGCCGAGCGGGCGCGCCCTCTGTGGCGACTTTGCAACAGTGTGAAGCCTGGGTGGCACCCGGCCGTAATGCGACGGAAAAGGATTTGTTGCAGGGCGGAGCGGCGTGGTACTGCCCCGTTTGGCTCGTCCAACGAGGCCGACACGCACCACCGGAATCGCCTTCTTATGCCAAGCCACCGCAAGCTCGAACGCGCCATCGTGCTCGCCGCAGGGACGGGCTCTCGCCTCGTGAACGGGGAGCAGAGCCCCAAGCCGCTCAAGCCGGTCTCCGGCGTCCCGCTGCTCATCCGCATCCTCCGCCTGTTGCAGGACGAGGGCATCCGCGAGGCGGTCATCGTGGTCGGCCACCAGGGCGAGCCCATCCGACGCGCGCTCCTCGCCGAGCCCTCGCTCGCGCTCTCGCTGACCTTCGTGCAGAACGATCGCTTCCACCTGCGGAACGGCGTCTCGCTGCTCGCGGCGCGCGAGCACGTCGTCGAGGGCACGCTGCTCACGATGGCGGATCACCTGTACTCGCCGGAGATCGTGCGCCGCCTGCGCGCGATGGAGCTGCCGCGCGGGGCCTCGGCGCTCGCGGTCGACTTCGACGTGGAGCGCTGCTTCGACATCGACGACGCGACCAAGGTGCGCGTGGAGCAGGGGCGGATCGCCGACATCGGCAAGGAGATCGCCGACTACAACGCGATCGACACGGGCGTGTTCCGCATCGGCCCGGAGCTCGTCGACGAGCTCGCGCGCCTCCTCGACGAGCGCGGCGACTGCTCGCTCTCCGACGGCGTGCGGGCGCTCGCGGACAAGGGCGCGTTCCACACGTGCGACGCGGGCGACGCGCGCTGGATCGACGTCGACACGCCGGCCGCGCTGCAGCGCGCCGAGGCGATGATCCGCGTGTTCGGCGACGGCCTCGGCGACGAGCCGGCCGCGGCGCCGGGCGGGGTGGATCCCGAGGCGGTGGAGCTGTTCGCGCCGACGTGGGTGCGGGCGGTGCACCCCTACCGCGAGGATCACTTCGAGCTCGCGGAGCGGCGCGACGTCGACCGGATGATGTCGAACGAGAGCCCGTTCGAGCCGAGCAAGCGCGTGCTCGACGCGATCATGGCGGCGGCGCGGCGCGGGAACCTCTACCCGCAGGGCGCGTCGGAGCTGCGCAGGAAGCTCGGCCGCCGCGAGGGCCTGGACGAGCAGAGCGTGCTGCTCGGCGCCGGCTCCGCGGAGCTCATCGACCTCGCGATCCGCACCTTCGTCGCCCCCGGCGAGGAGGTGGTGATCAGCGTGCCGACCTTCTCGATGTACGAGGCCCGGACGCGGACCGTGGGCGGCATCCCGGTGCTCGTCTCGATGACGCCCGACGCCGAGTTCGACGTGGGCGCGATGATCGGCGCGGTCACCGAGCGGACGAAGCTCATGTTCCTGTGCACGCCGAACAACCCCACCGGCAACCGCGTGCAGGAGGCCGCGATCCGCCGGATCCTGCGCCTCGGCCTGCCGACCGTGGTCGACGAGGCGTACCACGAGCTCGGCGAGACCCCCGAGTCGCTGGCGTTCCTGCTGGCCGAGTTCCCGAACGCGATCTTCCTGCGCACGTTCTCGAAGGCGATGGGCCTGGCCGGCGTGCGGCTCGGCTACACGCTGGCGCACCCGTCGGTGATCAAGCTGCTCGCGCGCGTGAAGGTGCCCTGGAACGTCTCGGGCCTGGCGCTCGCGGCGGCCTCCGCGGCGCTCGACGACGTGGCCGAGCAGGAGGCCCGCATGCGCCTCCTGCGCGAGGGCCGGGCCTACCTGCTCCGCGAGCTCGACCGCATGCCGGGGATCTCCGCGCTGCGCAGCGAGGGCAACTTCGTGCTCATCGACGTCTCGCGCTGCGGCATGTCCGCCGACGCCGTCGTCGCCGCGATGCTCGATCGGGGCGTGCTCGTGCGCTCGCTCGCCGCGCACCACGCGGGGCGGAGCATGGTCCGGATCACGGTGGGCAACGCCGAGCAGAACGCCCGCTGCGTCTCGCTGATGCGCCAGATCCTCGCCCCGCAGCCGAAGCCCGCGGCGGAGCAGGACAGCCTCTGAAGATCACCCGCGGGGGGGCGCGTAGAAGTCGACGATGCGGATCGGCGCGGTGAGCCGGACCCGGACGCGCGCCCGCTCGCCGCGCACGTCGCCGCCGATCTGGAAGCTCGTCGGCGGATCCATCTCGATCGAGATGTCGTCGACGAAGTAGTCGAAGACGTTCTCGAGATCGTCGTACTCCCCGCTCCAGATCTTCGAGAAGTGCCGGACGAAGGTGAACGGTGAGATCGTCGAGATGCGGAGCTGCATCCGGTCGGAGCGGTCCTCCGCGTACGGGAACATGCGGAACCCGAACCCGTAGTAGGGGATCGTCGAGAGCGCCGTGATCTTCGCGGGCCCCTCGTAGATCACGGCCCCCTTCGGGATCGGCGCCCCGAGCACGCCGCCCTTCTCCCCGACCCGGATCGCGTCGCTGCCCTCGTTCACCACGCGGCAGTGCGGCGTCCGCCGCGCGACGTAGCTCGGGATGGTCCGCGTCGTCGCCGCGACCGCGTACGCGACGGGCCCGGGCGCGAGCCGCTTGAGCGGCCCCCGCGCGAGCAGCGCCTTCACCGCGTTGTAGTCGCGGAGCATCACCGCATCGATCCCGAACCCGCAGAACGGCGACAGCACCCCCTCCGCCTCGACCAGCCGGAGGTCCCTGCTCCCCGCGTCCGCCCGGAGCCGCTGCAGGTCCGCCGCGAGCCCCCTCCCCGACCCCGTGCCCCCCGAGGCGCCGAGCACCCACGCCAGCGAGTTGCCCGTCCCCAGCCGGAGCAGCCCGAACCGCGGCAGCGGCGCCCCCCGCCGCCGCGCCTCGTTGACGACCGCCGTCACCACCACCGTGAAGGTCCCGTCCCCCCCGCCGGTCAGGATGGTCCCGTATCCCCGGTCCACCAGCGTCCTGGCGATCGCCTCGCTCTCCTCGACCCGCCGCGAGACGAAGAGGTCCCCGCTGTCGAGGATCTGGTCGAGCGTCTCGATGACCTCATCGGTCACGCTCTTGGCGTTCCCGTTGACCACCACGGCGATCCGCCCGTTCGCCGACGCTGCCCCCCTCCCCCCCGCCGGCGGGTAGCCGGACGGGCTCCTGGCGCCCCCGGAGGCCCCGCGCGCCCCATCCCCGGAGCCAGGAGCAGCCGCCCGCGCCGCGTCATGAGGTCCAGAGCCGGCAGAAGGAGGAGCATCCATGTCGCATCCTCTACCACGACCGGCCTCACCGGGGCGCCCCCGGCGGGCTCCCGCGCCCGCCTCCGCGACCGTCCCGCGCTCCCCTCCCCCTTCCCCTCGACCGTCCCGTTTTCTCACTCACCGAACCGATCGAACGAACCGGACGTAGCAGCCGGAAATGTGCTTCCAGGAAGTACGAAAGAATGAGATTCTCTCCAGTTTTGGATCTTCCGCTGCTTTCGAGGCATGCTTGGATACGGAAAAGGAACCCGGACATCCGAAGTTAGTGGACGAAGCACCAGACAATTTGGTAAGGCGACGACCTGACGGGCCCGATTTTGGGCTTGACAGCCGTGGGGGAGATCTCCGCACGGCGGCACGCGCTTGCGCGAGGGACCGCGCGGGTGACCGGCGAGATCAGGCATACCCAGCGGGGACGCAGCGACATGGCGAAGACTACGAAGCAGAGCAGCTCCGAGAAGGGGACGTCGGCCAAGAAGAAGAAGGTGGTCGGCGGAAAAGGGAGCGCTTCCAGCGGCAAGGGGAGCGCTGAGGCGCACCTTGCGAAGCCCGTCGAAGCGGTGATCAAGGACGACGGCAAGGGCTCCGCGGTGAAGCGCAAGCTGGGCCTCCGCGGCGCCGCCCCCTGGGCGGCACGGCACGCGGCCAAGCACGCGGCCGAGGCCCGGGCCCGGGCGGCCGAGCCCGCTCCGCCCGGCAGCGCCCGCGCGACCATCCGCGTCCCGAGCGGCGCCGAGGAGATCAAGGCGAAGATCGCCGAGCTCCACAACCAGATGCAGAAGATCCGGACCTTCCGGAAGCGCCTCGAGAAGGGGTTCTTCGACATCGGCGCGGTGCTCGCCGAGATCCAGCAGCAGGAGCTCTACCAGGCGAAGGGGTATGGCTCGTTCGAGGCGTTCCTCGAGCGGGAGATCGACCTCGGCAAGCAGACCTCGCTCAAGCTGATCAAGATCGCGCACGTCTTCCAGCGCGAGGCAGCGCTCGATTTCGGCATGGACCGGCTCTTCGTCGCGCTCTCCGCGCTCGAGGGCGACGCGACGATCCCGAAGCCCGCGCCCTCGGCCACGCCCTCGGCGCCCGGCTCCCGCCCGCCGCTCCCGCTCAAGCCCCCGATGCGCATCGTGGGCTGACCCGGCAGGGCCGGGCGCCGACGCAGGGGGCTTCGCGCACCTACGCTCGGGGGCTCCGCGCGGACAAGCCGCGCTGCGCCCCCGAACCCCCTACGCTCCCGATGGTCGCTACCCCGAGGAGCCGCAGCCCCGAAGATTGACTCTCCTGCGCTCCTCGGAGATCCCCGGTCGGATTTCTGACGGGCTGTGCTACGCCACGAATCTGGGGAAGGTCGCGCGCACGGTCGTGCCGGCGGCGCCGGTGTCGACCACCACCCGGCCGGCGTGCTGATCGACGATCTTCCGGACGATCGCGAGGCCCAGGCCCGTGCCGGCGGCCTTCGTCGTGAAGAAGGGGTCGAAGATCTCCGCCAGGATCGTGGACGGGATGCCGGGGCCGGTGTCGCCGATCGAGAGCCAGACCTCCTGGGCGTCGCCGCCGGTGCGGGCGCGCAGGGTGCCGCCCTCGGACATCGCGTCGAGCGCGTTCACCACCAGGTTCAGGACCACCTGCTTGATCTTCTCGACGTCGCCCAGGGCGAAGCAGTCGGGGTCCAGCTCGCGGAGCGTCTCGATCCGGCGGCGCGCGGACGCCTCGTGCTCCAGGTCGAGCACGTCGCCGACCACCCGGCTCAGGTCCACGGGCTCGCGGAGCGGGGCGCGCGGGCGGGCGAGATCGAGGAACTCGCCGAGCAGGCGGCCGAGGCGGGCGATCTCGGCCTCGACGATGCCCACGCGGCGCTTCATCGGCGCGCGGACGGCCTCGTCCGAGAGGCGCTCGATCGAGCGGCTCAGGAGGTGGAGCTCGAGCACGGCCGCGTTGAGCGGGTTGCGGATCTCGTGGGCCAGGCCGAGGGCGAGCGGGGCCATCGCGTTCATGGCCTCGGCGTCGGCGGCGCGGCGCTCCAGCGCGCGGCGCTCGGTCACGTCGAGGCCGATGCCGTAGACGAGATCGGTCTTCTTGCCGCTGCCGCGGACGCCGGACAGGTGCCAGCGCACCCGCCGGACGGCGCCCGCCGCGTCCCGCACCCCGACCTCGACCTCGGCGGCCGCGTCGTCCTCGAGCGCGCCGAGGAAGGCCTGGGTGAAGCGGCGCTGGTCGGGCTCGTCCACGAGCGCCTCGGTGAACGCCGCGCCGATCGCGGCGGCCGGATCGATGCCGGTCAGCGCGGAGAGGCGCGGGTTGAAGAGCGCGATGCAGCCGTCGGCGGTCAGGCCGAGGATGAGCACGTCGGCGGCCTCGATGAGCGCGCGGTGGCGGCGCTCGAGCTCCTCGCGCTCGCGCTTCAGGGAGATCTTCTCGAGGGCCTGGGCCACGGTCGAGATGAGCTCCTCGGGGCGGAAGGACTTGAGGATGAAGGCGGACGCGCCGGCGCGGAGGGCCGCGATCGCGGTGTCGACCGTGGCGAAGCCGGTCACGAGCACCACCTCGCCGTGCGGCGCCGCGGCCCGGAGCGGCCGGATCAGGTCCACGCCGTTCGCGTCGGGCAGCTTGACGTCGACGACGGCGACGTCGAAGCCGTCGCGCCGGGCCGCGGCGAGCCCGGTCCGGCCGTCCGGCGCGAGCGCGACCTCCACGTCGAGCTCGCGCGCCCCCTCCAGGATCTCGCGCAGGTTCTTCGCGAGGCTGGTGTTGTCGTCGACGATCAGGATCCGGGATGGCACCTGCGCTCCACGTTCGGGGCTCCGGGTCGCCTGACGGCGCCCGGCGCCCCGAGCCCTCGTTCGACAT
>CAYQYG010000056.1:0-18364 GCA_964421485.1 uncultured Polyangiaceae bacterium | reverse complement strand
CTCGTTCGACATTCGGGGCTCCGGGTCGCCTGACGGCGCCCGGCGCCCCGAGCCCTCGTTCGACATTCGGGGCTCCGGGTCGCCTGACGGCGCCCGGCGCCCCGAGCCCCCTTTCCGCGGGCGGGCCGCGTGCGTCAAAGGGTTATCGTGGGGGATCTATGTTAAGAGCCGCCGGATGCGGTTTGTCGACCAGTGCCGGCTCAAGGTCGTGGCCGGAGACGGCGGGAACGGCGCGGTCGCGTTCCGGCGGGAGAAATTCGTGCCTTTCGGCGGCCCGGCGGGGGGCGACGGCGGTCGCGGCGGGGACGTGATCTTCGTCGGGGACGAAGGGATGTCGACGCTGCTCGACTTCACGTACTCGCGGACGATCGAGGCCGAGCGGGGCGAGCACGGCCAGGGGAAGGACCGGCACGGGCGCGCCGGCGAGGACCGGCTCCTGCGCGTGCCGATCGGGACGCAGATCCGCGACGCCGAGTCCGGGGAGCTGCTCGCCGACGTGACCGAGCACGGCCAGCGGTTCGTGATCGCGCGGGGCGGCAAGGGGGGCCGCGGGAACATCCACTTCAAGTCGCCGCACGACCGGGCGCCCCGGCGCGCCGAGCCGGGCGAGGCGGGCGAGCAGCGCGAGCTGTCCCTGGAGCTCAAGGTGCTCGCGGACGTCGGCCTGCTCGGGTTCCCCAACGCCGGCAAGAGCACCTTCGTGGCCGCGGTCTCCGCGGCCCGGCCGAAGATCGCCGACTACCCGTTCACCACGCTCACGCCGACGCTCGGCGTGGTCGAGATCGGCGGGGGCGCGGCGGCCGGGGGATCGAGCTTCGTGATCGCCGACATCCCCGGGCTGATCCCGGGGGCGAGCGAGGGCGTGGGCCTCGGGATCCAGTTCCTGAAGCACGTGGAGCGGACGCGGGCGCTCCTGCACCTCGTGACGCTCGATCCGGGCGAGGGGCGCGAGCCGCTCGCCGACTACCGGGCGCTCCGGGAGGAGCTCGAGCGGTTCAGCCCGGAGCTCGCGGAGCGGCCGGAGATCGTCGCGCTCTCGAAGGCCGATCTGCCGGAGGTGCGCGAGGCGTACCCGGCGCTGAAGCGGCGCTTCGCGCGGTCGAAGGTGAAGCTCCACCTGGTGAGCGCGGCGACGGGCGCGGGCGTGCCGGAGCTCCTGAACGAGCTCGCGGCGCTCGCCGGGCGGCGATCGACCTAGAGCGACAAAGCGAGATTCGAGAGACCGCAAGGGCGCAAGGGACGCAAGGGAAAGGAGATTTTTCTCCTGATCCTTGCGACCCTCGCGCCCTTGCGGGCCATCTCTCGGATCTTCAACCTGATCGGTGTTCCAGCAGGGCCCGGACGCGGCGCGGGCAGGGATCGAGGGGCGGACGCGCTCAGGCGTCCTGGCTCTTCTCCTCGTCCTTCTGGCCCTTCTTGTCCTTGTCCTTGTCCGACTCCGCCGCCTTCTCGGGCTCGGTGATGCCCTTCTTGAAATTCCGGATTCCCTCGCCGAGCCCCTTGCCGATGTCGGCGATCCGGCTGCCTCCGAAGAGGAGGAGGGCGATCCCGATGATGATGAGAATCTCCGCCGGGTTGAGTCGACCCATGGGCGAAGGGAGTACCATCCCTCGGCACCGCCAGCAATGCCGGCCGGCGCCGCCACGCCCCCCCGGAGCCCGATGATCACCGATGCGCCCCGCACCGAGCCCGCTCTCGCCCCCGCGCAGCCGCGCAGGGAGGCGGTGTTCGTCGCGCGCGGGCTGACGAAGGCGTACCGGATGGGCGAGGTGTCCGTCCAGGCGCTGCGGGGGGTCGATCTCTCGCTGTTCCGGGGCGAGCTCGTCGTGCTGCTCGGGCCGTCGGGCAGCGGGAAATCGACGCTGCTCAACATCCTCGGCGGGCTCGACGTGCCGACGAGCGGGACCGTGATCTACCGGGACCACGACCTGACCGCGGCCGGCGAGGCGGGGCTGACGCGCTACCGGCGGGAGCACGTGGGGTTCGTGTTCCAGTTCTACAACCTCATCCCGAGCCTGACGGCGCGCGAGAACGTCGCGCTGGTGACCGACATCGCGGAGGCGCCGATGAGGCCCGAGGAGGCGCTCGCGCTGGTGGGGCTCCAGGATCGCCTGGACCATTTCCCCGCGCAGCTCTCGGGGGGCGAGCAGCAGCGGGTCGCGATCGCGCGGGCGGTGGCCAAGCGGCCCGACGTGCTGCTCTGCGACGAGCCGACCGGGGCGCTCGACGTGGGCACGGGCAAGCTCGTGCTCGAGGCGCTCGACCGGGCGAACCGGGAGCTCGGGACCACGGTCGTGGTGATCACGCACAACGCGGCGATCGGCGGGATGGCCGATCGGGTCATCACGATGGCCGACGGGCGGATCGCGGGCGAGCGCGGGAACGCGGCCCGATGCGCGCCGGCGGACCTCGTCTGGTGACGGCATGCGCGCGCTCGACCGGAAGCTCCTCCGAGACCTCCTGGGCATGAAGGGCCCGGCGCTCGCGATCATCTCGGTGGTCGCCGCCGGGATCGCCGTCTTCGTCGCCTCGCTGAGCGCGCTCGACTCGCTCGATCTGTCGCGGCAGGCGTACTACGAGGACTACCGGTTCGCGGACGTGTTCGCGGGCGCCCGCCGGGCGCCGGCGTGGGTCGCGCGGCGGATCGGGGAGATCCCGGGCGTCGTGGCCGTCGAGGACCGGGTGGTCGCCGACGTCACGCTCGACGTGGAGGGCGTGACCGAGCCGGTCACTGCGCGGCTGATCTCGATGCCGGAGGGGCGCAGGCCGCGGCTCAACGACGTGCACGTGCGCGCGGGGCGCGGGATCGAGCCGGGGTTTGGGGCGGAGGGCGGCGCCAGCCGACCCGGAGCCCCAAATGTCAACCCGGCGCGCGAGGACGAGGCGCTGCTCAGCGAGGCGTTCGCCGCGGCGCACGGGATCGGGCCGGGGGACTCGGTGACCGCGGTCGTGAACGGCAGGCGGCGGCGGTTCGTCGTCGCGGGCACCGCGATCTCGCCGGAGTACGTCTACCAGATCAGCGGCAAGGACCCCTGGCCGGACGACAAGCGCTTCGCGGTGCTGTGGATGGGGCGCGAGGCGCTCGCGGCGGCGCTCGACATGCGGGGCGCGTTCAACGACGTCTCGCTCTCGCTCGCGCCCGCGCGCTGGGAGCGCGGCGCGGGCTCGCGCGAGGCGGACGTGATCGCGGAGGTCGACCGGCTGCTCGCGCCCTACGGCGGGCTCGGCGCGTACGGGCGCGACCGGCAGATCTCCGCCCGGTTCCTCGCCGACGAGCTCACGCAGCTCCGCGGGACCGCGCTGATCATCCCGTCGATCTTCCTCGGGGTGGCCGCGTTCCTGCTCAACGTGGTCGTGTCGCGGCTGATCAGCACGCAGCGCACGCAGATCGCGACGCTCAAGGCGTTCGGGTACTCGAGCGCGGCGATCGGCGCGCACTACCTCGAGATGGCGCTGTCGCTCGTGCTCGCGGGGGCCGCCGTGGGGACCGCCGCCGGGCTCTGGCTCGGCCGCGGGATGACGCGCCTGTACGCGGACTACTTCCACTTCCCGGTGCTCGAGCTGCGCGTGACGGCGAGCACGGCGGCGCTGGGCCTCCTGATCAGCGTGGCCGCGGCGGCGGCCGGCGTGGCGGTGGCGGTGCGGCGCGCGGCGGCGCTGCCGCCGGCCGAGGCGATGCGCCCCGAGGCGCCGGCGACGTTCAAGCCGACGCTGCTCGAGCGCCTCGGGCTGCACCGGCTCCTGTCGCCGGCCGCGCGGATGATCGCGCGCAGCGTGGCGCGGCGGCCGGTGCGGGCGGCGCTGTCGGCGGCGTCGGTCGCGCTCGCGGTCGCGATCCTGGTCGTGGGGCGGTTCACCGAGGACGCGATCGGGTACATGATGGACCTCCATTTCCGGCTCGCGCAGGGCGAGGACGCGACGGTGCTCTTCGTCGAGCCGCGGCCGCGCGCGGCGCTCGTCGAGATCGCGCACATGCCCGGCGTGCTGCGCGCCGAGCCGCGCCGCGCGGCGCCGGTGACGCTGCGGGCCGGCCACCGAAGCCGCCGCGCGGCGGTCACCGGCATGCCTGCGGGCGGCGCGCTGCACCGGCTCGTGGATCGCGACGGGCGCGCGCTGCCGCTGCCCCCGGAGGGGCTGGCGCTCGGCGCCTACCTCGCGGAGGAGCTCGGCGTCGGGCTGGGCGACGCCGTGACGGTCGAGGTGCTCGAGGGCCGCCGGAGCCGGCGCGAGGTGCCGGTGACGCTGATCGTCGACGAGCTCGTCGGGGCGTCGGCGACGATGGAGATCGGCGCGCTGAACCGGCTGATAGGGGAGGGGGACACGGTCTCGGGCGCGTACCTCGACGTGGATCCGCGCCTGTCCGGCCCGCTGTACGAGGAGCTCAAGCGGACGCCCCTGGTCGCCGGGGTGAGCGTGCGGCAGGCGGCGCTCGACAGCTTCGAGCGGACGCTCGAGGAGAGCCTCGGCACGATGCGCGCGGTCCAGGTCGTCTTCGCGGTGATCATCGCGTTCAGCGTCGTCTACAACAACGCGCGGATCGCGCTCGCCGAGCGGAGCCGCGAGCTCGCGAGCCTGCGGGTCCTCGGCTTCACCCGGGCCGAGGTGAGCCTCGTGCTGCTCGGCGAGCTCTCGGTGACGACGCTCGCGGCGATCCCGCTCGGCCTCGGGCTCGGGCGCGCGCTCGCCTGGGCGTTCACCGAGGGCTACCAGACCGAGATGTTCCGGATGCCGTTCGTGATCGAGCGGTCGACGTACGCCTACGCGGCGCTCGTCGTGCTCCTCGCCGCGGCGCTGTCGGCGCTCCTGGTCCGCCGCCGGATCGATCGGCTGGACCTCGTGGGCGTGCTCAAGTCGAGGGACTAGTCGATGAAGATCGCAAAGCGGATCCTCGAGGTCGCGGTCGCGCTGCTGCTGCTCGCCGCGATCGCGTACGCGTTCGTGCCGAAGCCCTCGCGGGTCGAGGCGGCGGCGGTCGCGCGCGGCCCGCTCGTGGTGACGGTCGACGGCGACGGCAGGACGCGGATCAAGGACCGCTACGTGGTCTCGGCCCCGGTCTCCGGGCAGGTCCCGCGGCTCGCGCTCCGCCCCGGCGATCGCGTGGCGCTCGGCGCGGAGCTGACCGAGGTGACGCCCGTCGAGCCGCCGCTGCTCGACGCCCGGACGCGGGCGCAGGCCGAGGCGCAGGCGCGGACGGCGCGCGCGGGGATCGCGCAGGCCAGGGCGCGCGTGACGCTCGCCGAGACGTCCCTCGCAGAGGCGCGCACCGACCTCGAGCGCGTGCGCACGCTCTTCGAGAAGGGCGGGGTCGCGCGCGCCGAGCTCGACGCGGCCGAGTTCCGGGAGCGCGCCGCCGCGGCCGAGCTCGACTCGGCCCGGTTCGGCGCGAAGATCGCGCAGTTCGAGCTGGAGACGGCGGAGGCGGCGCTGATCCGCATGAGCCGGGGTGTGGGGCGCAGGGCGCCGCCAGGCGACCCGGAGCCCCAGGCGTTGAAGGCGCGCGGCCCCGAGGATGACGCCGGCCGCGTCGTCGTGCGGGCGCCCGTGGACGGCACGGTGCTGCGCGTGATGCAGGAGAGCGCGGGCCTCGTGCAGGCCGGCGCCCCGCTCGTGGAGATCGGCGATCCGGCCGCGCTCGAGATCGTCGTCGACCTCCTGTCGACCGACGCGGTCCTCGTGTCGCCCGGCGCCGAGGTCCGGATCGAGCGCTGGGGCGGCGAGGCGCCGCTCGAGGCCCGCGTGCGGCTGGTCGAGCCCTCCGGGTTCACGAAGGTCTCGGCGCTCGGCGTCGAGGAGCAGCGCGTCAACGTGGTCGCGGATTTCACCGGCGCGCCCGAGGCCCGCCGCGCGCTCGGCGACGGCTACCGCGTGTACGCCCGCATCGTGGTCTGGCAGCGCCCCGACGCGCTCAAGCTGCCGCTCTCCGCGCTGTTCCGCCGCGGCGATCGCTGGGCGGTGTTCGCGGTGGACGGGGACCGCGCGCGCCTCCGCGAGGTCGAGCTCGGCCGGCGCGGCGAGGCGGAGGCGGAGGTGACGGCGGGCCTCGCCGAGGGCGATCGGGTCGTGGTGCACCCGAGCGACAAGCTCGCGGACGGCGCGAAGATCGAGGCGCGCTGAGGCCGCGCGGCCGAGGTCTGCTAGAGACCTCGCACCGCCCGCGATGCCGCTCCGCGTCCTCCTCACCGGCTTCGAGCCCTTCCACGGCGCGCCGCGCAACCCGAGCGGCGACGCGGCCCGCGCGCTCGACGGGGCGCGGATCGAGCCTCCGGGCGCCGAGGTCATCGGCCGCGTGCTGCCCGTGCTCTGGGACGTCGCCGCCGCGCGGCTCCGGGCGCTCGTCGCGGAGGTGCGCCCACACGTCGCGCTGAGCCTCGGGATGGCGCAGGGCACGTTCCGCGTCGAGCGGGTCGCGACCGACGCGCGCCGCCCGATCGAGGACAACGCCGGGCGGCTCCCCTCGCCGCTCCGCGAGGCGCCGACCGTGGCGCTCCCCACCCGCCTCCCTGTCGAGCGCCTGGAGGCCGCGATCGCCGCGGCCGGCGGGCCCGTCGAGCCCAGCGAGGACGCCGGCGGCTTCCTCTGCAACGAGGTGTTCCTGGCCCTGCTCCGCGCCATGGACGGCGCGCCGGGGCTCCTCAGGGCGGGGTTCCTCCACGTGCCGAACGACCGGCACGTGCCCGAGCCGATCGCACAGGAGTCCGTCAACGCGGCGGTGCTCGCCGCGTTGCGGGCGACGCTGGCTGAGCCCATGCCCGCCGTCCGGGCTCAATGGCGATGGTGATGACGGTGCCCCGGCAGGCGCGCTGCCTTGACAGCCGCGGGGGCCGTCGCCCAGCATGCCGCCGTGGCCCCTCGCCGCCCCAGCGCCCGCCGGACCAGGATCGCGCCGCGCCTCTGGAGCGCGTGGCTCCTGCCGCTCGCGCTGGTGCTGACCCTCCTGGGCCGCGGGCACGTGTACCAGGCCATGGGATGGCTGCCGTGCTGGGATGACACCGCGGACGCGGAGGCCCGCGCCGAGCCGCACGACGGCCAGGGGGACGTCGGCCACGCGCACGAGGACTGCCCCGCGGGCTGCCATCAGTGCCCGTGCGGCCAGATCCCGATGGTGCCACCCTCCGTCTCGGTGCCCGAGGTCGAGGCGGTCCTCGCGCTGACGGAGCTCGAGGAGTGGACGCCGCCGCCGGCCTGCGGCGAGGCGCACCCCCATCGCGTCGATCGGCCCCCGCGACCCGTCACCACCTCCTGAGCGCGCGCCGGCAACCGGGCCGTGAAGGCCGGGCGAAGGGCTGCGCGATCGCTCCGCGGGCGGTGAGGTGGTCGCAAACCGCGCCGCGCGCAGGGCGCACCGCGCACGCACACGCGCGCGGGCGCCCCTGCGGCGGCGTGGCCGCGGCGCCCGTCGATCCAGGCCGCGAGCCTCACGAGCTGGTGGCGCGCCATCGCGCCCGAGGTAGGTCATGTCCGATCGTTCGAAGCGCTTCCATCGGGTTTCCCTGGTCCGGTCCTTGATCGTCGCGGCGGCGGCGATCTCGTGGTCCCTTTCGATCCTCCGGCCTGCCGTCGCGCGGGCCGACGAGCCGGCCCCGGTCGACCATCGGGGCTACGGGTCGCGCTCCACGGGGCGCGCCCTCCGCCCCGAACCCCTCACCCGGGCGCGGGTCGTGGAGCTCGCGCGCGTCGCCCCCGCGGCCCGTGTCGCCGACGCCGAGACGGCGGTCGCGGCGGCCGCCGTCACCGCCGCGGGCGTCCTCTCGCTCGAGAACCCCGTCGTCTCCGGCATGGGGGGCCTGCGCTTCAACCCCGACGGGACCCGGCCGTTCTCCGGCGTGGCGACGATCTCCTGGCCCATCACCCTGGGCGGGCAGGGCGGCGCCCGCGTCGAGGCCGCGGAGGCCGACCAGCGGGCCGCGGCGGCCTCGGCGGAGGACGCCCGCCGCCGCGTGCTCCTCGCCGCGCTCCTCCAGCACGCGCTCGTGCTCCGCGACGAGCAGCAGCTCGCGATCGCGGCGACGCGCCGCGCCCTCGGGCAGCGGCTCGCGGCGGCGGCGGAGAAGCGCCGGATCGCGGGGAGCGCGCCGGAGCTCGACGTGGCGCTCACCAAGGTGCAGGCGAGCCAGGACGCCTCCGCCGAGGCGGCGGCCAAGGGGACGCGGGACGCCGACAAGGCGTCGCTGCTCGCGTTGCTCGGGCGCCCTGCGACCGATCCACCCATCGAGGGGAGCCTGGTCCCGGCCGGCGACGTCCCGCCGCTGCCTGCGCTCCTCAAGGCCGTCGGGCAGCGCACCGACGTCCGCGCGGCGGCGGCGGCGCTGGACGCGGCGGCGGCGAGGGCGGCCCGCGAGCGCGCGGGCCGGTGGCCGACGGTCAGCGTGCTCGCGCAGTACGAGCGCGACGACGAGGCGAACATCGGGCTCGTGGGCCTTTCGATCCCGCTGCCGGTCCTCAACGCGAACCGGGCGGGCGTGGCGACGAGCGCCGCGGAGGTCGGCGCCGCGGGCGCCCGCGCCAGGGCGGCCGCGGCCGCGGCGGAGGGGGAGATCCGGCAGCTCTACCTGCGCTACACGGGCGCCAGGCAGGCCCTCGAGGAGCTCGCGCCGGCGGCGGCGCTCGTGGGGCAGGCGAGCGAGCTGGCAGCGCGGAGCTACGAGCTCGGGGAGGGCGACCTCGCCGGCGCGCTCCTGGCCCGCCGCGAGGCGATCGCGGCGCAGGCCGCCTTCGTCGAGGCCGAGCTCGCCGTCGCGAACGCCAAGATCGAGCTCCTGATCGCGGCGGGGATGGTGCCTCGATGAGCCGCTCCTTCACCGTCGAGCTCACGCCCGGGCGGCTCGCCGCGCTCGGCGCGGGCCTCCTGTTGCTGCTGGCCGGGGCCGCGGGCGTGAGCTTCCTGATCGCGCACCCGGCCGGCGAGCGGGGCGACCATGCGGGCCACGACCATGGCGCCCACACGGAAAAGGGCGAGCACCACGAGGGCGAGGGCGAGCACCACGAAGAGGGCAAGGTGAAGCTGTCGCCCGAGGCGATCGAGAAGTCCGGCATCGAGGTCCTCGCCGCCGGCCCGGGCAAGGTCGCCGTCGCGCTCGATCTCCCCGGCGAGGTCTCGGTCAACGCCGACGCGCTCGCCCACGTCACGCCGCGCGTCAGCGGGACGGTGCGCACGGTGAAGAGACACCTCGGCGACGCCGTGGAGCGCGGGGAGGTCCTGGCCACGCTCGACAGCCGCGAGCTCGCGGAGCTCCAGCGCGAGTTCCTCGCGACCAAGGAGCGGCTGGCCCTGGCCGAGGCGAGCTTCAAGCGCCAGGAGCAGCTCTGGAACGAGAAGATCTCCGCCGAGAAGGACTACCTCGCGGCGCGCCAGGCGCTCAAGGAGGCCCAGATCGAGCACCGGAGCGCCGCGCAGAAGCTCCACGCGGCGGGCGCGGGCGGCAAGGGCGGGGCCGGGTACGCGCTGATCGCGCCGCTCGACGGCACGATCATCGAGAAGCACATCACCGTCGGCGAGGTCCTGCGAGACGACTCCCAGGCCTTCGTCATCGCGGATCTGTCGACCCTGTGGGTCAACGTGACCGTCTACGCCCGCGATCTCCCCAAGGTCCGGACCGGGCAGGCGGTCACGGTGCGCGCGGAGGGGGTCGCCGAGAGCGCGCACGGGACCATCGCCTACGTGGGTCATGTGGTCGGGGAGCAGACCCGCTCCGCCGTCGCGCGCGTGGTCCTCGACAACCCCGGCCCGGCGTGGCGCCCCGGCCTGTTCGTGACCGCGGAGGTCGCGCTCGAGGAGGTCGACGCCGCGGTCGTCGTGGCCGACGAGGCGGTCCAGACGGTCGAGGGGAAGCCGGTCGTCTTCGTCCAGGGAGGCGACTCGTTCGAGGCGCGCCCCGTCACGCTCGGCCGCAAGGGGAGCCGGCCCGGCGAGGCCGCCGGCCGCGTGGTCGAGGTCCTGAAGGGCCTCGCGCCCGGCGACCGGTACGCCGGCAAGAACAGCTTCATCCTCAAGGCCGAGCTCGGGAAATCCGAGGCCGGCCACGAGCACTGAGGGGCGCCGCCATGCTCGGATTCCTGTCGAAGCTGCTGAAGCTCTCGATCCGCCACAGGTGGCTCGTCGTCATCGCCACGGTCGCCGTCGGCGCGCTCGGCGTCTACAACTTCGGCCGCCTGCCCATCGACGCGGTCCCGGACATCACCAACGTCCAGGTCCAGATCAACACGCCGGTCAAGGCGCTCTCGCCGGTCGAGGTGGAGCGCCGCATCACGTTCCCGATCGAGTGGGCCATGGGCGGCCTCCCCGCCGTCGAGCAGGTCCGCTCTCTGTCCCGCTACGGCCTCTCGCAGGTCACGGTCGTGTTCGAGGACGGCACGGACATCTACTGGGCGCGGCAGCTCGTCGCCGAGCGCCTCGCGGCGGCCAAGGAGAGCCTGCCGCCCGGCCTGGGCGAGCCGCAGATGGGCCCCATCTCGACGGGCCTCGGCGAGATCTACATGTGGACGCTCGAGGCGGATCCCGCCGCGAGGAAGCCCGACGGCACGCCCTACGACCTGACGGACCTCAGGACCCTCGAGGACTGGGTCGTGCGCCCCCAGCTCCGCGGCGTGCCCGGCGTGACCGAGGTCAACGCCATCGGCGGCCACGAGCGCCTGTACCAGGTGGCGCCGGACCCTTCGAAGCTCGTCAGCTACGGCCTCTCGTTCCGCGACGTGTTCGAAGCGCTGGCGGCGAACAACGCGAACGCCGGCGGCGGGTACATCGAGCACAAGGGGGAGCAGTACCTCATCCGCGCGACCGGGCTCGTGCAAGGCGAGGACGACATCCGGGGGATCGTCGTCGGGCACCACGGCGGCGTGCCCATCCGGATCCAGGACGTGGCCGACGTGGGCGTCGGGCGGGAGCTCCGCACCGGGGCCGCGACCGAGGACGGCCGCGAGGTCGTCATCGGCACGGCCATCATGCTGATGGGAGAGAACAGCCGATCCGTCTCCCAGCGGGTGGACCGCCAGATGAAGGAGATCAACAAGTCGCTGCCCGAGGGGGTCAAGGCCAAGACGGTCTACGACCGGACCTATCTGGTCGACGCGACCCTGCACACGGTGAGCAGGAGCCTGATCGAGGGCGCGCTCCTGGTCATCGTCATCCTCTTCGTCCTGCTCGGCAACTTCCGCGCGGCGCTCATCGCGGCGCTGGCGATCCCGTTCTCGATGCTCATCGCGGTCACCGGGATGGTGCAGAACAAGGTGAGCGGCAACCTGATGAGCCTCGGGGCGATCGACTTCGGTCTGATCGTCGACGGCTCGGTGATCATCGTCGAGAACTGCGTCCGCCGCTTCGCCGAGGAGCAGCACCGCCTGGGGCGCCTGCTCACCCGGGACGAGCGGCTGACCCTCGCGTACGAGGCGTCGCAAGAGGTCCGCAAGGCGACGATCTTCGGCGAGATCATCATCGCGATCGTGTACCTGCCCATCCTCACCCTCACCGGCATCGAGGGGAAGATGTTCCGGCCCATGGCGGAGACCGTCCTGTTCGCGCTCGCCGGCGCCACGGTCCTCTCGATGACCTTCATCCCTGCGCTCGTGGCGCTGCTCCTGACCGGCAAGGTCTCCGAGAAGGAGAACTTCTTCTTCAAGCAGGCCAAGCGGGGCTACGACCGCGCGCTCCACTGGGCGCTGGCCCACCGGCCGGCGATCGTCGCCGGGGCCGTGGTCCTGCTCGCCGGGGCAGGGCTGGTCGGCGCGCGGCTCGGGAGCGAGTTCGCCCCGAAGCTCAGCGAGGGCGCGCTCGCCGTGCAGCCGGCGCGCATCCCCTCGATCGGCCTGAGCACGAGCCTGGAGATGCAGGGGCTCCTCGAGCGGACGCTGAAGGAGGCGTTCCCGGACGAGATCGAGCACATCTTCGCGCGCACCGGCACGGCCGAGGTCGCGACCGATCCGATGGGCCCCAACGTCTCCGACACCTACGTGATGCTCAGGCCCCGGTCCTCGTGGAAGAAGGCGTCGACCCAGGAGGAGCTCGCGGAGGCCATCGCGGAGGTGCTCGAGGGGCTCCCCGGGCAGAGCTACGAGCTCAGCCAGCCCATCGAGCTGCGCTTCAACGAGCTCATCTCCGGCGTCCGCAGCGACGTCGCGGTCAAGGTCTTCGGCGACGACCTCGAGGACATGCTCCGGCAGGCCAACCGCATCGGCGCGGTGCTCCGCTCGACCCCCGGAGCGGCCGACGTCAAGGTCGAGCAGGTCACGGGCCTGCCCGTCCTGACGATCGACATCGATCGCCGCGCGATCGCGCGCCACGGCCTCAACGTGGCCGACGTGCAGGCCGTCGTGGAGGCGGCGATCGGGGGCATGAGCGCCGGCGAGGTGTTCGAGGGCGACAAGCGCTTCGATCTCGTCGTCCGGCTGCCCGACCGGATCCGCCGCGACCTCGAGGCGATCGAGAGCCTGCCCATCCCGCTGCCCGAGGAGCCCGACCAGCTCGGCGCCGATGTCGCTGTGCCCGGCCTGGATCGCGCCGACCTCGCCCGGACGGCGTTCGTGCCGCTCGGCGCGGTCGCGCGGATCGCGATCGAGGAGGGCCCGAACCAGGTCAGCCGGGAGAACGGGAAGCGCCGCGTGGTCGTCCAGGCGAACGTCCGCGGGCGGGATCTGGGCGGCTTCGTCGAGGAGGCGCAGCAGCGGATCGACGCCGAGGTGAAGCTCCCGTCGGGCAACTGGCTCGCGTGGGGCGGCCAGTTCGAGAACCTGATCGCGGCGCGCGAGCGGCTCGCGCTGGTCGTCCCGGCGGCGCTGTTCCTGATCTTCGGCCTGCTGTTCCTGTCGTTCGGCACCCTGACGAACGCGCTGCTCATCTTCAGCGGCGTGCCGCTGGCCCTGACGGGCGGGATCGTGGCGCTGTGGGTCCGGGGCCTGCCGATCTCGATCTCGGCGGCGGTCGGCTTCATCGCGCTCTCCGGGGTCGCGGTGCTGAACGGGCTGGTGATGGTGACGTTCATCGAGAACATCCGTCACGAGGGCGTCCCGATCGACGAGGCGGTGCACCGCGGGTCGATCGCGCGGCTCCGGCCGGTGCTGATGACGGCGCTGGTGGCGGCGCTGGGGTTCGTGCCCATGGCGCTGGCGACGGGCACGGGCTCGGAGGTCCAGCGGCCCCTGGCGACCGTGGTGATCGGGGGGATCCTGTCGTCCACGGCGCTGACGCTGGTGGTGCTGCCTGTGCTCTACCGGATCTTCCACCGGGATCGGCGGGATCAGGAGGCGCGCAGCTAGGGCGCCGGCTCCAGGCCTTCGTCAGGCGGCGAGGCTCGGCGAAGTCAAACCGTCAACGTGAACCCGCCGTCGGGCGTCAGCGTGGTGCCGGTGATGTAGCTGGCCTCATCCGAGCACAGGAAGACGATAGCCCGAGCGATCTCCTCCGGGCGACCCACTCGCCTCGTATGAACACGTGGGATCAGATGCTGGTCGTACACCTCATCGCCGACGATCCCGCGCAAGCGGCGATGCATCGGCGTATCGGTGGCTCCAGGGCACACGAGGTTGACCCTGATCCCCTGCGGCGCCAGCTCCGCGGACACGCTCGTCGTGAGCCCGACCTGTCCATGCTTCGAGGCGACGTACGCTGACCCGGCGGGGAGACCGAGGAAAGAATTCACGGAGCCGACGTTGACGATCGCACCGCCGTGTCCGCCCGCAAGCATGGCTCTCGCCTCGTACTTCATGCAGAGGAACGTACCCTTCAGGTTGATGTCGAGGACTCGAACCCATTCTTCCTCGGGCAGCTCCGTGATTCCAAACAACTGCCCCTCGATCCCCGCGCTGTTCACGGCGTAGTCGAGCCGCCCGAAGGTCGCGACGGCGTGTCCGACCATCCGCTCCACCTCCTTCGCAACGGACACGTCCGTCGTGACGAAGGTCGCCGCGCCCCCACGAGCCGCGATCTCACCGGCGAGCGCGGCCAGCTCGTCCTGTCGCCGAGCGGCGAGCACGACCTTCGCTCCCTTTGCTGCGAACACCTCGGCCGTGGCCCTGCCGATCCCGCTGCTCGCTCCGGTGACCAGAGCAACCTTGCCGCTCATGCTTTGCATTCCTTGCCTCCTCGGGGCTGGATTAGCTCAACTCGACCCACGGGGAGCAGCGGATCGCCGTCACCCGAGCGCTGCTGAGCGGCGCGAGGACGAACGCAGGCGCGCGAGCCGCCGCCGGCGGCGAGCCTCCGACGCGACGCGGCGGAGCTTCGCGGGCTCCGCCTCGCACCGGATGGACAGATACGGTGATCCTGTCCGCGCTTCGTCCCGCTTGATGCCGGGCGGCCTCAGGGGTAACCGCTCTGGCTGGCCCTGCCTGGACTTGCCCCGGGCGCGTGGCCTGGAGGACGCCAGGATGAGCCCCCTCGACGGATCGTCGCTCCCCAACCTCGAGCTACAAGTCTCCTCGGACGACGTGTTCGACGTCCGCGAGTTCTCGGTGCACGAGCGGATGTCGTCGCTCTTCAGCGTCACGCTCGTCGCGCTCTGCGATAACCCGAACGTCGACTTCGAAGCCGTCGCGGGCAGGCCCGCGGCCTTCCAGGTGCGCAGCGACCACGCGCGGTACTGGACAGGGATCTGCAGCGAGCTCCAGCAGATCGCCGTCGAGGAGGGCGGGCTCTCCACGTACCACATCACCCTCGTCCCGCTCCTCTGGCTGACCACCCAGCGGCGCAACCACCGCATGTTCCAGCAGATCTCCGAGCCGGACATCGTCCTCAAGGTGCTCTCGGAGTGGGGGATCGAGCCCGAGCTCAAGATCGACAAGGGGGCGTACAAGAAGCGGAAGTACCGGGTGCAGTACGCGGAGTCGGATTTCGCGTTCATCTCGCGGATGCTGGAGGACGCGGGCATCTCGTTCTACTTCGCGCAGAAGGGCGGCCAGTCGGTCCTGACGCTCGCGGACGCGCCGCAGGCGAACGCGGCGCGGCCGCCGATCGCGTTCCGGGACAACCCGACGGACGCGCAGCGGGAGCACGTGACGGCGCTGCGCGTGGGGCGGCAGGTGCGGCCGGGGCGCTACACGATGCGCGATCACGACTACCGGCGGCCGCCGGACTACAAGCTCGTCGCCAGCGCGAGCGAGTCCGCGCTCGACGTGGAGGAGCAGCTCGAGCGCTTCCATTACACGCCGGGCGCGTTCCTCTTCGGCGCGGAGAAGGGGGACGACACGCCGGTCGCCGACGATCGCGGCAAGGCGCGCACCGACGAGGGCGAGGGGGCCGTCCTCGCGAAGAAGCGCCTCGAGGCCAAGCGGGCGAGCGCCAAGACCTTCACCTTCCAGACGAACGCGTACGACCTCGCCCCGGGCTCGGTGCTCTCCGTGCTCGACCACCCGCGCGCCGACCTCGGCGCGGGGCGGTCGCTGCTCGTCGTGGAGTCGATGCTGAGCGGGACCTCGGACGGCGACTGGACGCACCACGTCGAGGCGCGGACCGCGGAGGCGGCCTACCGGCCCGCGCTCGTGACGCCCAAGCCGAAGGTGGTGGGCGTGGAGAGCGCCACGGTGGTGGGGCCGGCCGGCGAGGAGATCCACTGCGACGAGTTCGGGCGGGTGCGGGTCCACTTCCACTGGGACCGCGAGAGCCAGATGAACGAGCAGAGCTCGTGCTGGATCCACGTGAGCCAGCCCTGGGCAGGCACGGGCTTCGGCGGCGTCAACCTGCCGCGCATCGGGCAGGAGGTGATCGTCGACTTCCTCGGCGGCGATCCCGACCGGCCGATCATCACCGGGCGCGTCTACACCAACCTGACCAAGGTGCCCTTCGGGCTGCCGGCGAACAAGACCCAGAGCGGCTGGAAGAGCAACTCGACGGGCGGCGGCGGGGGCTACAACGAGATCATGTTCGAGGACGCGCAGGGCAAGGAGCAGGTGCGCGTCCAGGCCGAGCGCGACATGAACAAGCTCGTCAAGCACGACGAGTCGTCGGTCGTCGGCAACGACCGGACCAGGCTCGTGAAGGGGAACGAGGCGGTCACGGTCGCCAAGAACTTGACCCGGAACGTCAAGCAGAACACGCGCGACGTGATCGGGCAGAACCTGTCGGTGGTGGTCGGCGTGAACCGGTCGGCGCAGGTCGGCGCGGTGGACTCGACCACCGTGGGCACGCAGCACTCGGTGGCCATCTCGCCGCCGGCCGCGGCGCCGGGCGCGCCGGCGCGCTCGCCGACGTCGACCGCCATGCAGGACAAGAAGATCGTCTTCAGCACCGGCACGGGCGCGTCGATCACCCTCGAGGACAAGAAGATCACCCTCGAGGCGGAGACGATCTTCATCCACGCGAAGTCGTACCTCGGCACGGTCTCGGACGGCGAGGCGGGCCACGCGGGGGCGAAGGGGCTGCTGCTCGGGTCGCGCGCCGGCGACGTGAAGATCAACGGCGGGCCCACGGTGCTGATCAACGGCCCGGGCATGCCCGCGGGCAGGCTCGGGGACACGGCGCCGGCCGTGATCACCAACGGCTCGACCACCGTGCAGATCGGCGGGCCCAGCCTGCCCTTCGAGGCCACGGTGCTGCCCAACGGCGACATCCAGGTGGGCAACGCGATGACCATCACCGGCTCGCCCGAGTTCAAGGGCAAGGTGATGACCCGCCTCGGTCAGATCGGGCAGACCAACTCCGGCATGCAGACGCTGAACACCATCAACAACAGCGGCCGCACCATGACCATCCAGGAGTACACCGGCAACAACAGCTTCTGCGGGCCCAACCAGACCTGGGCCGACTGGGCGGCGTCGCACCCCGCGGGCCAGCAGGTCTACGACGGCGCGGGCAACCCGATCATCGGCCCCGACGGCAACCCGCTGATGGGGACCGGCACCGGCGCCAACGTCACGCTGCAGCTCAACCCGGATCTCACCCTCCCGAACCCGCACGACCCGAACAACCCGATGCCGAACGACGCGGTCATGTTCCACGAGATGACCCACGGCGCGCACCAGATGACCGGCACCTCGAGCGGCGCGCCCGAGCCCGGCGGCTGGGACACGCACGAGGAGCTGGAGACGATCTCCACGGGCAACCCCTCGGAGGCCGACTACCTGCAGGAGATCGGCTATCCGTGGCAGCGGACCGATCATGATCTGGGCTACGCGCCGAACCCCTGAGGCACACCGAGCGAGGGCATGAAGATGAGCGAACATGCGGCGACCCCCGGCGGCGCGACGAGCGCAAAAGGGTCCGATTTCTCGGCGCTCGCGAGGACCACGCTCTCGGCGTCGATCGAGCGCGGCGAGGGCGAGATCACGGCGCGGATCCGGATCCAGAACGCGGGGACGGACGACATCTACGTCCTCGATCGCCTGTGGACCCTGGACAAGAGCAGGCAGCTCGCGGCCGATCCGAAGGAGATCTACCGCTTCGAGCGGGGCGGGATCCTGCGCTTGCTCCTGGGCGCCGCGCCGCTGCCGCGGCTCGCGTTCGCCACGTACCGCAACGTGCCGCACGTGACGGTGGTGGTCCCCGGCGCCAGCCACGAGCGGGAGATCCGGATCCCGCTCCCGGTGGAGGAGCACAGCCCGTACGTCGAGCCCGTGCCGCGCGAGGCGCCGGTGCCGGTGACGGCCGAGCGGGTGGACGTGCTCGTGCACTTCCTGATGGCCTCGCCGGAGCTCAAGCTCACGCCGTCTCCGCTGCCCGGGATGGCGATGGTGATCCAGAACCCGGTCGCGGCGCTCGAGCACGTCAAGCTGCTCCACGCGCAGGTGCCGCTCGCCGGGATCCCGGTGCTGCGCCGCAAGGACATCGAGCGGGTGACGCTGCCCGGCGAGGCGCCGGAGCCGCTGCCGCTCACCTGAGCCTCAGGCGTCGCGCGCGGCGTCCACGGCGGCGCGCACGGCCTTCGCGAGCGCGGGGTCGGCGGCGATCCGGTCGAGCCACACGCGCTCGATCCGCATCGCCGCGCCGCGCGGCAGCCGCAGCTCCGCGAGCGCGGCCTCGCCGACGCCGCGCTCGGCCGCGACCACCAGCGCGGCGTACTCCTCGACCTGGAGGGGGCCGCGCTCCTCTTCGAGCCGCGCCACGTAGGCGTCGTCGTACGCGCGGAGCAGCGCGGCCTTGCCGCGCGTGAGCTCCTTCTGGATCTCCGCGGCCCAGCGCCGCTCGGCCGCCTCCCAGCGCTCGGGGGTGAGCTCCTCTTCGTGGAGCAGGCGCGGCCCGTCCTGGGGGCGCATGGCCAGCGACGCGGCGATCGCAGCGCACTGCGCGATGGGGACCTCGGGCGAGGAGGGGGCCGGCGGCGGCGCAGGTTCGACCCGCGCGGGCGGCGCGACGGAGGGCGGGCGCGCCGGCTCCGGCGCGGCGCGGGCGGCCATGTCGGCAGTGGCCAGCGGGCCGACCATCGGCGGCGGCGGCGGCAGCGGG
>CAYQYG010000055.1:0-28482 GCA_964421485.1 uncultured Polyangiaceae bacterium | reverse complement strand
GGCGCCGCGGCCGTCGCCGCCCCGGCAGTCGCCGCCGCCGACGGGGCTCGGGGCGCAGGGCGCCGGAGGCGACCCGGAGCCCCGAAGATCAACGCGAGCGCTCGTCGCGGCGTCTCCGAGCGAGCGGGGCAAGCGCTCGACCCACGGGGGCTCGGGGGCGTGAGCCGCCGCGGCGCTTGCGCCCGGGCGCGGCGGCGTTGAGACTCCGCCCGTGGCTGCGGAAGATGGATCCAGGCGCGATGGGACCGGGGATGGGCGAAGCACGCCGGAGCGGCCTGCCCGCGCGGCGCGCAGGCCCTCGCTGACGCTGCTCGAGGCGCACCGGGAGGAGCTCGAGAAGTGCGTCTATTGCCCGAAGCTCTGCCGCGCGGCGTGCCCGGTCTCGAACGTCGAGGCGAGCGAGGCGGTGACCCCCTGGGGCAAGATGTCGATGGCGTACTTCTCGGCGCGGGGGGACGTGCCGATCGACGAGGCGCACGCGGTGACCGCGTGGGCGTGCTCGGGGTGCCATGCGTGCCGGGAGCGCTGCGATCACGGCAACGAGGTGGCGGCCGTGCTGGGCGACGCGCGCGCGGAGCTCTTCGCGCGCGGCGCGGCGCCGGCCGGGGCGCGCGACGTGGCGGCGCGGTTCTGGGAGCGGGCAGAGGAGCTGCGGCGCGAGGTCGAAGCGCTCGAGGGGGCGCGGGCGGAGGCCGGCGGCGCGATGCGGGCCGGCGCGCAGGGGGAGCCCGTCGCGGTGCTGATCGGCTGCGGGTACGTGCGGCACGCGCCGGAGGTGGCGCGCGAGGCGCTCGACGCGGTCGAGGCGATCGTGGGCGCGCCGGCCCGGCCGCTCCGGAGCTGCTGCGGGCTGCCGCTCCTCCACGCGGGGGATCGGCGCGGCTTCGAGGAGGCCGCGCGGCGGCTGGCGGCGGAGGTCGCGTCGGTGATCGGAGGCGGCGCGGCGGGGCGCGGAGGCCACGATCGGGCGGGGCGCGGGCGGTTCGTCGCGGTCGATCCTGGGTGCGCGCGCGCGGTGCTCGTGGAGTACCCGCGCGTGGGCGTGCAGGCGCCGGCGCCGGAGCTCTTCGTCGACCTGGCGCTCGCCGCGGTCGACAGGCTCTCGCGGTCGACCTCGGAGCGGCGGGTGCGCTTCCATGATCCCTGCCAGCTCGGCCGCGGGCTGGGCCGCTACGACGCGCCGCGGGCGATCCTCGCGAGGATCTCGGGGCGGCCGCCGGAGGAGTTCATCCATCGCCGCGAGCTCGCGGACTGCAGCGGGGCGGGCGGCCTCTTGCCGGCGACGCGGCCGGTGACATCGGCAGGGATCGCGGATCAGCGGATCGAGGAGCACCGCGCGCTCGGCGGCGGCCTGCTCGTGACCCACTGCGCGCAGAGCCTGCGCCGGTTCAGGAGCTGCGGCGAGCCTGCCGAGGACCTCGTGAGCCTGGTCGCGCGCGCCGTCGCGCCGCGATGAGCGCGCCGCGGCGCACGGTCGCGGGGCGGCTGCTCGCGAGCTACCTGCTCGTCCTCGCGGCGTTCGCGGTGACCGTGGGCTGGAGCGCGCAGGCGCTGCGCGCGGCGTCGCGCGACGCGGAGCTGCTCAGGGCCGGCTACGCGCCGCTCTTGCTCCGGATCGGCGAGGTGCTCGCCGAGCAGAACGTGTTCAACACGCAGCTCAACCACATCACCGCGGCGAGGAACTCGGGGGACGTGCGCGAGTGGATCGAGACGGCGCGCCGGACGCGTCCGCTCGCGTTCGCGCTGGTGCGCGAGGCGGCCGAGCGGCTCGCAGGCGCCGGGGGCCCGGGCAGGCTCTCCGCGCCCGCGTCGGAGGAGGTGCGGCGGCTCGGCGGGGAGATCGCGGGCGAGGTGGGCGCGATCGAGCGGCTGCTCGGCGCGGATCCGGAGCGGTTCGCGCAGCTCTACCATGCGCTCGCGGCGGCCGATCGGGAGGGCGCCGAGCGGGCCCGCGACGAGCTCGTGAAGCGCGAGGCCGAGGCGGCGCAGCGGCTCAGGGCGATCAAGGGGCGCGTGGAGGACCGGATGGCGATCCTGTCGGCCGACGCGGACCGGCGCGAGGCGCGGTCGATGCAGCTCCTCGCGGGCCTCGGCGCGCTCACGCTGCTCGTGGGCGTGCTCACCTCGCTGTACGCGCGGCGGGTGCTCGCGCCGCTGACGGCGGTGACGGAGCGGGCCAAGGCGGTGGCGCGCGGCGATCTGACGCCGGAGGACGTGGTCGCCACGAACGACGAGATCGGCGAGCTGGCGACGACGTTCGAGGGAATGGTCGCGGCGATCCGCCGCGCCCGCGAGGAGCTGGTGCACGCCGAGCGGCTGGCGACCATCGGCAAGATGGCCGCGCACGTCACGCACGAGATCAGGAACCCGCTCTCGTCGATCGGGCTCAACCTCGAGCTGCTCGAGGAGGAGATCGCGCGGGGTTCGGAGGCGGACGCGGGGCCCGCGGCCGCGCGGGAGGCGGCGCAGCTCGTCGCGGCGATCCGCGCGGAGGTGGACCGCCTCTCCCGCATCGCGGAGCAGTACCTCAGCGTGGCCCGCAGGCCGGCCCCGCGGCTCGAGCCGGAGCGGGTGGACGATCTCGTCGAGGAGCTCGTCGCGTTCGTGAGGCCCGAGCTCGAGCGCAACGGCGTGCGCGTGCGCGTCGAGGCCTCGGGGGACGGCCTGGAGATCCCGCTCGACGAGGCCCAGCTCCGGCAGGCGCTCCTGAACCTGATCCGCAACGCGCGCGAGGCGATGCCGAAGGGGGGCGAGGTCGCGATCGGCGTGCGCGGCGAGGGCGGCGCGGTGGTGATCACCGTCGACGACACGGGGCCGGGCATCCCCGAGGAGCTGCGCGCGTCGATCTTCGATCCGTTCTTCACGACGAAGCAGCGCGGCACGGGGCTCGGGCTCGCGGTGACGCGCGACATCGTCGAGGCCCACGGCGGCGCGATCGCCTGCGAGGCGCGCGCCGAGGGCGGGACGCGGTTCCGGATCACGCTGCCCGCGCCGGCGGCGTCCTGAGCCGGCGGCGCGCGGCGATCAGGGCACCCAGTACCTGAGGAGCAGCGCGCCGACTCCGAAGCCGACGAGCGCGAAGCCGACCACCGCCACGACGTACAGGAGCGCGCGCGGCGCTTCGCGGCGCGGCGCCGCAGGCAGCGAGCTGTGCGTCGACTGCTGCTGGCCGGCGTGCGCGGGGTGCGATCCGGTCCCGCCCTGCGGGCGATAGACCTGCGTCTTCTCCTGGCTGGCCGGCCCGGTCGAGCTCTCGTCGTAGATGCGCGGGAGGTGGCTGTAGCTCGGGGCCGAATAGGGCATCGCGGCCTGCGGCCCGGCGTTCGGATCGAAGCGGGTCGTGCCGTGCGGCCCGTACCCCTGCCCCGGCTGCGCGATCTGGTCGTACGCGCCCGATCCGTGGTGGGGCTGGGGCCGGTGCTCGCGCAGCGTCTGCGGGACCGGCTCTGCCTGCTGGGGCCGCGCGAGCGTCGCCGCCATGTCCGAGGCTGTCGCGGCGAGGTTGCTCACGGGCGCCACCTGCGCGGCCGGCAAGCTGCCCGACGATTGCAGCATCGAGCGCGAGGGGATCGGCGCGCTCAGCGCGCCGCCGGGGGGCGTGAGCACGCTCGGGTGCGCGCCCGAGGTGCCGGCGTGATGCGAGTGCTGCGCGGCCTGGGCGTGCTGCGCGGCCTGGGCGCGCTGCGCGGCGCTGTGCGGCGAGAGCTGTGCGGAGTGCTGGGCCGAGGCCTGGGGGTACTGGCCTGAGACGTGCGAGAGCTGCGGGGAGGCCTGGGGGTACTGCCCGGAGGAGACGTGTGAGAGCTGCGCGGCGTGCTGCGGCGACGGCGGACCGGCCGGGCTCGACATGCTGTGCGGCGCGCCCACCGCGCCGCCCGGCGGGGTCGGCGTGGGGTGCCGCGCGTGCGGCGAGGCGGGCCCGCTCATCGCGCCGCTCGAGACCGCCGCGTGGCTCAGCGGCGGCGCGCTCGACTGGCTGCTCGGGCTCTGCCGCAGCTCCCGCCAGGCCGTGAGGGCCTCGATCGCGGTCTGGAAGCGCTGCGCCGGATCGCGTGCGAGGCCCTTCGCGAGGAAGGCCTCGAGGCGCGGATCGACGGCGCCGCCGGTCATGACCTCCGAGAGCCGGCGCGGCTCGGTCTTCGTCTTCTGCTCGACCATCGCGAGGATGTTCCGCGCCTGGTATGGGAGCTGGCCGGTGAGCGCCTGGTAGATGAGCGTCGCGCAGGCGTAGATGTCGGCGCGGTGGTCGACCGTCTTCGCCTTGTTGATCTGCTCGGGCGGCATGAACGAGAACGTGCCGAGGCTCTGGCCCATCTCGGTGAGCGTCTCGCCGCCCATCTCCTTCGGCAGCTTCGAGATGCCGAAGTCGAGGATCTTCACGCGGGTCGAGCCGTCGGGGCGCTGCACGAGGAAGACGTTCGAGGGCTTGAGATCGCGGTGGATGATGCCCGCGTGGTGGGCGTCGGCGAGGCCCAGCCAGACCTGCTCGACGATCGGGTGCAGCTCCTCGAAATGGATCGGGCCTGTGCGCTTCAGGCGATCGATCAGCGACTCGCCCGCGAGCAGCTCGAAGACGAGCACGATGCCGTGCTCGGCGTCCTCCTCGACGTCGAGGACCTGCGTGACGTGATCGCTGTTGATCGAGCCCGCGGCGCGCGCCTCGCGCCGGAAGCGGGCCACCGCGGAGGACTTGGTCTTCGAGTCGGCCCGGAGGAGCTTCACCGCGACCGGACGGCCCGTGCGGATGTTCTCCGCGGCGAACACCTCTCCCATGCCACCGCGCCCCAGGGGGCGGGTGATGCGGTAGTGATTCGCCACGACGGTTCCGGCTTCGAGCTCCAAGGAGCGCCTCGCCTCAGATTATCCACCGCCCCACGCGGCAGGTGATCAAATTCTCCCGCGCGAAAGGGCCGCCCCGGGGCGTCGGCCGCACCCCGTGAGGCGCGCGAGGCCCTTCGTTCGAAGCGAGCCCATGAGGACGCTCAGAATCGGCCGGTGACGAATGCGGCGCCGCCCGACGGCGCCACGACGGGTGTGAGCCTCCACGAGCCCGTCTGCTCCGAGCCGGTCTTCTCCACCGGGACCGAGGGTCGCGTGAAGAAGAGGATCCCCGTGGTCACGGCGCTCGCGGCCGTCACGCCGAGGAAGATGTCGGCCAGCATGTTCGACGTGGTCACCTTCGAGCGGAGGTCCTCGACGTCGGCCTCGGGGAGGGTCCCGTTGTTCTGCTCGTCGTAGTCCGCCTTGTCGCCCTTCGCCTTGATCATGAAGATCGCCATCGGCACGGCGGCGGCGACGGTGAGGCCGCCGAAGATGAACACGGACGCCGGGACGGGGCGCTCCATCTCGGGCTCGCCCGCGGGCGGCGGGGTCGGGTCCTTGTCCTTGATGGGCGGCGCGCCCCCCGCCGGCGCCGCGGGCTGCGGCTGCGCCTTGGGGACCTCGAACGTGTGGTCGTACGTGCCGCCGTTCGCGATGTCGACGCGCCAGACGACATCGGGGGCGCCGTCCGCGGTCGCGGTGAGCACGTGCGCGCCGGGGTGAATCCCGACCTTGAGGCCCTCGGGGCCGATGACGTAGCTGTTCGAGATGGGCGCGCCGCGGGAGGGCGTGCGGACGTCGGTGACGCGCGTGCCGGGCCTCTCGGCCTTGAGCGTCACCCACGCGACGGCGGCCTTCAGCGCCTTGAGATCGCTCTCGACCTGCGCCTTGTCCGCGGCGTCGATCCGGGCGCCCTTGCCCGCGAGGTACTTGTCGAAATGGGCGATCGCGTCGCCGTCGCGCTCGAGCTCCAGCGCGCAGATGCCCATGCCCTTGAGGGCGTTCAGCGATCCCGAGAGCTCGTAGGCCTTGCTGAACTCGCGATACGCCTCCTCGCACTTGTGGCCGCTCGGGTCGTTGTAGAAGGCCGCCCCTGCCTCCATGTGCTCCTTGGCCTCGGCGAGCTTCTCGGGGCTCTTCTGGCTGGGCTGCGCGCCCGCGGGCGCGGACGAGGCGAATGCGAGGGCAAGACCGGCGAGCGCCGGCGCGGCGCGGGCGAGGAGGGGGGGCCTCATGCGGCAGAGCGTACCCCGGGAGCCGCCGGCGGGTGAAGCGCGCGGCGCTCCGCCGCGACCTCGTGGCTCACTCCTCGTCGGTCCGGAGCTTCGCCAGGACGTTCAGATCCTCGAGCGTCGAGGTGTCGCCGGTCGACTCGCGGCCGGCGGCGACGTCCTTGAGCAGGCGTCGCATGATCTTGCCGCTCCGCGTCTTGGGCAGCGCGTCGGCGAAGCGGATCGAGTCGGGGCGCGCGAACTTGCCGATCTCCTTCGAGACGTGCTCGCCGAGCTTGGCGCGCAGCTCGTCGCCGGCGGCGAAGCCGGGCCGGAGGGAGACGAAGACCACGAGCGCCTGGCCCTTCAGGTCGTCGGGTCGGCCCACGGCTGCGGCCTCGGCGACCGCGGGGTGGGAGACGAGCGCGCTCTCGATCTCGGCCGTGCCGATGCGGTGCCCGGCCACGTTGAGCACGTCGTCGATCCGGCCGACCACCCAGAAGTAGCCGTCCTCGTCGCGGCGCGCGCCGTCGCCGGTGAAGTAGCAGCCCTCGACGTCGCTGAAGTACTGCCTGCGGAAGCGCTCGTCGTCGCCCCACACGGTGCGGAGCATCGAGGGCCAGGGCCGCCGCAGCACCAGCAGGCCGCCCTCGTTCGCGCCGACCGATTTGCCGTCCCTCGTGACCACGTCGGCGACCACGCCGAACATCGGCAGCCCGGTGGATCCGGGCTTCGAATAGGCCGCGCCGGGGAGCGTGGTCATCATGATCGCGCCCGTCTCGGTCTGCCACCAGGTGTCCACGACCGGGCAGCGGCCGCCGCCGATCACGCGGTGGTACCAGGTCCACGCCTCGGGGTTGATCGGCTCGCCGACCGTGCCGAGGAGGCGCAGGCTCGAGAGGTCGCTCTTCGCCGGCCACTCATCACCCTGGCGCATGAACGCGCGGATCGCCGTGGGCGCGGTGTAGAGGATCGTGACGCCGTGCTTCTCGATGAGGCGCCAGAAGCGGCCCCAGTCGGGGTAGCTCGGGGCGCCCTCGTACATGAGGCACGTCGCGCCGTTCGAGAGCGGGCCGTAGACGATGTAGCTGTGCCCCGTCACCCAGCCGACGTCGGCGGTGCACCAGTAGATGTCGTCCTCGCGCAGGTCGAAGACGTACCGCGTGGTCACGTGCGTGCCGACCAGGTAGCCCGCGGTCGTGTGCAAGACGCCCTTCGGCTTCCCGGTCGAGCCGCTCGTGTACAGGATGAAGAGCGGGTGCTCGGCGTCGACGATCTCGGGCGGGCACGAGGGCTTCGCCTCGGCGAGCAGGTCGTCCCACCAGATGTCGCGGCCCTGCGTCATGTGCACCTGGCAGCGCTCGCTGCCGAGGTGGCGGTACACGATGGCCTTCGTGACGCTCTTCGACTCGGGCTGCGCCAGCGCCCGGTCGACGGTCTCCTTGAGGGGCACGATCTGGCCGCGCCGGTACGCGCCGTCCTGCGTGATGACGAGCTTGGCCTGGCTGTCCTGGATGCGATCGCGGAGCGCGTCGGCCGCGAAGCCGCCGAAGACGACGGTGTGCACGGCGCCGAGCCGGGCGCAGGCGAGCATCGCCACCGCGACCTCGGGGACCATGCCCATGTAGATCGCGACGCGGTCGCCCTTCTCGATCCCGAGGCGCTTCAGGGCGTCGGCGAGCAGCACGACCTCGCGGTGGAGCTGCGCGTAGGTGAGCGTCCGCGTGGCGCCGTGCTCGCCCTCCCAGATGATCGCGGCCTTGTTCTTCGTGGCCGTCGTGAGGTGCCGGTCCAGGCAGCTCTCGGTCACGTTGAGCGTCGCGCCGACGAACCACTTCGCGTGCGGCAGCGTCCACTCGACCGGCGTCGTCCACGGCGTGTGGAACACGAGATCCGCCGCCTCGCGCCGCCAGAACGCGTCCGGCTCCTCGACGCTCTCGCGGTAGAGCGCGTCGTACGCCTCGCGCGTCTGCACGCGCGCGCGGCGCGAGAACTCGGCCGGCGGATCGAACCGGCGAGACTCCTTCAGCAATGACGTGATGGCTTCCGACATGATCTGACCCTCTGGCATTCGGGGCTGCGAGGATACAACCCTCGGCCCCGCGAACAAGGCTCACCAGAAGGCGTATCCGACGCGGACGCTGCCCCCGAGGTGGATGAGCGCGCGGGGCTCGTAGAGATCGGTGTCGTCCGCGTCGTCGATTCCGCGCGACGACTGGAAATAGCTCTCCAGCGAGAAGCCCACGAGCGGGCCGCCGAAATCGAGCTCGACGCCCACGTCGGTGAGCACGAACGGATCCACCCCCGAGGCGTCGAAGCACTGCTCGGCGGGGCATCGGTGGACGGTCGCGGGGCTGAAGCTCACCGAGTCGTGCGCGATGCCGCCGCCGAGCGATCCGACGAAGCGCACCGTCTGGCCCGGCGTCATCAGGCGGAGGTTCAGGCCGAGGCGGCCCGCCTCGAAGGTGTACTTCGCGCCCTCGTCGCCCTTCATGTGGATCGCGACGTTCACGTACTGGAGCATCACGTCGAAGCTCGCCGTGCCGTTCACCTGGTAACCGGCCCGGATCGCCCCGGCGCCGCCGCTGTTGGGCTCGGGGTCCGGGAAGTGCTGCGGGTGCTCCAGGGGCCAGACGAGCGAGCCCGCACCCAGCACGAACGGACCTTGCCGCGCCGGGCGGAGCGGCCGCGGCGGCGGCGGCGCAGGGGGCACGACCGGCGGCGTGATCACCGGCGGCGCGGCCGGCGCGGCGAGCGGGATCCCGCCCTGGCCGGGCCGGATCTCCTGCGCCTTGCCGGCGACGACGAGCGCGTGCGCGGCGTAGATCACGCTCTCTTGCCGGTAGATCTGCACGAGGTGGGTGCCGGGCGTCAGGAAGCCCGACCAGCGCCCGTAGCCCATGATCTGCTGATCGATCGCGATCGCCCCCTGCGCGTCGCCGGCCTCCACGGTGACCAGGCCCTTGTCGGGCGTGAGCGCGATCGCGAGCGTCCGGTCGACCTCGCCGCTCACGACCGTGACGACCTCCTCCGCGGCCGCGAACCCCTCGGCGCGCGCGCCGATCCGGTGGGTCCCCGGCCCGAGCTCCACGACGCGCCTCGCCTCGGTCGAGGCGGGCTGCTCCTCGCCGTCGACGATGAGCGCCGCGTGCGCCGGCGTGAGCTCCACCGTGACCCGGGCGAGCAGCGCGCGCATCTCCGCGATCGCCTTGCGCGCCGACTCCTGATCCGCCCGATCCATCGTGCCCTCGTGGCTCGAGAGCGCGCGCTCGAGCGCGGCGATCGCCCTCGGGTAGCGGAAGAGCGCCTTCTGGCAGAGCGCGACGTTGACGAGCGGGTTCGCGTTCGGCCGCACCCTGTACGCCGCCTCGAACTCCGCGATCGCGGCGAGGAAGTTTCCATCCTGGAACAGCTTCACGCCGTTCTTCATGCGCTGCTTGTATTCGTCCGGCGGCGCCTCTGCGGCGGGCCCGCCCTGCGCGCTCGCCGGCCCGGGGGCCGCCGCCCACGCGACCGCCGCGGCGCAGAGGACCGCGGTCGATCGCCGCGCGCGCGCCACGAGCGTCCGCCTCATTCCGTCTTGAGCTTCAGGCCGCCGCCGATGCCCGTGGGCTCCGGCGGCGGCAGCGCCGTCGCGCCCGGCAGCGCCGCCTTCACCGGCTTCGGGTCGCGGATCGGCTCCCTGGCGGAGGGCCGCGGCTCGGCGGCGCCGGCGCTCGCGGGCGCGGCCGCAGGCTCCCGCGGCGGCGGCGCGGGCGTCACCGTCGGCGGCAGCGGATCGAGCGAGACCAGGACCGGCCCGTCGCCCGGCTGGAGCACGATCTCCTTGTCGACGGGCGTGTAGCCCTGGGCCTCGACGCGGACCCGCTTCGTCTCGCCGCCGCGGCCCTTCAGCACGCCGCCGGGCAGCTCGACGCCGTCGCTCGTGAAGCGCGCGTCCTGCGCGTTGGCGCGGAGCTCGATCGTGATCTCCTGCGCCGCGGCCTGCGCGGGGCCGCCGGGATCGGGCTCGCGGCGGGCGTAGAGCACCGCGCCCGCGATCCCGGCCGCGAGCGACGCCGCGGCGACCGCGAACATGACCCGCCGCTCGGGCCGCGCGGCGCCGGCGCCGCCGCTCGTCGACCAGCCGGCCCTCGATCCGACGCGCGCGTCCAGCGTCGGCCCGGAGCCCGTCGCGCCGCCCTCCGCCCCGGACCCCTCCGGCGCGATCGCGACCGGCGTCCTGCCCTGGATCCCGGGCCCGCTCGCGGATCTCGCCTCGCCGGGGGCCGCGCCCGGCCGCGACGGGATCAGCCCCGGCGCGGCGGCGGCGAGCGCGTCGAGGAGCTCCCGCGCCGAGGTGAACCGCTCGCCCCGATCGCGCGCGAGCGCCTTCGCGATCACCCGCGCGACCGGCTCCGGCACGGCCGGGTTCTCGACGCGCACGTCCTCCGCGTCCTTCATGCAGATGTTCACGATCACCTGCTCGTACGAGCTCCCGCTGTGCGGCGGGTGCCCGGTGAGGCACTCGTAGACGATCGCGCCCACCGACCAGAGGTCCGCGCGCCCGTCGATGTCCGGCAGCGCCTGCGCCTGCTCGGGCGACATGTAGAACGGCGTCCCGAGCACGGTGCCCTGCCGCGTGAGCGTGCGGACCGGCACGTCGCCGCCGCGCCGCACCTTGGAGATGCCGAAATCGAGGATCTTGACGAAGTTCCGGTCGTCGTCGCGATCGAGCAGGAAGATGTTGTCCGGCTTGAGGTCGCGGTGGACGATCCCGGCCTCGTGCGCGCGGTGCAGGCCGCGGAGGATCTGCGCCGTCACGTGCAGCGCCTCCTCGAGCTCGAGCCGGCCGCACCGTTTGATCCGGTGGCCGAGGTCCTCGCCGCGGAGCAGCTCCATGACGATGAACGGCACGTCGGGCTCGGCGAAGCCGGAGTCGAAGATCTCGACGATGTGCGCGCTCTCGACCGCGCTCGCGGCCTGCGCCTCGCGGTGGAACCGCGCGACCGCGTCCTTGTTCCGCGCGAGCTCCGCGTCGATGAGCTTGACCGCGACGCGCTTGTTGATGGACGTGTTGAGCGCCTCGTAGACCGTGCCCATCCCGCCGCGTCCGATCAGCCGGACGATCTCGTACTTCTGCACCCGCCGGCCGATGAGCGACTCCTCGGGCTTGGAGCTCGCGGCGGAGGAGGGGGGACTGCTGGGCGGCATGAAGGCCTCGGAGGGGAGGGCGAAGCCGGTGGGCCCTTCTTCAAAGGAAGCAACGTACCAGACCTCGTCCCCGTCCGGGCGGGCAGCTTACCATGAGCCCGCGCCGCCCGGCCGCTCGCTCAGCGGGGCAGAGGCGGCGCGCCGGCCTCCGGCGGCTCCTCGAGCAGCGGGTCGAGCTCGCCGGCCTCGTCGAGCGCGGAGATGTCCGTGAAGCCTCCGACGCTCCGGCCGTTGATGAACACCTGAGGCACCGTGCGCTGGCCGGAGGCCTCGCGCAGCCAGGCGCGCAGATCCGCCCTGCCCTCGACGTTCACCTCCGCGTAACGCACGCCCTTCTGGCTGAGCAGGCGCTTCGCTCGGGCGCAGAAACCGCAGTAATCGGTGACGTAGATCGTGACTTCGGCGGCCATGTTGGAGCCTATTTCATTCGCCCGTTCCAGCCTGGATGCAAGCCCGTGGTAGGCTCCCGCGCCATGGCCGACAAAGAGGGGACGATTCACCTCGAGAGGTACACGAACGACGCGAAGCAGGTGGTGGCGGGCGCCCAGCAGACGGCGGACGAGCGGCAGCACGCCGAGGTCTCGACGCTGCACCTCCTCGTGAGGCTGCTCGAGCGCGATCGCGGGGTCGGCGAGGTGTTCCGCCGGGCGGGCGCGGAGCCGAACGAGGTCATGCAGCTCGCGGAGGCGGCGCTGAAGAAGACCCCGAAGGCGGCGACCGGAGGGGTCGCGTACGTGAGCCCGCGCCTGCTCGACCTGCTCGGCCGCGCCGAGCGCGAGGCGACCCGCGACAAGTCCGCGACGGTCGGGATCGAGCACCTCCTGCACGCGCTCGCGCAGGAGATCCGCGGCCCGGCCGGCGACATCCTCTCGTCGTTCGGCATCGGTCCCGGCGCGTTCCGGCCCCACCTCGGCGCGCTCGAGGCCGCCGCGCGCGAGGCCCCCGCGGCCGCGGCCGTGATGGAGGAGCCCGGCCAGGCCGCGCCGTACACCCGCGACCTGGTCGCCGACGCCCGCGAGGGCCGCTTCGACCCGGTCATCGGCCGCGACGTCGAGGCGCGGCGGCTCCTCCAGATCCTCGAGCGCCGCTTCAAGAACCACCCCCTCATCATCGGCGAGCCCGGCGTGGGCAAGACCGCGCTGATCCGCAGCCTCGCCGACCGGATCGCCCACGGCGACGTGCCCTCGAACCTCGCCGGCGCGCACCTGTTCGAGCTCGACACCGGCGCGCTCGTCGCGGGCGCCAAGCTGCGCGGCGAGATCGAGCAGCGCTTGAAGGTCCTCGTCGACCGGCTGCGCGGCGGCGCCGCGAAGCCGCTCGCGGGCCTCGGCGGCGGGGTGGCCGCGCAGCTCAAGGGCGCCGGCGACCTCTCGGACGCGGAGAGCATCCTCGTGGTCGAGGACATCGACGCCCTCTTCGGGCAAGGCGTGCAGGGCGCCGGCGTCGGCGAGCTCCTGAAGCCGCTGCTCTCGCGCGGCGAGATCCGCATCGTCGCCACGACCACGCCCGAGGGCGTGCGCAAGATCAACGAGCGCGACCCCTCCATCATCCGGCGCTTCTCCGCGATCAACCTCGAGGCGCCGAGCATCGAGCAGGCGACCGAGATCCTGCGCGGGATCGCGACCAAGTACGAGGCGCACCACCGCGTCCGCATCGGCGAGAGCGCGATCGCCTCGTCGGTCACGCTCGCGAAGCGCTACCTCTCGGACCGCGCCCTGCCCGACACGGCGGTCGACCTGCTCGACGAGACCTCGGCGCGCAAGCGGGTCGAGGTCGACGGCGTGCCCGCCGAGCTCGACACGATGAACCGGCGCGTCGAGGCGCTCGAGGCCCAGATCTCGACCCTGGCCGACGACGACGACCGCATCAGCGTGCAGACCCGCACGAGGCTCGAGCGCGAGCTCGCCGAGCTCCGGCCGAAGCTCCAGGCGATGCGCAACAAGACCTCGTCCCGCCGCGGCGTGCTCGCCGCGGTGCAGGCCATCCGCAAGGAGCTCGTCGACGCCACCGAGGCCCTCAAGATCGCCCAGCGGGACAGCGTCTTTGCGAAGATCGGCGAGCTCGAGCACGTCACCATCCCGGACATCCGGCGGCGGCTCGCGGCGGCCGAGGAGGCGGCGCAGCGCGAGGGCGTCGCGCCCGCGTCCAACGTCGTCGGCGAGGCCGACGTCGCGCTCACGCTCAACGACTGGACCGGGATCCCGGTCGCGAAGATGCTCGAGGGCGAGGCCGAGAAGCTGCTCAAGATGGAGGAGCGGCTCGCCCAGCGCGTCGTCGGCCAGGAGGAGGCGGTGCGCGCGATCTCGAAGGCGATCCGGCGCGGCCGCGTCGGCCTGCGCGACCCGGGCAAGCCGATCGGCTCGTTCCTCTTCCTCGGCCCGAGCGGAGTCGGCAAGACCGAGCTCGCGAAGGCGCTCGCCGAGTTCCTCTTCGACGACGAGCAGGCGCTCACCCGCATGGACATGAGCGAGTTCATGGAGCGCCACATGGCCCAGCGGCTGATCGGCGCTCCGCCGGGCTACGCCGACAGCGAGCAGGGCGGCTTCCTCACCGAGGCCGCGCGCCGGCGGCCCTACAGCGTGCTGCTCTTCGACGAGGTCGAGAAGGCGCACGCCGACGTCTTCAACCTCCTGCTCCAGATCCTCGACGACGGCCGCCTCACCGACGGCCGCGGCCGGACCGCCGACTTCTCGAACACGGTCGTGATCATGACCTCGAACATCGGATCCAAGCGGGTGCTCGAGACCGATTCGAAGCTCTGGGCCAGCGAGGACGGCCGCGAGGCGATCCGCGACGTCCTGCTCGAGGAGCTCCGCGGCTTCTTCCGCCCGGAGTTCCTGAACCGCGTCGACGACATCGTGGTGTTCAAGGCGCTCAGCAAGGACGATCTCCGCGGCGTCGTGGACATCCAGCTCCGCCGCCTGGAGCGCCTGCTCGCCGACAAGGAGATCAAGGTGGCCCTCACCGATGGGGCCAAGGCCCGCCTCGTCGACCTCGGCTACGAGCCCAGCCTGGGCGCCCGGCCGCTCAAGCGGGCCATCCTGCGCGAGCTCCAGAACCCGCTCGCCGAGACCATCCTCGCCGGCGGCTACACGGCCGGCCAGACCATGCAGGTCGACGTGGCAGGCGAAAAATTCATCTTCACCAAAGTCTGAGGGGGCGGCAGGGCCCCCCGACGCTGCCGATGGTCGCTGCCCCGCGGAGCCGTGAATCCACGGCGATCCACCCCGCGGGCGGCGATGGCCAATGACAGCGCAGTGCGTCGGCGCCTGAATCGAGCGTCTTCGCGCCAGGCAAGTTGACGGAGCGCCCGGTTTCCGTCGATTCTTGCGGTGTACGCGCGAGGAGGCTTGGTGATGGCCGGCAGGCAGATGTCGCGTCGCTTCGTGATCGGTGTCCTTGGGAGCAGCGTGGCGGCCGCTCCCCTCATCATGAGGACCGCGGCCGCGGCCGTCCCGCCGCCGGCCCCCGGGGCCGACGCGCTGATCGCGCCGCTCGGGCCCGGCGCGCGCTTCGGCCGGTGGGTCGTCCGGCGCGTCGAGCCGATCTCGCGCGGCGCGGTGAACGTCATGATCGCGGGTGAGGACGGCCACGAGTTCCGGGTCGAGATCCTCGCGCGCGACACGTCGCCGCTCGCGCCGCGGCCGCCGGCGTCGACCGCGCGGTTCGCGCTCCACGTCTGCAACGGCGGCGACGGCGGCCTCGCGACGTGCGAGGAGCAGGGGCTCGCCGCGATGGCGCTCGCGGAGGTGGTCGCGGCGAACGAGGCCGCGATCGACGCGAGCGGCTTCCTGACGCACGCCGAGCGCCTCGAGCACCACGGCGACGCGCTCCTCTCCGAACCGCCCGGCGCCGCTCGCTCCAGGGGCTGATGCTCGCCGTCCCGCTCGGCTTCGCGTGCAACAACGCGTGCGTCTTCTGCGCGCAGGGCGATCTCCGCGCCGCGCAGGATGCGCCCGCGGCCGATCCGCTCGCCGCGATCGGCGCGCTCGAGCCGGGCGACGCCGTCGCGCTCGTCGGCGGCGAGCCGACGCTCTGGGACCGCCTGCCGGAGTGGATCCGCGCCGCCCACGATCGCGGCGCCGCGCGCGTCGTCGTGCAGACGAACGCCCGCCGCCTGTCGTACCCGAGCTACGCCGCCGCGCTGCGCGCCGCCTCGCCGAGGCTCACGCTCGACGCCTCGCTGCACGGCTCCACCGCGCCGATGCACGACTACCACACGTCGACGCCGGGCAGCTTCGGCCAGACGGTGAAGGGCCTCGCGAACGCGCGGGTCGCAGGCATCCCGTTCGCCGTGACCACGGTCGTCACGCGCTCGAATTTCCGCCACCTCTCGGAGATCGTCCGCCTCGCGGGCGCGCTCGGCGCGCGGGCCGTGGAGCTCTCGATCGCCGCGCCGTACGGCGCCGCCGCGCGCGCCAGGGATCGCGTGATCCCCGCCCCCGAGCTCGTCGCGCCGCACCTCGCGCGCGCGCTCGCCGAGGCCTCGTCCATGGGCCTCGCCTGGCGCGCCGGCGGGCGCGCGAGCGGCCCCGAGGCCGGCGGCTGGTTCACCGGCCTCGGCCCCGTCGAGGAGGTCGCGCCCCGCGCGCGCCCTGCGCCGCCGCCCGGCCCCGCGGACGGCAAGCGCCGCCTCGGCTTCGCGTCGATGGGCCGCCCCGCCCCCGCCCGCGCCGAGGTCCGCGCCCCCGAGCGCCGCACCGGCGCCGAGCTGCGCCCGCTGTTCCCCTCGCTCTTCGAGGGCGACGCCGATCACGGCTCGATGCCCGGAGGGGCGTGATGGCCAACATCGGCTACATGCAGCTCGTCCGGCACTGCAACCAGTACTGCCGGTTCTGCTCCAACCCCGAGACGCCGTACGTGCTCGACGAGGAGACCGCGCGCCGCGAGATCGACGACTTCGCCGCCCGCGGCTACTTCGGCGTGATCCTCACCGGCGGCGAGCCCTCGCTCTCCCCGCTCGTCCCGGAGATCACCCGCTACGCGGTGGAGCGCGGCCTGCACGTCCGCATGATCACGAACGGCTCGAAGATCGCGGACGAGCCCACTGCGCGCCGCTTCGTCGACGCGGGGCTCCGCCACTACCACGTCTCGATCCACTCCTGCCGCGAGGAGATCGAGGACTTCCTCACGGGCGTGAAGGGGTCGCACGCGCTCGCGATGCGCGCGCTCGACAACCTCTCCCGCATCGACGCCGAGGACCGCGCGCAGGGCGGCGCGGGCGTCACCGTGAACATCAACACGGTGATCAACTCGTTCAACTGCGACCACCTCGACGAGAACGTGAAGGCGCTCACGGAGCGCTTCCCGTTCCTCCGCCATTTCGTGTGGAACAACCTCGACCCCTCGATGGGCCGCGCCGAGACGAACCGCGACACCGCGCACCGCCTCCGCGACTTCGAGGTCTCGCTGGACCGCGCGATGCGGTTCCTCGCGCGATCGGGGCGCACCTTCCGCGTCGAGCGCGTGCCGCTCTGCTTCATGGCCGACCACGCGTACGCCTCGACCGAGACGCGGAAGATCATCAAGGGCGAGGAGCGCATCGTGCACTTCCTCGACGACAAGGGGACCGTCCGGCAGACGGATTTCCGCCACCCCAAGGCCGAGGCCTGCAAGCAATGCTCCCTGGACGACATCTGCGGGGGGCTGTTCGAGCTGGGCGACTGGTACGATCTCGAGGAGCTCTCTCCGGTGTTCGTGCCCAAGGAGCCCATCATCCGCCGCGTGCTGGCGGGGGACGCCTGATGTGAGGAACGAGGTGAGGACATGACTCGCGGACGAAAGGTCACAGCCCCGCGGTTTGACACCCCCAGGCCCCGGGTTTTCTCGCTCGTCGCCCTCGCCTGCGCGCTCGCGGGCGCCGTCGCGCCGGCCTGCGCCGAGAGCGACAGCGTCACCACGGGCGGCACGACGAGCGGGACCGGCGCCGGCGGCGGCGGCGGCAGCACGACGAGCACCACCACGAGCACGACGAGCTCCACCACCACGACGACCACGGGCACGGGCGGCGAGGGCGGCGGCGTCGGCGGGGCGGGCGGCACCGCGGGCGGCGGCGGCGAGGGAGGCAACTGCAACCAGCCCGAGATCTGCGACGGCCTCGACAACGACTGCGACGGCGACACCGACGAGGGCGATCCGGGCGGCGGCGTCCAGTGCCCCACGGGCCTGCAAGGCATCTGCGCGGTCGGCCAGACCACCTGCGACGGCGTGAACGGCATCACCTGCGTCGTCCTGACCATGCCGGACCAGGTCCCCGAGCAGTGCAACGGCCTCGACGACGACTGCGACGGCGCCGTCGACAACGGCGATCCGGGCGGCGGCGCCGACTGCCAGGCGAACGGCCTCGGCGAGTGCCAGAACGGCACCGAGCACTGCGTGAACGGCGCGATCCAGTGCGTCGCCGCCGCGGTGCAGCCCGAGATCTGCGACGGCCTCGACAACAACTGCAACGGCAACACCGACGAGGGCAACCCCGGCGGCGGCAACCAGTGCCAGACGGGCCTCTTCGGCCTGTGCGCGAGCGGCGTCACCGACTGCGACGGCGTGAACGGCGTCATCTGCGCGCCGATCGTCGCGCCGGGCCAGCTCCCCGAGTCCTGCAACGGCCTCGACGACAACTGCAACGGGCAGACGGACGAGGCGATCGCGCAGGTCGGCCAGCCCTGCACCGCGCCGGGCTACCTCGGCATCTGCCAGTTCGGCACGTACTCGTGCCCCTCGGCGCCGCCCTACCAGCTCACGTGCAACCACCCGCTGCCGGGCACCATCCAGGAGACCTGCAACGGGCAGGACGACGACTGCAACGGCACGATCGACGACCCGTCGCTGCTCAACAACCAGCCCTGCGCGAGCGGCGCGCCCGGCGTGTGCGCGCCCGGCCACACGCTCTGCAGCGGCGGCTCCTCGACCTGCATCTCCAACATCGCGCCCGGCTCGCAGAGCGAGATCTGCAACACGCTCGACGACAACTGCAACGGGCAGACGGACGAGATGAACCCGACCCCGGCGTGCGCGTCGCAGAACCCGAACGCGGCGAACGTGAACAGCTGGGCGTGCACGAGCGGCGCCTGCCAGATCACCGCCTGCACGAGCGGCTACGCGAACATCAACGGCGCGCCGGGCGACGGCTGCGAGTGCGCGACCGACCAGTACGCGCAGAACTGCAACGCCTCCGGCTCCACCTCCGTGCCGCTCGGCGGTACGGTCACGATGACCGGGAAGATCGAGACCGCCGCCGGCAGCGACTGGCTCACCTTCAACTTCAGCGTGCCGGGCGTCGGGACCGCCTACCACCCGAAGGTCTCGCTCACCGACTCCGGCGGCGGACAGTACGCGATGGACGTGATGGTGAACTGCGCCGGGCAAGCGGCGGGCTGCTCGACCACGGGCGGCGCCAACAACGAGAGCGGCATCAACGTCACCACCTGGGAGCAGTCCTACGGCTACGTCGCCGGCCCCGGCTGCTGCTCGGACAGCACGCCGCGCGTCGGCTCGGTCCGCGTCCGCGTGTACCGGACAAACGGCGATCCGCCGACCTGCGCGAGCTACACGGTCACCGGCACGAACCAGTGAAGAGCGACGAATGAGCGACCCCAAGGCCACGCCCCCGGCGCCCCACGCGGTCCGGATCGAGCTCGACGAGCAGCTCTATCCCAAGGACGCGATCTACGGGGCGGCCTACACCTTCATCGACCGCTGCTACGTCCACCTCGACCGCGCCGGCGACGGCCGGATCGAGGTCACGCTGCGCGCCAAGCGCCCGAGCGCCGAGCTCACCCAGGCCCTCGCGGGCGAGTTCGAGAACGAGCTGCTCGGCCAGGCGTGGCGGCTGCAGATCGCGGAGCAGAACCGGCAGCTCATCGAGACGATCACCGCGCGCGCCATCGGCGGCGCCGCCGGCCCGCCGGGCCTCGACGAGCTGCTCGACATGGACATCGGCGATCAGACCGCGTTCGACGATCCGCTCGGCATCGCGATGAGCTGGGAGGAGAAGTACGCCAAGAAGAAGAAGGGGGACCCCGAAGTGGGAGGCGAGACGGCCACGTGATCGAGCTCCGGTTCCACGAAGAGCTGTACGACGGTTTCGCGGTCGACGAGGCCGTGAAGGCGTACGACGCGTTCATGACCGCGGAGCTCACGCGCGAGCCGCACGGCTACGTCGTGCGCGTGACCGCGAGCCAGAGCGCGCTCGACCAGGCGATCGACGAGGCCACGATCGCGGCCGAGCTCGCGAACTACGCGCTGGGCCGCACGATCGAGCGGAGCCGCGGCGCCGAGGGCGCCGGGGCCCCCGGCGCCGGCGCGGGCGCCCCGCCCGCCGAGGAGGCCGCGCGATGATGCTCGCCGCGCTCGACGCCCGCCCCGCCGCCCCGCCCGACCTCGTGCCCTTCCGCTTCCGCGAGGTGGGCGGCGACGTGCTGCTCACGAACGACTGGGGCGACTGGATCTTCGTCACCAGGGCCCAGCTCGCGCGCATGGCCCGCGGCGACCTGCCCGAGGAGCTCCGCGAGCGCCTCGCCGCGAGGAACTTCCTCCGCTCCTCGCTCGACGTCGCCGCGATCGCGGCCCGCATGCGCAAGAAGCGCCGCTTCCTCGACTACGGCCCGAACCTCCACATCGCGGTGGTCACGCTCCGCTGCAACGAGACCTGCGTCTACTGCCACGCGAGCCGCGCCGACATGGACGCGGTCCACACCGACATGACGCCGGAGATCGGCGAGAGGTGCGTCGATCTGATGCTCCAGTCGACGTCGCCGAGCGTGACGCTGGAGTTCCAGGGCGGGGAGCCGCTCGTGAACTTCCCGGTGATGAAGCGCATCATCGAGTACGCGCTCGCCCGGAACCGCGCCTACGGCAAGGACCTCGCCTTCACGATGGTCTCCAACCTGGCGCTGATGGACGAGGAGAAGCTCGCGTACCTCGTCGATCACAAGGTCCAGATCTGCACCAGCATCGACGGCCCGGAGGCGCTGCACCTGAAGCAGCGGGTCCTCGCGGGCAGCAGCTCCCACCGCGTCGCCGCCCGCTGGATCGAGCGCATCAACAAGGCCTACGTCGACATCGGCCTCGATCCGACGCTCTACCACGTCGAGGCGCTGCTCACGACGACGCGCGAGGCGCTCCGCTTCCCGCGCGAGATCGTCGACACCTACGTCGGCCTCGGCTGCCGCGCGATCTTCCTCCGGCCCGTCGACCCGTTCGGCTTCGCCGAGCGCACCGCCGCCGTGATCGAGTACGACCGCGCCTCGTACCGGGACTTCTACCGCGCCGCGGTCGAGCACATCCTCGATCTGAACCGCAAGGGCGAGCAGGTCCTCGAGCGCTACGCGGCCATCTTCCTCACGAAGATCCTCGGCGACGACGACCCGAACTTCCTCGACATCCGCTCGCCGTGCGGCTCGGGGATCGGCGCGCTCGCGTACAACTACGACGGGAAGATCTTCACGAGCGACGAGGGCCGGATGATGTACGAGTCCGGCGACAGCGCGTTCTTGATCGGCGACGTCCGCACGGCCACCTACCGCGGCCTGATGCGGCACGAGACGGTGCGCGCGCTGATCCTGGCGTCGATCCGCGAGGTGCAGCCGGACTGCGTGAGCTGCACCTACTCGCCGTACTGCGGCGTGCAGCCCGAGCACAGCTACCGCACGCAGGGCACGATCTTCGGGCGCATGCGAGACAGCACGCTGTGCTCGGTGCACAAGGGCATTCAGGATTTCCTCTTCGAGAAGCTGCGCGAGGATGACGAGCAGACCGTCGACATCCTCCGGCGTTGGACGACGGTGCGGGAGCGCTCGCACTTCCTCCACACGCCCGCGGCGTCGTAGCGTTGTCGTCACGGCAGGGCCGCCGTCGCGGCCCTCGCCCCGGTCCGGGCGGTTTGTGGAGGCGCGAGATGGCGAAGAATGGTGGCGAAGGCAAGCTCCCGAGCTTCTCCCCCCGGCCGGGCGGAATGCTCTCCAGGGTCGAGGCGGACATGGCCGGCAGGGCCGTGGAGAACGCCGACAAGGCCGGCGTCGCGGGCGATCCGGCCGGCGGCGTGATACCGGCGCAGCACTGCTCGCACGGCAGCCACGGCAGCCACGGCAGCCACGGCAGCCACGGCAGCCACGGCAGCCACGGCTCGCACGGCAGCTGGTAGCGAGCAGGCGCTGATCTGCGCGCCTGCGCAGGGCCGCGCGGGCAGACCCGGGCGTGCAGAAACGCGCGGGGCGCAGCCCTCAAGGTCCTTGCCAGGCTGGAGAAGGCCCGTATACTGCCGCTCCCTCGTTTTCCGGGCAGCCCGGGAGCGGGAGCCCTATCCGATGCGCATGTGACATGCGCGTGCCCACGCGCGACAGGCTGCGCATCGCATCTTCGAGGAACGAACCATGTACGCGGTCATCAAGACGGGCGGCAAGCAATACCGGGTCGCCGAAGGCCAGAAGCTCCGGGTCGAGAAGCTCGCCGGCGTTGCGGGCGACAAGGTCACCTTCAACGAGGTGCTCCTCATCGGCGGCGCCGACGCCCCGAAGATCGGGCGGCCGCTCGTGAGCGGCGCCTCGGTCGCGGCGGAGATCACCGCACAGGACCGGGGCAAGAAGATCGTGGTCTTCAAGTTCCGGCGGCGGAAGAACTACCGCCGGAAGAACGGCCACCGGCAGCCGTACACCGAGCTGAAGATCACCGGGATCACCTCGTAGTCAGGAGAGGCAGAGATGGCTCACAAGAAAGGCGGCGGCTCCTCCAGGAACGGCCGCGACTCCAACTCTCAGCGCCGCAGCGTGAAGGTCTACGCGGGCGCCGATGTCCGCGCGGGCAACATCCTCGTCCGCCAGGTCGGTTCGTCGATCCACGCCGGGAAGAACGTCGGCACCGGTCGCGACTACACGCTGTTCGCGCTCGTCGACGGGATCGTCAAGTACGAGTGGAAGACGAACACGAAGAAGCAGGTCTCGGTCTACCCTGCCTCCTGAGCCGCGCGTGCTCACGCCGGATTGAGCGTGGCGCGCGGTGAGCTACAAGCTCCTCGCCCTTGACGTTGACGGGACGCTGATCCGCAGGGACGGCTCCATTCACGACGACGATCTGGACGCGATCCGCCGGCTGCAGGCCGCGGGCGTGCCGGTGACGCTCGCGACGGGGCGGCTCTACTCGGGCACGCGCGAGATCGCACGCAGCGCTGGCATATCCGGGCCGCTGGCCTGCATCGACGGCGCCGACATCGTGCACACGGACGGCGACGAGCGGCTCTACTCGCGGACGCTCGCGGGCGCGCACGCGGGCGCGCTGCGGTCGATCGTGGACAGGCACGACGCGGCGTGCTTCCTCTTCGCGCAGGACGCGATCGTGCACGACGCGTCCGGCGCGCCGTTCGCGGACTACGTGCGGACCTGGTCGCCGGCGATCGCCGTGGTCGAGCGGGTCACGGCCCACCCGTGCTGGGACCATGATCACGGCCTGCACGCGCTCGTCGCCGTGGGCGACGAGGCGTCGATCCGCGGCGCGGAGGAGCAGATCCGCGGCGAGCTCGAGGCCGCGGTCGCGATCTTCTCGTTCCCGGTGAGCCGCGGCGGGGGCCTCTTCGCGATGGTGGTGCGCGCGCACGGGCCGACCAAGGGGACCGCGATCGCGTGGCTCGCGGCGCACCACGGCTGCGCGCCCTCCGAGGTGGTCGTCGTGGGCGACTGGATCAACGACGTGCCCATGTTCCAGGCGGCCGGGCGCTCGTTCGCGATGGCGCAGGCGCCCGAGCAGGTGAAGGCGGCCGCGACCGACAGGCTGCTGTCGAGCGGCCTGCGCGGCGGCGGCGTCGCCGAGGCGATCGCGCGCGCGTTCGGGCGCTAGAGCGGTGTTCATCTGCGCCCGCTGCGGGCTCATCCGCGTCGCTCGCTGCGACGTACGTCTGTACGCCTCACTCGCCTGCCTGGCGGCTGAGCCCGCGTCACACGCAGCTGAGCACCGCTCTATCTAGAAGCCGGGGTTCTCGACGCCGCCGTGCGGTCCAGGGGGGCGGCGGACGACCCTGCCGGGCTTCGCGGCGCGCTTCGCCTGCTCGGCGGCCTGCTGCGCCTCGCGCTCGGCCTTCTCGCGCTCCGCCGCGGCGATCTGGGCCTTCATCTCGGCCTCGGCGCGCTGCTCGGCCGCGATCTGGGCCCGGATCTCGCCGACATCGCGCGCGAGCCGCGCGAGGCTGGCCGTGACCATCATCGACGCGCGCGCCGCGACGGGCGCGGGCGAGGGGCGCAGCAGCGCGGCCGCCGTCGCCCCGAGCAGCGCCGCAAGGATCAGCGCGCCGAGCCCGAGCACGCCCGCGCGCGACCGCGGCGCCGGGCCACGGCCGTCGGTCCAGGTGCCCTGCGTGATGGCCGCGAGCTTCGCCGAGCGCGTCGTGATGAGGCCCGCACCGGTCTTGAGCGTGTGCGCGCGGCCCGAGGCCGGCGGCATGGTCGCGAGCACCGCCTCGAGCCGCTCGGCGAGCTCGCGCGCGGTCCCGATCCGGCGGTCGCGGTCCTTCGCGAGCGCGCGCTCGACCACCGCCGCGAGATCTCGCGGCATCTCGGGCGTGATCTCCGTGATCGGCGGCGCCGGGGCGGTGATGATCGCGACCATCAGCGCGTTGTAGTTGGTCCCCTTGAACGGGAGCCGCCCGGTGAGCGCCTCGTAGAGGATCACGCCGAGCGACCACACGTCGCTCCGCCCATCGATCTCGGCCTCGCCCCGCGCCTGCTCAGGGCTCATGTACGCCGGCGATCCGAGCACGGCGCCGGCAGTGGTCCGGATGAGGTCGATGGTCTTCGCGCCGATCGCCTTGGAGATCCCGAAGTCGAGGATCTTCGGCACGATCTCGCCGGTCGCGTCGCGGCTCAGGAAGATGTTCTCGGGCTTCAGGTCGCGGTGGATGAGCCCGCGGACGTGCGCCTCCTCGAGCCCGCGCGCGATGAACGCGATCCAGGCGGCCGCCTCGACGGGCGGGATCGGGCCGCCCTCCTTGATGCGCCGGTCGAGCCCCTCACCCTCGAGCAGCTCCATGACCAGGTACGGCGATCCGTCGTCCGCCTGGCCCATGTCGTAGACCTCGACGATGCCCGGGTGCTTGATCTGGCCGCACGCGCGCGCCTCGTGGAAGAAGCGCTGCAAGGACTCCTGGCTGCGCGCGAGCGACGGCAGGAGGAACTTGATGGCGAAATCGCGATCGGTGAGCTGGTTCCGCGCGGCCCACACCGAGCCCATCCCGCCCGTTCCGAGCGGGCGCTGCAGCCTGTACTTGCCCGAAATGAGGTCGCCGGGGTTCAAGCTGGGTTCCGGGTGAGGTGGCGGGCGCGCCGAGCGGCGCCCGCGTCGCCAGAGTGAGCCAGCGCGGCGGGAAGGTCAACGAGCGGATGCCCTGGAGCCGCCGAAGATCCGGGTGCTGGGCTACGCCTTGCGCTGCGCCGACGCCGCCTGGAGCTGCTGCTGCTGCTGCTGGAGGTACTGCGCGACGAGCCGCGAGCGCTCGACCGCGAACTGCTTGACCTCCTTGCTGGGCGAGCCGGCCAGGGCGTTCAGGAGCTTCGTGACCTTCTCGATCTGGCGCGACTGGAAGAGGGCCTCGAAGTAGTTGTTCGCGAGGCGCACGTCGCGGCTCATCTTGCCCTCGTGCGGCTGGAGCAGCCGCGCGACGGCCTCGAGGTCGCCCTTCTGGCCGTAGAGCGCCGAGAGGCAGAGCAGCGCCAGCGGGTCGTCCGGGTTCCTGGCGACCGCCTTCTTCGCGTAATCGACGGCCTTGTCGCGCGTCTCCTCCTTGCTCGCGTAGAAGCCCTGGATCGCGATGTAGGGCGCCGCGTTCTTCTCGGGCGCGAGCTTCTCGAGCGCCGCGACCGCCGAGTCCTCGTCGCCGCGCTGGAGCAGGTACTGGAAGAGGTAGGCCCACGCGTCGATGCAGCCGGCGTCGATGCCGATCGCCTTCTCGACGAACTCGCGCTCCTTTTCCTCGTCCTTCTTCTGCTGGAAGAGCTTGGCGAGGTGGAGCGAGGGGTAGGGGTTCGTCTTGAGCAGGTTCTGCGCGCCCTTGAGCGTCCCCTCGGCCTTGTCGAGCTTCTCCTGCGAGAGCTGGGCGATGCCGAGGGCCAGCCAGTCGTCGCCGGTGCCGCCCTTGGCGACGATCTTCGAGAGCACCTGCTCGGCGCGCGCGAGGCGGTTGTGCTTGAGGAGCTCCTGCGCGTAGATGCGGGCGCGGTTGAGGTCGTCGGGCTGCTCGGTCCAGTGCTTCTCGAGGCCGGCGAGCAGGTCGTCGAGGCCGATCGCGATGGGGCGGCCCTGCTCGTCCTGGACCTGCACGGCGGGGCCGTTGAAGCCGAGGAGCTGCCACATCTGATCCATGGTCACGGCCGCGGGGCCCTTCTCCAGCAGCTCCTTGAGCTCGTCGGAGGGCTTGTTCACCGGGATCACGATGAGCGCGTTGCCGGGCACGCCGTTGGGGAACGCGCTCACCGGCGCGACGATCGCCGCGCCCCCCGAGATCTGAAGCCCCGCCGCCGCTTGCTGCTGTCCGTTGCTCGTCGCCATTGGTCGCTACTCCGAAGTCTCTCCCCCACGCGCGCCGGATGGCCGGGATCGCAGCGCCTCGAAGCGGCGCCCCGCGCGCCGCCGCGGAGGCATTGGTCCTCGTGGAAGGGGCGCGAACGCTAGCAGGGCGGGCCCAGGCCGGCAACGCCCTCGCGGAGGCGCGCGGCGAGGTGCGTGCGGCGGTCCTCCTTGCGCGTCTCGGCGAGCGCGAGCGACACGGCGCGCGGATCGGCGACGAGCACGACGAGGCGCTTGCCGCGCGTGACCGCGGTGTAGATGAGGTTCCGCGAGAGCATCACGAAGTGCTGCGTCAGGATCGGCACGATCACCGCGGGGTACTCGCTGCCCTGGCTCTTGTGGATGCTCGTCGCGTACGCCAGCGTGAGCTCGTCGAGCTCGCCCTCCTCGTAGTCGACCTGGCGATCGTCGAAGCGCACCGTGAGCTTGCGCTCGTCGGGGACCACTGCGGAGACGAAGCCGATGTCGCCGTTGTAGACCTCGCGGTCGTAGTCGTTCCGGAGCTGCATCACCTTGTCGCCCACGCGCAGCGTGCGCGCGCCGCGGGTGACGCTCGGGCCCTCGGGGTTCAGCGCGGCCTGGAGGCGGGCGTTCAAGGCGATCGCGCCGGCTTCGCCCTTGTGCATCGGGGTGAGCACCTGGACGTCGCGCCTCGGATCGAGGCCGAAGCCGCGGGGGATGCGCTCGGTCACGAGCTGGAGGATGAGGTCCGCGGCGGCGTCGGCGGCGGTCCGCTCGATGACGTAGAACTCGCTGTTCGGGCCGCGCGCGCCCTCGGGCGGCTCGCCGTCGTGGATGCGGTGGGCGTTCTGCACGATCAGGCTGCCCTCGGCCTGGCGGAAGATCTGGGTGAGCCGCGCGGTCGGGACCTCGCCCGACGCGATGACGTCGCGGAGCACGGCGCCGGGCCCGACCGAGGGGAGCTGGTCGACGTCGCCCACGAGGATGAGCCGCGCCTCGTCGGCGGTGGCCTGGAGGAGCGCGTCGGCGAGCGAGAGGTCGAGCATCGAGGCCTCGTCGACGATGATCGCCCGGGCCTCGACGGGCTTGGACCGCTGCCGGCCGAACCGGCGCTGCTTCGGGTCGAACTCGAGCAGGCGGTGGAGCGTGACGGCCTCGCGCCCGGTCGCCTCGCTCATGCGCTTGGCCGCGCGGCCCGTGGGCGCGGCGAGCCGCACCGAGATCCGCGCGCGGTCGAGGGCCGCCAGGATCGCGCGGACGATCGTCGTCTTGCCGACGCCGGGGCCGCCGGTGATCACGAGGACCTTGTGGCGCGCGGCGAGCTCGATCGCCTCGCGCTGCGCGGGCGCGAGCGCCACCCGCGCGCGGGCCTCGAACGCGGCGATCGCCGAGGAGACGGCCGCGGCGAGGTGGTCCCCCCGGTCCGGCGAGGCGCCGCCGCCCGCGAGCAGCGCCCGGAGCCGGCGCGCGAGGCGCACCTCGGCCTCGTGCATCTCCCGCGGGTAGACGGCGATCTCACCCGTCGAGAGCGCCTCGATCCGCACGTGGCCGGCCGCGGCGAGGGCGTCGACGGCGGCGTCGGCCTCGGCCGCGTCGCGCTCGAGCATCGCCGCCGCGAGCTCGGCGAGCTCCGGCCGAGGCGCGTAGACGTGCCCCCTGGTCGAGAGATCCACGAGCGTCTGCAGCACGCCCGCCTGGGCGCGCTCGGGCGAGTCCGCGCGCACGCCGATCGACCGCGCGATCCGGTCCGCCGTCTTGAACCCGATCCCCCAGACGTCGAGCGCCAGCCGGTACGGCGAGCGCGAGACGATGTCGATGGCCTGGGGGCCGAAGCGCTTGAAGATCCGGGCCGCCAGCGCGGGCGACGCGCCGTGCGCCTGGAGGAAGATCATGATCGCGCCGATCGCCCGCTGCGCGGCCCAGGCCTTCGCGACGGCCTGGGCGCGCCTGTCGCCGAGGCCCGGCACCGCGGCGAGCCGCTCGGGCGCGCGGTCGAGCACCTCGAGCGTCTCCATGCCGAACGTCTCGACGATGCGCTTCGCGAACGCCGGCCCGATGCCCGGCACCATGCCCGAGCCGAGGTAGCGCTCGAGGCCCTCGAGCGTGGCCGGCGCGACGGTCAGGAGGGTGTCGACGCGGAGCTGCTCGCCGTGCTTGGGATCGCGCTCGTAGCGGCCCGTCGCGCGGACGCGCGTGCCCGGCAAGGCCGGCGGGAACACGCCGACCCAGACCTCGGGCGGCGCGCCCGCGTCGACCTCGACGCGGAGCACGCGGAAGCCCGTCTCCTCGTTCTCGAAGGTGATCCGCGCGACCTCGCCCTCGACCGTCGCCGGCCCCGATCCCGCCGCCGCGCGCGCCGAGAAGAGCGGCCGCTGCCCGCCGCCGATCGAGCGCCGCTCGCCGGGCGCGGTCGCGGATACGGTCGCGGTCGCAGGCGCAGGAGCGGTCGCGGTCGCTGGTGCGGTCACGGCCGCCGGCCGGCCCGGAGCCCCGAGCGTGGAGCTCTGGCCGCGCGCCTGGGCTGCGCGGTTGAACAGGTGGGACCGGGCCACGCGGGCAGCATGGGGCCACGGCGCCCCCGGGGGCAACGCCCTCGTGCGTTGGCGCGCCAGAGGCTGGCCGGTATAGTGGCGGCCTCATGGCGCGCGAGGGTCTGGCCGCTGTCCTCGTCTTCCTGGCGGGGTGCGCCCTCACCCCGCCGCCCGCGCCGCGCGCCGCCGAGGCGCTCGGGGCCGCGAAGGCCGCCGAGACG
>CAYQYG010000054.1:19120-28526 GCA_964421485.1 uncultured Polyangiaceae bacterium | reverse complement strand
GAGGGGCGGTGTCCGGGGGGGTGGGGTCGGTGATCATCGCGGTGGCGACGAGGCGGTCGATCACCGAGGAGAGGCGGTGATCGACGGCGCGGAGCAGCTCGCGATCGTGGAGCGCGTCGCCGAGCACGAAGCGCTCGAAGGCGGCGACGAGGGCGGCCTCGACGGGGGCGGCGGCGTGCGCGGCGACGGCGGAGCGGCCCTTGTTGAGGGGGACCGAGAGGGGGAGCTCGGCGGCCATCCCGAAGCCGGCGGAGGCAATGGCGCGCCAGAGATCGCGGTGCAATGCGAGGTCGGGGCCGGGGAAGAGATCGGCGCGCATCGCGATGCAGAGGCCCTTCTGGACCAGGGCGAGGCGGGGCTCGATGCCCTCGCCGCGGCCGACGTGCAGGGTGAGCTCGCCGGGGGAGGGGGAGCCGTCGAGGGGCTGGATCGGGACGCGGGCGACGCGGCGCATCCGGGCGCGCGCGGTGTTGAGCAGGGAGCCGTCGGCGTAGATGCGCGCCTCGGTGGGGTCGACGAAGCCGACCATCGCGGCGAGCTCGGCGGCGAGCGCGGCGCGGAGGATGGGGCGCTCGAGCATGAGGCGCACGGTGGTGCCGGTGGGCCAGCGCTGGCCGCCGGCGGCGCGCGAGGGGGCGAGGGGCTCGAGCCTCCACTCGAAATCGGAGTAAGGGGGGCCGGCGCCGATGGGGGCGACGCGGAGGCGGTGGCCGCTCACGCGGGTGACGGTGAGGACCTCGAGGCGCGGGGCGATCTCGAGGGCGGAGAAGAAGCCGATGCCGTGCTCGCCGATGGCGCCGGGCTCGCCCTCCTTGCCGCTGCGGAAGGGGACGAGCAGGTCCTCGAGCAGCTCGGTGCGCGTCATGCCACGGCCGCGATCGATGACGGAGACCTCGGCGCCGTCCTCGGCGGCGCGGACGTCGATGCGGGCGCCGCGCGGGGAGGCGTCGAGCGCGTTCTGCACGAGCTCGCGGAGCGCGGCGGCGCGGGAGGGGGACTGGGCATAGACGGTGCGGCCGAGGATGCGCTCGGCGAGGTCGGGCACGGCGGCCTCGCGGCGGCAGGCGGCGACGATCTCGGCGCGGCCGAGATCCGTGGCGTGGAGATACGCCTCGGCGCGGCCGTGCATGCGCACGAGCACGAGCTCCGAGAGCAACCCGGACGAGGTCTGGTTCATCGCTCGCCTCCCCCCGCGCCGCGCGGCCCTTCGGGCGGCAGCGGCTCGCCGACGATCAGGTCGCGCTCGAAATCGGCCTCGCGCGAGCCGGCGGCCCGATCGAAGGCGGCGCGGAGGGCGTACCAGTCGCGCCAGCCCTCGGGGCGCCGGACGACCGGGCTGTCCTCGCGGATCAGCAGGACGCGCCGGGTGCCGAGGCAGGGGAGGGGTCCCGGGGGCGCAGCGGGGGGAGCGGCCTGGTGTCGGTGGAGGGCCTCCGGCAAGAACGGGCCGCCGGGCGCGCGCGCGCTGGGCGGCAGGCTCGGGCGCGCGCGGCAGAGGGCGGCGAGCAGGCCGTCGGTGCCGGGGGTGCGGGCCGCGAGCATGACGAGGCCGGCGAGGTCCGGTCGCTCGGCGGCGAGCGCGCCGATGGAATCGGGGGGACCGATCTGGAGCTCGCGATCGAGCAGCTCGCGCTCGCCGGGGAGCACGGCCTGCCAGCCGCGCTCGGCCCAGAAGCTCTCGGGGACGAACATGCGCTCGGCCGCGGCCGCGCCGAGGAAGCCGAGCAGGGCCTCGCGGCGCTCGGGGGTGACGAGGTATCGATCCGGGCCGAGCAGGGCGGCCGCGACCTCGCGGGCGGACTCGGCCCAGCCCGCGGATTGCAGCATGAGCGCGCCGATCTGGGCGCAGAGCTCGGCGAGGCGATCGCGCGCGGCGCGGCCCTCGCGCGCGGCGGCCGCGAGCTCGATGACGCGGCGGTAGAAGGCGGCGCCGACCGCGTCGAGCGCAGGGCCGGGCTTGAGCGCGTCGCGGCCCTCGGTGAGCTCGACGGCGCCCGGGACGTCGATGAGCGCGAGCTCGGGGACGGCGAGGCACGCCTCGACCTTGACGCCCGCGTGGTAGGTGGCGGCCGCGATGCCCGGGCAGCGCGGCCGGCCGCCGAGGTGGAAGCGCGCCACCGCCGGCGCGCCGCCGGGCCCGGCGCCCGCCGCGACCTCCTCGAAGCGGCGGCCGCCCTCGATGATGTCGCCGTCGTTGATCGGGACGCCGTCGACGCGGACGGTCGCGCGCTCGGGCGGGAAGAAGTGCAGCGCGTCGCGCAGGTACGCGCGCACGAGATCGGCCAGGAGCAGCGCCGAGCCGACGCGCACGCGCGTGCCCGCGCGGGGCGCGGTGCGCCGCAGCGAGCACATGAGCGCGGCCGCGTCGTCCGCGCCGCGCGCGGCGCGCGAGGCGGGCGACGCGGCGCCGGTCGCGATCACGCGCAGCGACCAGCCCTCGCGCCCGTCGCCCGTGGCGACGTGCAGCGAGAAGCTCGGCGGGTGCGCGAGCCCGATGCCGAGCACGGAGAAGAACCCGACGCCGAAGCGGCCGAGGTCGACCCCGGCCCTGCGATCCGTGGCGAAGGGCACGAGCAGCCGCGAGAGCAGCGTGGTGAGGCCCATGCCCTCGCCGCGATCGAGCACCTCGACGGCGCCGTCGGACACGGAGACGAGCACGTCGCGCGCTTCGCCGCGGGTCGCGTCGATGGCGTTGAGCACCAGCTCGACGAGCGGGCGGAGCGGGTGCCCGAACTGGCGGCGCGTCTCCTCGGTGAGGATCTTGAGGAGGTAGGCGCGATCGATCGGCGGATCCTCCACGTCGCGGGCGCCCGCGCAGATCGCGTCGAGGGCCGGGCGGTAGAGGCCGATCGCGCAGAGCTCGACCAGGGGTCCGACGAACCGGATGCCCTCGTCGCTCGGCGGCTTCGGCTCGGAGGGCGCCGTCAGGCGACCCGGAGCGCCGGTCGTCCGATCGGGCGCGTGGGCCGGATCCAGGGGCGCCGTCGATTCCACCGGCTCCGTCCCCGGGGCCCCGTCCGCGGGCGCCGCCGCTCCGCCCCGCCCGTCCTCGCTCGCACCGTGTTCCGCCTGCACTCTTGAACGCCCTCCGCCGGCTCTGTCCGCGGCGCTGTTGCGCCGACCGCGCCGGGCGACCGTGCAAACGAGCGCCAGCGGCTGGCTCCCCGGAGGTCCCTTCACCGCTCGTGCCGAGCGCCGCGCGCCCGCGCGTCTGTCCGCTGCGGTCCGCTGCGCTCTCGACGAATTTCTCGCTCGTCGCGCAGGGATCTGCGGCTGGGTTTCCGGCGAGCCGCTCTACGGCTGATGGCTGTCGGGCACGCGCGCGCTGCCCTCGGTCCACGTCCTCCGCATGCCCTGCTCCCACGGGGTCCGGAGGCGGTGGGGCTGCATGGAGTCGAGGCGCGCGGAGGAGACGCCGAACATCATCGGGACGGCGACGGAGGAGCGCAGCGCCGGCGCGCGCCCGAGCCACGCGCCGAGGTCCTCGGCGATGCGGCGCTCCGAGAGCGCCTCGGGGCCGCCGATCGAGAAGGTGGCGTCGCGCGGTGCGCGGAGCGCGTCGAGCAGCGCCTCGACGACGTCGTCGACGAACACCGGCGTGAGCGAGTGGCCGCCATCGCCGGCGATCTCGATCTCCTCGCCGGCGGCGATCCTGCGCGCGAGCGTGGCGAGCCCGCCGCGCTGGCCCTGCCCCGGACCGTAGACGCTCGCGGGCCGCGCGATCGTGACGGCCTCGACGTGCCCGCGCATCGCGGCGGCGACGCCCTCGGCCCAGAGCTTCGCGAGGGCGTACGGGTGCGACGGCGGCTCGATGCGCGGGCTGTCGTCGCAGAGCGGCTCGCCGACGTCGACGCGCGGTCTGAGGACCGAGACGGTCGAGACGTGCACGAGGTGCCGGACCCCCGCGGTCCGCGCCCACGCATAGAGCCGCGCGGCCGCGTCGACCGCGACGCGCACGAGCCCCGGCAGGGCCTCGGCGCGCTCGTCGTACCGATCGCGCGGGGCGGCGAGGTGCACGACCGCGTCGACCCGCGCGGGCATGCGCGCGGCCGGCAGCTCTTCGTGGAGGTCCCAGGGCACGGCGATCGCGCCCGGAGGCAGCGCCCTCGCGCCGCCCGGCCGCGTGGCGGCGAAGCAGCCCTTGGACGCTCCGCCCTCGTCCAGCAGCCGCTCCACGAGCCGCCGCCCGATGAACCCGGTCGCTCCCGTCACGAGGATCGCGTCCGGAAGCCGACCTGCCGCCTCGCCCGCCATGCTCCGAACGTCCCACGACCGCGCGCACCGCACAATGGCCAGCGTGAGGGCCGTGCGGGGGCCGGCGCGGGGCCAGCGCCCTCCCGCCAGACGTCTGGCCGGGGATCATGGCGGGAGAAAGAGAGAGGGAGAGAGAGGAATCACAGGGAGGCGGGGAGAGAGAGAAAAGAGAAAAAAGAGATAAAAAACCGATAAATCCGGGTTTCTCCTCATCTCTCAGAATTTCTGACCTCCCCGCCTCCCTGTGATTCCTCTCTCCTCTCCTCTCCCCGGGGCAATAGCGCTAGAGATCTCCGCGGCGTATTCGCGCCCGGAGCATCAGGGCGCCGATGAGGTCCTCCTCGGCGTCGGTGCGGCGCGACCAGCCGAGGGAGAGGTAGCGGAGGAGCTCGCCGAGGGCCGGGCCGGCGATCCTGGGCTCGCCGCCCGGGCGGAGCAGCCACAGCCGGTCGCCGTCGGGGCCGATGGCGATCGTTCCGCCGGGCCTGGCGCCGCCGACCGCGGAGCCCAGGAGGCGCGCCAGCGGGTAATGGCCGGCCTTCGCCGCAATGGCCCAGCCCGGGTCGGCGCTGAGCTCCTCCAGGTCGCGATCGCGCATGAAATGGAGCGTGCCCTCGATCGCCCCGATCGACAGCTCGCGATAGAGGTCCCCGGGGTCCTTCGGATCGGCCCAGTCGTAGACCCGCGCGAAGGCCTCGTAGACCGACGGCGTCCTGACGCCCGCAATGGACGCCGGGGGCGTGGACGCCCCGCGCCCGTCCACGCGGCCGAGGACGCGGTTCAGGCGGCGGGTCTCCGATTCGATCGATCCGGGGGACGGGTCCACGAGCCGGACCTCGAGCCGGCGGTCGGCCGCGAACAGGGCGCCCATCAACGCGGGGAGCGCGGGGGTGCCGAGCGCGGCGGACAGGAACGTGGAGCCGCGGTGCGGGCGGACCGCGCGGTCCTCCGCGGCCTGCTCCTCGGCCTCGGAGGCACCCTCGGGGCAATCGATCTTCACCCCGGCGACCTCGCTGGAGTCGGGGGTCTCGACGCCGCGCTCGATGCCCTCGTCTCCTTCGCGCACGAAATGGCGCTCGAAGCCGCGGGCGTCGATCCTCCAGCCGTCGTCGTGCACGAGCTCCTCGGAGTAGACGAGCGAGAGGACGGCGGCGCCGGGGGCGCCGAGCTCGGCGGCGGCGTCCAGCACGCCGACGGCCGGGGAGAGCTCGTCCTCGAACAGCTCGATGACGTGCTCGAGCTCGTCCTCGCCCGGCCTCTGGCCGCTCGAATAGAACGCGGCGCTCCAGCCGGGCGCGCCGGGCAGGGCGGCCAGGGTGAGGCGCGGCGCGGGGACGTCCCAGCCGGCGAGCGCGACGGCGAAGCCGCGGGAGAGCGCGGCGTCCGGGACCTCGGCGGGCCGGAAGAGGAGGGCGGCGAGCGTGGTGGCCATCGGGGCGCAGCGTAGGCGGAGGGGCCCGGGCGGTCGAGGAGCGCCGGAGCGACCGGCTCGCGCCCCGGCCTCGCCCGTCAGCGCCGGAGCGCCCGGGCCACGAGCTTGCCGAGCGCGCCGGCGGCCGCCGCGATCAGCGCCGAGAGCCACCGCTGCAGGGCGGCGAGGGGCCCGGGCCTCGCGGGCCCGAGCGGCGCCGAGAGCGACCCCTCGGGCCCGGGGAGGGCGGTGCTCGCCGCCGGATCGAGGCGATCAGCGGGCGCGTGCGCCTGCGCACCCGCCGGCGCCGGCGCCGCGGCCGCGGTGGGCAGCGGGCCATTCGCCGCCGCCGGCGGAGCCTCCGCGGGCGGTCCCGCCGGCGCGGGCTCGTCGTTCACGGCGAAGGCGCTGAGATCGAGCTCGCCGTCGTCGTCGTCGAGCGCGAGCTGATCGAGCTCCCCGCCCTCGAAATCGCGGCGACGAGAGGATTGCGGCGGGCGCAGCGACGTGGAGAGCATCCTCTGCAGCCGCTGGCCGACCACGAGCGCGCTCTCGGGCCGCCGCGCGGGATCCTTCTCGAGCAGCTCGAAGACGAGGTCGTTCAGCTCGTCGGGGATCTCGAGCCCCGGACGGTGCGTTTCCAGCGGGGGCGGCTGCTCCGAGATGTGCTTCATGAGCAGGGAGACGGCCGCGTCGGACTGGAAGGGCGGAGCGCCGCAGAGCATGTGATACATGATGACCCCGAGCGAGTAGAGGTCGGTGCGGGGCGTGATGAGCTTCGCCGTGGCCTGCTCCGGCGACAGGTAGAGCGGGGTGCCGATGATGAGGTTCCCCTGCGTGAGCGTCATGCCCGGGGCCTCCGACTGCATGAACTTGGCGATGCCGAAATCGAGCACCTTCACGAAGTCGCTCTCCCCGTGGATGTCGCAGAGGAAGAGGTTCTGGGGCTTGAGGTCGCGGTGGACGAGGCCGAGCTCGTGGGCCTCGCTGATCGATTTCGTCACCTGCAGGGCGATCCGCAGCACGCGCTTCGGATCGAGGGGGGCCTCGCGGCGCAGCACCCGCGACAGCGTCCGCCCCTCGAGCAGCTCCATGACGAGGTAGAGGTGCCCGGTGCTCGCCCGCCCGAAGTCCATCACGCGGATCGTGTTGGGGTGCTTGAGCCGGCTGCACGCCATGGCCTCACGGCTGAAGCGCTGGACCTGGAGCTCGTCGTCGGCGAGGGATCGCTGGAGGACCTTGATGGCCACCTGCGTGTCGAGGGTGACCTGCTTGGCGCGGAAGACGTCCCCCATGCCCCCGCGCCCGAGGAGGCCCTCGATCTGGTAGCGCCCGTCGATGATCGTGCCGATCTCGAGCTCCGGTGGCTTCGCCCCGCCCATGCGTCACCGCTCCAGCGATTCGGCCAGACGGGTGGCCTCCGCGCCCACGATCCCGAGGACCATCTGGCCTATGGGGACGAGCGCGAGCTTGCGCTCGGCGCCCACGATGACGACCTGGCGGGCCTGGCCGAGCGAGAGCGTGCGCGACGCCTCCGTGCAGGTGCGCATGCACTGCTCGCCGAGGGCCGCCAGCGCATCGAAATCGGCGGTGTGCCCGCCGCGCGCCAGGAGGAGGCCGTCGTGCGCCACGAAGCTGGCGAGCACGCCGGGCTTCCCCGCGACCTGCTCCGCGAGCCGGGTGAGCGCGCGGAGCAGGCCCTCGCGGGCGCGGACGGCGGTCGCGCTGTTGCCCTGCTCGGCCTGCAGGCGGAGGTGCTGCTCGGCCATGGCGTCGATCTCTCGTATCTGTTCTGCGAGCCAGTGCATGCTTTGCCTCGTCCGTGCGTGCCCTTCCGCGGTGCGCCGATGGGCCCCCCTCGCTCACCGGCCCGAGCGTGTCCGCTGCGCCCCGCTCCTCGTGTCGCTGGCGCCGCCGAAGAACTCGTTGAGCACCGGGATCGTCTGCTTCACCTCGAACCGCACCGAGCCGAGCATGACGCTCCCGTCGGCGATGACCGCGAGCAGGAACTCGTTGGAGAGGGGGGCGAGCAGGATGACGCCCTCGTTGTTCTCGACGATGACCAGCCTGGACTGCCCCTGGCTCACGTTCTCGGCCGCGCGGCGGGCGGCGCCGAAGACGACCTGCACCGCCGCGCCCATGGCGTCGGCGTCGACCGCGAAGTCGCGCCGGATATGGGTGACGAGACCATCGTTGTCGACGATCGCGGCCGCTGTGACGCCCCTGATCGACGTGAGGGTAACGAGCTGCCTGTCGATCTCGTCCGAAGTCTTGTTGCTCATTCGCTACGCTCCTCTCGTCCTCTCGGTCACCCGGTGATCCTCACCTCGATGCCGCACGTGTCATCGCCGATCGCGTGGCACCTCGTCTCCACCGCCTTCACGGGCCGGTCGACGAACGTGCGCACGATGCCGGCGACCATGCCCGCCTCGAAATGGCAGATGGGCACCTTGGAGTTCTCGATGCCGGCGCACGAGACGCACTCGTCGACGCGCAGGACGATGAGCCCGGTCGCGAGATCCACCTTCTCCGCGGCCACCGTGCCGATGCGCAGATCGCGGCACAGCTTGTGGACCAGGCCCACGTACTTCCCCAGATCGCCGCCGGCGGACGGCTTCAGCGCGGCGCCCAGGATGTCGCCCAGCCGCTGCCCCGACTGGTACACGATCGTGCGCGCCCCGCCGCCGACCATCTCCTCCAGCGCGCTCCCCATGCCCACGATGCGCAGCGCCTGGAAGAGCTGGATGGGCACCATCGGCCCGAGCGTCCCTCGATTGGAGATGGTCTTCCGCCCCTCGACGATCGATTTCACGAGCTGACTCTGCGCATCATCATAAACACCCATGGGACCTCCGCTCGCTCGACTCAGTGAGACTTCGGCTCGCACGCGAGGGTGACGCGCCTGTTCCGGGCGCGCGCCTCCTCCGAGGTGTTCGGCACCGCCGGCTCGAGCGCGCCGGCCGAGTGGATGACGATGCGATCGCCGTCGATGCCATTGCTGACGAGCAGCATCTTGACGTGCGCGGCCCGCGTCAGGCCGAGGGCGCGATTGGCCGCCGCGGAGCCCATATCGCACGTGTGCCCCGTGACGGCGATGCGGCCCGGACAGGCCGACGCGCGGCGGGCCAGGTCGCGCAGAGCGCCGCCGGATCCGCGGCTGAGCGCAGCGGAGCGGTATCCGAACAGGATGGGCTCGAAGGCGCCCGGAGGGGCCTCCGCGGCCGCCCCGGGATCCACGCTCGCCGCCGGCGAGACGGGAGGCGCCGCGCTCGCCGCCGGGGCGGGCTCGGAGGTGGGCGGCGTGGTCGGCGGCGGCAGCGCGGCGGCGCGCGTCGCTCCCGTGGCCGGAGGGGACGCCGCGGCGGTCACCGCGGGCGGGCCGAGGTGCGCTCCGGCCGGCGGCGCGGACGGGGAGCGCGCCGAGAGCCACCACGCGAGGCCGGCGCCGCCGAGGAGCGCTGCGCCGGCCAGGATCGCGGCGAGGGGCGTGGAGCGACCTCGCGCCGGCGGGGCGCTGGGCTGGAGCGCGCCTGGAGGTGTCGGTTGCGGCGCTGCGGCGACCGGAGGCGCCGGTATCGCCGCCGCGGACGCGGTCGCCACCGGCGCGGTCGCCGCGGGCGCGGTCGCCACGGACCCCGTCGCCGCGGACGCCGTCACCGCGGGCGCCCGCCCGGTCGTCACGGACCCCGTCACCGCGGGCGCCCGCCCGGTCGCCACGGGCCCGGTCGCCGCGGACGCCGT
>CAYQYG010000054.1:0-19020 GCA_964421485.1 uncultured Polyangiaceae bacterium | reverse complement strand
GCCGCGGACGCCGTCACCGCGGGCGCCCGCCCGGTCGCCACGGGCCCGGTCGCCGTGGGCCTGGAAGATGCCTCATCCACGGAGGACATCATCGTCGTGGTCACGGGCGAGCCGGAGGCCGCAGGGGCGCTGCGAGCGCGACGGCTGGGCGGGGCGGTCAACCACGACGGGAGGATTCCATCGAGCCCATCAGGGTCGAGGACGATGAGCCCGGCGCGCCCGCGCGTCCGACGGGAATCGACCTCGTCGAGATCGATGAGGTCCGACCCGGTGCCGCTCACACGTCCGCTGCGCACCGGAACCCCAGATAGCGATAGGAATTGGAGCTGGACACGGAGTTGCGCGCGATGGCGCCGTTGGCGTGGCAGGGGTGGCAATAGGAGCCCCCGAACACCCAGCTGTAGCCGGCCTCGGGCGCCCTGGACCGCTGATCGGCCTCCGTCCACTCCCACACGTTGCCGACGAGGTGCAGGCACCCGCAGGCCGATGCGCCGTCGGTGCGGTCATTGACCGCGACGGTGCCCGTGGCGCCGCTGTGCGGGCCCACGCAGCGGGCCGGATCCCACTCGTCGCCCCAGGGGAACCGCCGGTTGTCGGGCCACCGGCTCGCGGCCTGCCACTCCAGATCCGTCGGCAGGCGCCGCCGCCGCCAGCGCGCGTAGTCGCGCGCGTCGGCCAGGGACACGTCCACGACCGGATGGCCCATCAGGGCCGGAGGCGGGCGCCGGCCGGTCCACTGCGCCGGCGGCCGCGCGCCCGTCTCGTCGACGAACACTTGATACTGCGCATTCGTCACCGGCGTCCTGTCGATGTAGAAAGGCGCGATGGCCACCGGCTGGCGCTCGAAGGTGGATTCGAGGGTGAAGCCGGGCACGTGCACCATCCCCTCGTACTGCTGCGCGCGGCGCACCGACGACGGGGTGTGGAGCTCGGGCGCCGGGGTGAGGCTGCTCCGGCGATCCGTGTCGCCGGTGCGGGAGGACACGGGGGGCGGAGGCTCCGTCGGGCGCTGGATCGTGATCCTGTTCCCGCAGCGAGTGCACGTGGCGTGATGGACCGCCCTGTGAAGCTTCTCGAGGGGGATCTGGTACATCTTCCCGCACTGTCCACACGTGACTTTGAGCATGGCGCCCACCTCGATGGGAGACGCGCCCGTCCCGCGGTGAGGAGGGCGGACCCTCCCTGGACTGTGTGGTGACCGTGGCGCGTGGTGCGCCCGTGCAAAAATCGTGCTCGTTTGGGACGAATCGAGCGAGTCCCCGGAAAGAGCTCCGGCTCACCCGGCGGTGGATCCCGGGCCCCGCGGCGCACGCGGTGCGCAGGAGCGGCGTCGCGCCGGCGCGTGCCCCGGAGGAGATTTGTGTGGCGCAAAAGCTGCGAGTGGTCGCGCAAAGCGAGCGCCCTGGCCGCTCGAGGCCTGGAGTGCTGGGGCGGAGACGGGTCTAGTCCGTCGCCGCGCCCTTCTTCGAATCGCGCTCCGCGCCCGCTTCGGCCCTTTCGGCCGTCGCGGCCGCGCGCGCCCGCAGCACCGCCTCGGCCGAGTCCGACGGGGTCCCCCCCGAGCGGAGCGTCGTGTCCGAGTCGGACCTCTTCGCGTGCTTCCTGGGCTCCTCTCTCTCCTCGGGGGCCGGCTCGGCCGCGGCTTGCGCCTCCGCGGGCAGCGCGGGGGGCCTCGGGATCGAGGAGCTCGCGGCCAGGGCGACGACGCCGGCCGGGGAGAGCGACGTCAGGCCGCGGCGCTCGCGCTCCAGGCGGGCGTTCACCTCGCCGCCGACCATCAGGGCCAGCGCGAGCAGCCACAGCCAGAACAGGAAGATCGCCGTCGTGGCCAGGCTCCCGTAGAACGTCGCGTAGCGGGCCAGGGTCGCCACGTAGAGCGAGAAGGCCGCGGACACCATCGCCCAGAGCACCACCGTCACCACCGCGCCGGGCACGATCCGCCGCCGCTCCACGTGGCGCTGGCGGATCGCGATCCGGAAGAACCCGGCGACGAACAGCACGAGCAGCGCGCCCGGCAGCGTCACCGCCACGAGCCAGGCGCCGATCGAGCCCGAGAGCGCGCCGATCAGCACGCCGAGGCCCGCGACGACCGGGATCACCGCGATGCTCAGCAGGACGCAGCCGGCCGCGATCGCGCGGCGCACGTACCAGGGGCGCTCCGTCGCGCCGTACATCGTCTCGAACACGCCCATGGCGGTCGAGACGCCCGCGGACGAGACCCAGAGGAAGCCGATCACGCCGATCGGGGCCACCGCGCTCGACTGCGACATGCGGGCGAACTCGGCCTCGACCGCGCGCGCCACGTCGGGCGGCGCGGCGCGGATGATGGGGCCGAGGAGCAGCGCCGAGCTCTGGTGGATGCGGCTCAGCACGTAGCCGGCGAACGCGATCAGGGGGATCAGGCTGAGGAACGCGTCGAACGCCATCGCGCTCGCGGCCCGCAGCGCCCCGTGCTCGTCGAGGCTCCGCACCACGGCGCGCACGGCCCGGTAGGCCCTTGACGCTCGGGGCTTCGGGTCGCCTCCGGCGCCCTGCGCCCCGAACCCCGTTCGTTTCTCCAGCTCCCGCGCGAGGCGCCCCAGCACCGCCGCAGACTGGCCCCCGCCGGCGTTGGGCGCAATACGCCCGTGCGATCCACCCCCGCCGCCGGAGCCATTCCCAGTCGACGCCGGAGGCGTTCTCGGTGAAGCTCGTCCGCTCTACCGGAGCGAACCGACGATGCCCTCTCGCATGACGCGCCTGCCCATGACCGCGCTGGCGATCGCCGCCGTCGCGGCGGCGGGGTGCGGGCCCGGCCCCTTCACGCGCGCGGCGTCCGCGTACGGCGCCGCCACGGAGGCGAGCACGGACGCGATCGCCGCGGCGCCCGCCACGGCGGATCGTGTCTGCCGCCGCCACGCGCAGTTCGCGTACATCCAGAACCGCCTCGACGTGCTCCAGACGCCCGCGCCCATCGGCTGGAACGACTGGTTCGCGACCGCGAAGGCCACGAGGGAGCGGACCTGGGCCGAGCACTGCGCCGACCTCGCCGCGAGCGGGAAGCTCTTCACGGCCGGCCTCGCCGCGCTCCGGCAGTACGCGGCCGCGCTCGAGGGCCTCGTCGGGGCCGGGAAGTACGACGGGAGCGATCTCTCGACGGTGGCCGAGGGCGCGGGCAAGGTCGCGGCCGCGCTCGAGTCGGACAAGGCCGCCGCCGCGATGAAGCCGGTCGGCAACCTGGTCGGCCGCTTCGCGACGTTCCTGCTCGACGACGTGACCGAGGACCAGGTCGAGATCTACGTGCGCCGCGCCGATCCGCTGGTGCAGCCGCTCGTCGAGGCGCTGGAGGGCTACGTGAAGGCGCTCGAGGACGAGATCGCGGGCGCCGAGTCCTTCCAGCGCGAGACGCTGCGCGCCCTCGAGGTGAGGGGCGAGCTCGACGGCGCGAAGCTGCCGGCGACCCCCGCGACGCTGCTCCTGTTCCACGATTTCGCGAACGACACCGAGGACGACATCGCCGCGACCCGCGCCGTCGTCGCGGGCTACAAGGCCGTGCTCGCCCGCATCCGCGCCGCGCACGGCGCGATGGTGAAGGCCGGCGAGAGGGGCGACGAGCTCGACCTCAAGAAATCCCTCGGCGCGACCTTCGAGCTGCTCAGCCAGCTCCAGGCCCTGAACTCCGCCCTGTCCAAGGAGTGAGCCCATGTCCACGCCCGAGCCCCCGGCCGACATCCTCGCGTCCCTCCGCGCCTATGACGCCGCTCTGATGGAGTGGCTCCTCCACGCGAGCCCCACGACCGACGACGAGCGCCAGGAGGTGAAGCAGCTCCGCGAGCTCCGCACGCAGCTCACGCAGCTCATGAACGAGATCGTCGAGCACCGCATGAGGCTCGCGACCGCGCCGATCAAGGCCCACGCCGCCCGCCTCGCCCCCGTCTGCGCCCAGATCAAGGCCACCGCGAAGACGATCTCGACGGTGAAGGACGTCCTCCACGCGACCGGCGAGGCCGTCTCCGTCGCGAGCACCGTGCTCGCCGCGATCGTTTGAACGCGCTCAGATCCCGTACTGTCTGAGCTTCTTGTGCAGCCCTTCGCGCGTGATCCCCAGCGATTTAGCCGCGTTCGTCTTGTTATTGTGGTGGTCCCGCAGGGACTCGAGCAGGAAGAACTTCTCGACGGAGTCCATCATCTCCTTGAGCGTCCCCTTGGTCACCCCCGCCCGCGTCACGAGCCCCTCGACCTGGCGGATCCGCGGTGACAGGAGCTCGGGCGTCGCGAACGCGCCGGGCTCGAGCTGGATCACGAGCCGCTGCACCTCGTTCTGCAGCTCGCGGACGTTGCCGGGCCAGTTGTAGGCCACCATGAGCTCCAGCGCCTGCTGGCTGAAGCCGCCGCAGGGCTTGCCGATCTCGTCGCCGTAGCGCTCCAGGAAGTGCGCCGCGAGGAGCGAGATGTCCTCGCGCCGCTCGCGCAGAGGCGGCAGGCGGATCGGGAACACCTTGAGCCGGTAATAGAGATCCTCGCGGAAGCGGCCGCGCGCGACCTCCTCCTCGAGGTTCCGGTTCGTGGCGGCCACGATGCGCACGTTCACGTGCTTCGAGCTCGTCGCGCCGACGGGGCGGATCTCGCCCTCCTGGAGCGCGCGGAGCAGCTTCGACTGCAGCGACATCGGGGTCTCGGTGATCTCGTCGAGGAAGAGCGTGCCGCCGTCGGCGATCTCGAACAGCCCCTTCTTCTCGTCGGTCGCCCCGGTGAAGGAGCCCTTCTTGTGGCCGAAGAGCTCGCTCTCGAGCAGGCTCTCGGCCAGCGCCGCGCAGTTCTGGGCCACGAAGAGCTTGTCGCGGCGCCGCGAGCGGTAATGGACCGCGGCGGCGATGAGCTCCTTGCCGGTGCCGGTCTCGCCCTCGATCAGCACCGTGACGCGCGTGTCGACGACCTTGTCGAGCTGGTGGATCACGCGCCGCATGGCCTCGCTGCGGCCGATGATCTCGACGTCCTTGCCGCCGCCGCGGCGCTTCTCCTCGCGGCCCTTGAGGAAGCTGTTCTCCTTCTGGAGGCGCTCCTCGGCGAGCACCAGGCGCTTGATCAGCCGGGCGTTCGCCACGGCGAGCGACGCGTTGGACGCGAGCACGAGCAGCACCTCGACGTCGCGGGCGCGGAGCGTCCCGGGGGCGCTGCGGTTGTCGGCCTGGAGGACGCCGATGATCTCCTCGCCCTTCCAGAGCGGCACCGCGATGGTGCTCTTGATCGAGGCGCCCATCAGCGACTCGCTCTGGCCCACGTCCGCGGGCGCGTCGGCCGCGAGCACGGCGGCGCGCTCCTTGATGACCTTGCGGTACACGCTGCGGGTGATGGGCACCGGGCCCGAGGGCGGGCCGCTGCCGCCGCCGTCCTTTCGCACGCGCGTGAGCACCGGGACGAACGCGGCGGCGGCGGTGTCCGGCTCCTGGTCGTCGTCGCGGAGCACGACGGTCACGTGCGTCGAGCTCGGGACGAGCGCCAGCACGGCGTCCGTGACCTCGACGAGCACCTGGTCCAGGTCGGAGGCGGCGCCGATCCGCTTCTGGGCGGCGTAGAGCGCGGAGAGCGTCGTGGGGTCGCGCTCCAGCTCGGCGGCGGCGGGCTCCACCTCGTCGAGGCGGCGGAGCGAGACGACGTGCGCGTCGTCGGCCTCCTCGGGGATCGTGACGCGTATCAGGGTGACCGCCTCGCCCGATCCGAGCTGGATGACGTCGCCGGAGCGGAGGTCGAGCGAGGGCCTCGCGGCGCCGAGCTCGACGCGCTCTCCGTCGCGCAGGACCGACGTGCCGTTGGTCGAGCGGAGGTCCTGGAGGACGACGCGCTCGCCGGTGGAGACGATGCGCGCGTGCTCGCCGGAGACGTGGGAGTCCTCGAGGACGACGCGGTTGGAGGGGGCGCGTCCCAGGGTGATGAGCTCGCCCTGGAGCTCGAAGGCGCGCCCGGCGGCGGCGCCCTGGGTGACCTCGAGGTGCAGCATGTGGCGCCGACAGCCTAGGGGAACGCGGCGCCAGCGCCTAGCAAGTTGCGGTGGGAGCGGCCCCCGCGCGGCCGGTGGGGGCGCGGAGGAGCGGAAGCGGGGTTACTGCTGGGCCCGCGCGTTGAGGCGATAGATGACCGTCTTGAAGGGCGCGTTCGCCGAGATCTTCTCCGCGTCCTTCTTCTCCTCCGCCTCGTCGACGATCTTCTGCAGCTTCTCGGCGATCGCGGCGTCGCCCTTGGGCGAGTGGTAGTCGATCACGGAGACGGCGACGAAGCGGACGGCCGCGTTCGTGAGCTTCGGCATCAGGTCGATGAGCTGCTGCCGCACGTCCGGCGAGCCGAAGACGCCGACCATGTACGCGGCCTTGATGCCCTGGAACTGCGTCTCCTTCGCCTGGGAGGCCGGCTCCGCGAGCTTCGCGAGGTAGCACTCGACCTTGTTGCCGCAGGCCGCGAGCATGTCCTTCGCGAGCTTGTACTCCTTCTCGAAGGCCTTCCCGACGGTGCTCGGCTTGCCGTCGGCGCCGGTGCTCTTCTGGTTGAAGAGCTTGTCCACGTCGGCGATCTGCTCCGAGGTCATGAGCTTGAGCGCGGTGGCCATGGAGGCGTCGCGGACCGGGGCCACGTCGCCCTCCTCGCCCTTCGCGTCGAGCGCGGTCTTCACGATCCAGGGGGTGAAGCTCGCGTCGAAGAACATGCCCGCGGCCTCGAGCAGCGACTCGCGCGCGCCCATGCCCGGCGGGATCGAGAGCGTGACGGGCGTCTTCTCGTAGGCCGTCTGGAAGGCCTTCACGGTCTCCGGGGTCTTGGGCAGCTTGGTGATCTCGCGGGCGATGATCGCGCGGGGGACGTCCTCGGACTTCTCCAGCGCGGCGAGCAGCGGCGGGGCCGACTCCTGGCGGCCGATCGTCGCGAGCACGAGCGCCGCGGTGCTGATGTACGCGGTCTCGGCCGCCTTCTTCGCCTCGGCGTTCGGCTTGTCGCCGGCGGCCTTGAGGTTCTCGACCTTCGAGTACTCGACGAGCTCCTTGGCGTCGCCCTGGAGGAGCGCCACCGCCGGCTGGATCGAGGGCTTGCCGATCTTCGTCAGCGCGAGGATCGCCGTCATGGCCGCGTCCGCCTTCATCGGGGAGAGGATCATCTTGAGCAGCGGGGTGACGGCCTTCTCGCTCTTCTGCAGGCCGAGGATCTCCGCGGCGGTGATCTGCCAGAAGAGCTCGTCCTTGAGGACGGCGACGTCCTTGCGGTCGTTGATCGGGCGCCCGACCATCGTGATGAGCTGGCCCTCCCAGCTCGGGTCGTTGATCGCGACCATCGCGTCGTGCACGTCGCGGTAGATCGTGGCGCCCTTCGGCTTCGACGGCTTGAGCTTCGCGAAGACCTCGTACAGCGGGGCGGCGGCGGCCTTGGCCTTCATCGCGCCGATCGCGCGGCAGGCCCAGCGCACGTCCTCCTCGGTCGAGTCGGGCTTGTAGTCCTTGAGCGCCTTGACCAGGCAGGCCTCGCCCCGCGGGTCGCGCGTGTCGGAGATGAACTTGATGAGCTTCGAGTTCGTGCGCTCGTCCAGGTCCCCGGCGACGCATTTCTGCGTCATCGGCTCGATGATCTTGTCGAGGAGCGGCTTGACGGTCGGACCGTTGCGCTCCTTGTTGTCACGCGTCATCGCGTCCTCGAAGAACTGGACGAGCCGGTTCACGGCGCCGGGCAGCGTCGCCGGGTCGTCGAGGCGCTTCACGTGCGTCTCGGGTTCGTTCTCGTCGGCGCAGCCGATGATGGTCCCCGAGGCGACGGTCACCGCCGATGCGGCGGCGGCCCCCAGGAGGAGCGATCGAAGGAGCGGCGCAATTCGGCGTGCTGAGCGGGACATGGTTTCCTCCGGGAGACCTCGCTGGAGGCGCCGCCCGGCCCCCGCCCCTCGCGCCGGGCGCGCTGGGATGGGATCGGGAGGCCACGAGGCGGTCAAGAGCTTCGTAACCTGGGCTGCGAGAAAACGGAAAAATTAGCCAGAGCGGCCTGGAGCGGTCCCCCACGACACCAGGGCGCGGCGCCGATCCAGCCAGGAAACGCTGCGCGCCGAAACTATTCGGCAAGGCGGGAGGTGTCAACGCAACCAAGGCGTCAGGGGCGGCATCGGCGACCGCCGGCCGTCCAGGGCGCTCCGGAGGCTCGGGCAGAAGGCGCCGAAAGGTGACCCGGAGCCCCGGATGTCAGGCGGAGCCGCTCGAGAGCACGCGGCGGACTCCGAGGGCGAACAGCCGGTCCGGGACCACGCGGCGGATCGCGTACAGGGCCCGCGCGTCCCGGCCGACCAGCGTCCGGAAGGGGGGCGAGGCCGCGTCGAGGAGCCGGACCACGGCCTGCGCGACGGCATCCGGCGGGGGCGCCTTCTCCGCTTCGTCCATGAGCCGGCGCTCCACGGCGGCCGTCATGGCGGTGTACGGCCCCTCGGGCGGCGGGCGGGAGCCGCGCCCGGCCGCGTGGGCGCCCGGGTTGCGCTGCGACGTCGCGCCGGCCCCCGCGGCGCGGCGCTGGTTCTCGAAGAAGATCGGCGTCCGGTGGGTGCCCGGCTCGATCAGGCAGACGTCGATCCCGAACGGCTCCACCTCCCACCGGAGCGCCTCGCTGAAGCCCTCCACCGCGTGCTTGGTGGCCGCGTACACGCTGACCCCGGGGAGGCCGACCAGGCCCGAGATGCTCGATACGTTGATGATCCGGCCCCGCCGGGCGGCGCGCATCGCGGGCAGCACGGCGCGGGTGACGGCCATCACGCCGAAGACGTTGGTCTCGAACTGCTCGCGGACCTCCGCCTCCGACTGCTCCTCGAAGGCCCCGCCGACCGCGATGCCGGCGTTGTTCACCACGCCGTAGATAGGGCCGTACTTGAGGATGAGCTCCTTGATCTTGTCCTGCGCGCCGGGCGCGGTGACGTCGAGCTGCTCGATCTCGAGCGATGCGCCGCGCGCCTTCGCGGCCGCCTCCAGCGCGCCGCGGCGGCCGAGGTTGCGCATGGTCGCGATCACGCGGTGGCCGGCCTCCGCGCAGGCGACCGCCGTGGCCAGGCCGATGCCGCTCGAGGAGCCCGTGACGAGGATGAGGTGCCCCATGGGGGCGCGGAGTATATACGCCGCCGCCGCGCTCAGCCGATGATCATCGACTCCTGCAGCAGCCGGCCCTCCTTGAAGCGGCGCAGGCTCCAGCGCTCGAAGAGCGGCAGGTCCGTGCCCTCCGCGATGCGCTGGGCGATGAGCTTGCCCATCACGGGGGCCATCATGAACCCGTGGCCCATGAAGCCCGAGGCCTGGAAGAAGCCCTCGACCTCGTCCACCTCGCCGACGATCGGGTTCGCGTCGGGCGTGAGGTCGTAGCAGCCGGCCCACTGGCGGAGGACCTTCACGCGGCCGAGGACCGGGCAGGCGCGGAGCAGCGCGCGGCCGTAGAGCGCGAGGAACTTGTGGCTCGAGCCCATGTCGAGCCCCTCGGGGACGTCGTCGTTCGACACGCCGCCGACGATCTCGCCGCGCATCGACTGCGAGAAGTAGAGGCCGTTCGAGAGGTCGGCGACCAGCGGCTTGAGCCAGAGCTTGAGCGGCTCGGTCGAGCAGATCTCGTGGCGGTGCGGGCGGTTCGGGAGCTCGACGCCGAGCAGGCGCGCGACCTCGGGGCTCCAGGCGCCCGCCGCGTTGACCACGCGGCTCGTGCGGATCTCGCCGCGGTCCGTGACGACCGCCTCGATGCGCGGGCCGCGCGTGCGGAAGCCCTTCACGTAGGTGTTGGTCGCGATCTCGACGCCGAGCCGCTCGGCCCCCTGGGCGTAGCCCCAGACGAAGGGCCAGGGGAACACGACGCCGTCCTCGGGGTTGTAGCTCGCCGCGACGACGCCCTCGATCGAGAGCTCGGGCACGATCTCGCGCGCCTCGGCCGGCGAGAGCATGCGCGTGGCGAGGCCGCACTCGTTCTGGATCGCGACGCTCTTCTCGAGCGTGCGCCGACCCGCCTCGCTCCGGACGAGGAAGAGGTAGCCGCCCTGGCGGAACCAGACGTTGATCCTCATCTCGTGCGCGAAATCGCGGCAGATCCGGATGCTCTCGCGCATGAGGCGGATGTTCTCCTCGCTGGAGAACTGCGCCCGGACCCCGCCGCCGTTGCGCCCGCTGGCGCCGCCGCACAGGTACGAGCGGTCGACCACGACGATGTTCGTCACGCCGTGGTGGCGCGCGAGGTTGTAGGCGATGGCGAGGCCCATGATGCCCGCCCCGATGACGACGATATCCGCGTGGGACCGCATTGCAGGGCTAAGCTAGCGCGGCGCGCGCCGCCGCGACGACATTCGCGTGGAGCGGTCCGTTCGTCGCGATGAGGCCGTTCGAGAGGCCGAGGTCCGCGCGCGCGTAGGTGATGGGATCGCCGGCGAGGTCGGTGAAGCGGCCGCCCGCGGCCTCCAGGATCGCCTCCGGCGCGCAGGAGTCCCAGAGCTTCGCGCCCGGGCCGGAGTGCACGTAGAGGTCGGCCGCGCCCGTGACCACGCGGGCGACCTTCACGCCGACCGAGCCGCACGGGACGACGCGCGTGACGCCGAGCCGGTCGAGCATGGGCTGGACGGCGCGCGGCCGGTGCGAGCGGGAGACGACCGCGGTCGCCAGGGAGGGATCGGTGACCGAGGAGGTGCGGAGCGGGCGCCGCGCACCTCCGGCGTCCTCGAGGAACGCGGAGGCCGGCGCGGCGGCGAGGCCGGGGGGTATGGGGCGAAGGGCACCGTCAGGTGACCCGGAGCCCCCTCGTCCAACGAGCGCGGCGCCGGTCGCCGGGATCACGACGACGCCCGCCGCGGCGCGGCCGCGCTCCGCGAGGCCGATCATCACCGCGAACTCGCCGTTCCGGTCGGCGAACTCGCGGGTGCCGTCGAGCGGATCGACGAAGAAGACGCGCTCGCGCGCGGCGCGCGCGGCGATCTCGGCGGGGTCCTCGGGCACGCTCTCCTCGGCGAGGATGGCCTCGCCCGGGAACGAGCGCTCGAGCTCGCGGCAGATCAGCGCGTTCGCGCGCCGATCGGCCAGCGTGACCGGATCGCCCGGGCCCTTGAGCTCGACCTCGAAGGGCGTCGCGTACACCTCGAGCACGATCGACGCCGCCGCCCGGGCGATCCGGAGCATCTCCTCGATCTCGCGCGCTCCTGCCATGGATCAGCTCATCACGCCGAGCTTCTTGAGCCGCGTCGAGAGCTCCGCGAGCGCGGTGTCGCGGAGGTACGGCGGCATGCCGGCCTCGCGGACGAGCTGATCGAGCTGCGCGACCGACCGCGGGCCGAGCACGGCCGACGAGACGAGCTGGTTCGAGAGCACGAACCGGAGCGCGGCGGCCCGCAGCGAGACCACCGGGCCGGAGACGAGCGGCCGCAGCGCGTCGAGCTGGCGGATCCGCGTGCGCAGCTCGCCCGGCGTCCACCGCTCGAACCGGTGGTCGCCCGGGTAGAACTCGCGCTCGGCGCTCCACTGCCCGGCGAGCAGGCCGTGCGCGAGCACCGACCGCGCGAGCACGCCGGCGCCGCTCTCCGAGACGTCCCCGGCGACCTCGTGCAGGTCCCCCGCGACGAAGACGTTGTAGGCCAGCTCGATGACGTCCGCGCCCTCGCGGATCGCGCTGCGGGCGACGTCCGCCGAGCCGGCGCTCACGCCCCAGAAGCGGATCTTTCCCTGCTTCTTGAGCTCCTTCAGGAGCTCCGTGGGCTCCGAGGATCGCAGGGCCGCGATCGGCGGGTTGTGCAGGAGCACGCCGTCCACCACGTCCCGCGCGAGCCGCTCCTGGGAGCGCTCGAAGGCCGTGAAGAGGTGCGGGCGATCGAAGCGCTTCCGAGGCGGGGAGATCTCGAGATCCGTGCCGATCTTGGTGACCACGTACGTCGCGCCGGCGCCCTGGAGGCGCTTTCCGAGGCGGCGCTCCATCTCGCCGCGCCCGTAGACGTCGGCCGTGTCGAACAGCGTGATCCCCACGGCGAGGGCGCGATCGAGCACGCGATCGACCTCGGCCTCGACGACCGGGCCGTACGCGTCGCCGGAGAGCCCCCACGTCCCGAGGGAGAGCTCGGAGACCTCCAGGCCCGTCTTCCCGAGCGCGCGCTTCCTCACGGGGGCGCGATCTACACCAGGCCGCCCGCAGCGCCACGTCTTTGCGCGCAGGGCGCCGGGAACGGGGCGTGCCTGGACGGGAGAGATAGAGGCGGACGGGGGCTGCGCGCGGCTGAGGCGAGGGGAGGGCGGACCATGGACAAAGGGCGTTCCGGGGCACCGGGGACAGAGGCGGGTGCTGCGAGGAGGCGGTCCGCGCACGGGTCCGCGCGGGCGGGCGCGGGCGTGGCCTGGACGAGGCCGGCCGCGGCGCCGCCCGGCAAGCGCGCGCTGGAGCTCGTGGCGCTGCGCGGACGGGACGTGATCGGCGTGCGGCATGTGCTCGACGGGCGGGCGTACCTCGGCGGTGCGTTCGACGGCGTCACGCGCGCGATCGCGGCCGTGCCCGGAGGTGACGCCCCGGCGATCGCCGAGGTGACGGGCGAGCGGTTCGTGCTCCGCGTGCCGCCCAGGGCCCGCGCCCGCATGCACGGCGTCGACGGTCTGGGCCGGCTGCTCTGCGGGCCCGCGGAGATCACCCTCCGCGAGGGCGATCGTGCGGTGCTGGTGATCGGGTCAGTGCAGGTCCGAGCACAGATCGTGCCCGTCGAGATCACGTCCCGCGCGGCGGCGCTCGGGCAGCGCCTGGGGCTCGGCGCGGGGCATTCCGGCGGTCTGGGCGTGGCCCGCTGGATCGGCCTCCTGGGCGCGCTCTACGTGGCGGCCCTCGCGCTCTGCGCGACGCTCGCCCCGCGCGATCGGGCGCGCCTCGAGGCCGGCGCGATCGCCCGCGCCGCCGCAGCCGCGGAGGCCGCCGCGGCCGCGAGCGCGCCGGCGCGGTAGGCGCGCCCCTACCGGCCCGTGATCCAGTAGTGGAACGCGTGGAAAGACGCGCCCTTGCGGAGGGCGATCCGGATCGCCGCGCCCCGGCCGATCCGCGGCGGCGGCAGCGCGACCGAGCGCTCCACCCAGGTCCCCGCGGGCACCTCGATCGCGCCGATCTCCTCCTCGTCCAGGTACACCGCGAGCTCCGCGCCCTCGTCCGAGGCGACGCGCGCGACGAGGCGCGCCTGCTCGACGACGCGCGCCTCCGCGAGCCGCGCGACGAAGCGATCCCCCGCCCGCCGGAAGCGCCCGCCGTCCGCGATCTGCGGCCGCGCCTCGTCGTCCGGCGACCCGGGCGCGTCGCTCTCCGGCGGATCGAGCGCGACGGCCTGGTTGTCCTGATCGAAGCCGCCGAGCAGCTCGTAGCCGTGCGCCGCCTCGGACTCGAGGTCGGCCACGTCGATGTCGTCAAGGACGCGCTCCCCCGGTGAGAGGCGCACCGGCGCCGCGCCCGTGCCGGCGAGGTCCCACCGCGCCTCGTACGCCACCATCGTCGTGCCGCCGAGGATCGACTGTTCGGTGACGGTCGCCTCGGCGAGCTCCTCGCCGAGCACCGGCGGGCACGACATCCAGTGCGGGTACACGATGAAGTGCGTCGGCCGCCCGCCCGGCGGGAGCTTCTCGTAGTGCTCGAAGCGCGATCCCGCGCCCGCCACCCAGTAGCGCGCCTCGCCCTCGGTCGTCAGCCCCACGACGTCGAACGTGCGCCGCCCGCCGAGGTACGCGATCGCGCCCGTGTCGCTGACCCCGACGATCGCGTCCGCGGGCAGGTGCTCCGCCGCCCACTGCCCGAGCCAGACCTGCTGCCGGTCGATCGCGGACGCCGACTGCGCGAGGTCGCGCACGGCCCAGGGCAGCTTCGCCGCGAGCGCCCCCGCGAAGAGCCCCGCGAGGAGCGGCGTCACGAACGTGAGGGAGCGCCCGAAGCAGCGCGCGAGATCCCCGGCCTCCCGCGCGAGGCACGCGAGCATCACGAACCACGCCGGCGCGAACGGCCAGATGTACCGCACGCGGTTCCAGAGGAAGCTCAGGTACGTGCACGGCAGGAGCGTCCCGAGCGCGATCGCGGCCACGCACGCCGCGTGCACCGGGCGGCGCCGCCGCGCGGCCGCCACGACGAGCGCGATCGCGCCGAGGAAGAGCGGGATGCTCGACCCCTCCGGCAGGAAGATCGCCGTCCACTGCCCGCCGTCGAGCAGGTCCGTGAGCAGCAGCTGGACGTTCGCCCCGATCGCCTGCCACAGCGTGTCCCCCGGGTAGCTCGGGTTGCCGAAGAGCCACTTCACCGTCGCGGTCGCCGAGCGCGCGTGCCCCGCGAAGGCGAGGTGCATCGCCGGAATGATCAGCGGCCCCGCGAGCGGCGCGAGCGCGAGCAGCCGGAGTGGATCCAGGCGCCGCGCGCTCGCCGCGCCGCCCCGCGCCGGTGGGATCCACGCGAGCGCGGCGGCCGCGAGCACCGAGGCGATCGCGCCCTCCGGTCGGATCAGCGGCGCCGCGACGCCGAGCACGGCGAGCTCGGCCGCCCCGCGCCGCGTGCGCGCGCCGGCTTGACACTCGGGGCCTCGGATCGCCTCCGGCGCCCTCCGCCCCGAGCGCTGTTGACATTCGGGGCTCCGGGTCGCCTCCGGCGCCCTCCGCCCCAAGCCCCGCGCGTCCGGCTCGATCCACGCGGCGGCCACGCGCGCCGTGCGCATCAGGATCCAGGCCAGCGCGACGGTCTCCATCCCGCTCCACGCGAACCAGGCGAACGCGCCGAACGCAGCGCACATCGCCCCGGCCCCTGCGGCCGCGGCGCGCCCGGCGAGCGGCCGCGCGAGCCGCGCCGCCTCCACCGCCACGGCCGCGTGCGCGAGCGCGCCGAGCCCCCACGCCGCGTACGCGAGCGACAGCCCGCGCAGCCCGAGCGCGTGGAACGGCGCGAGCAGCGCGGGCCAGAGCAGGCTCGTCGCGCCCGTCGTGTAACCGCCGCCCGGCGAGTACGTGAGCGGCGCGCCCTCCGCGATCCGCCGGGCGTACTGGAGGTGGATGAACGAGTCGTCGAGCGGCAGCGCCGGGCGCCCGGCCTCCGCCAGGATCGCGCGCACGCAGATCGTGCCCAGGAACGCGCTCGCGATCAGCGCGGGCCCGTAGGGCTTCACGCGCGCGGCGAGCCGATCGAGGGCGCCCCGGAGGTCCGACACGGCCCCACCGCATAGCACCGCGCCGCGCCGGTTTGGCATCGCCGCTCGTGCGGACGAGGCCAGATTTCGCGCCCCGGGCGGGCCCGCATTTGCTAGAGCCCAGTTCGACATGGTCTTCCGGCCGCGACCGAACCATCCGTACGCCGCCGCGCCCCGCTTCCCGGACGGCGGCGAGGTCCGGATCGAGGACGTGCTCCCGGGCGCCGGCCCGGTCGAGATCGAGATCGGCCCCGGCCGCGGCGGCTTCCTCTTCGAGCGGGCCGAGGCCGCCCCCGAGGCGCGGCTCCTCGGCCTCGAGATCCGCCTCAAATGGGCCGCGCTCGTCGACGAGCGCCTGCGCAAGCGCGGCCTGGGCGTTGCGTCTGACGCTCGGGGCTCCGGGTCGCCTGACGGCGCCCTCCGCCCCGAACCCCTGTCTGACGCTCGGGGCTCCGGGTCGCCTGACGGCGCCCTCCGCCCCGAACCCCGCGCCCGCGTCCTCAACGCCGACGCCCGCGAGGCGCTCCCCCGCCTCCGCCCCGACGCGTCGGTCGCCCGCTTCTTCCTCCACTTCCCCGATCCGTGGTGGAAGAAGCGCCACGAGAAGCGCCTCGTGATGAGCCCCGCCCTGCTCGACGCGATCGCCCGCCTGCTCGAGGACGGCGGCGAGCTCTTCGTGCAGACCGACGTCGAGGAGCGCGCCGCGCTGTACGCCGAGCAGATCGCCGCCCACCCGGATCTCGAGCCCGCCGGCGACGCCCCCGGCTCCCCGCGGCTCGCCGAGAACCCTTACCAGGCGCGCAGCCCGCGCGAGCACCGCGCGATCGCCGACGGCCTCCCCGTCACGCGCCTGCGCTATCGCCGCCGCCCCCGCGCCCGGACGGCCGCCTAGCGACCGCCGCGGCCCGGGGCTGCTCAGTCGAGCTTGAAGGACACGCGCGCGGTCTCGCCCGCGCTCACCTTCACCGCCTGCGACTGCGCGGGGCCGTCGGCGGGCTTGCAGGTGATCCTCGCCGTGCCTGCCGGCACCGTCGCCTCGACCGGCGTCGGACCGTACGGCGTGCCGTTCACGATCACGTTGCAGAAGCCGCCCTTCGCGCCGACGCGCACCTTACCCTGCGCGCCTCCGCCCGCGGGCTGACTGGTCCCGGCGCCGCCCGGCTCCGGCTTGAGGAGCTGCTCCTCGATCACCTTCGTCTCGCCCGGCTGCGCGACGAAGCTCACGGTCTTCGCCACGTAGCCGCTCGCCGAGAGCACGATCTTGTGCTCCTCGAGCGCGGTCACGTTCTCGATCCGGCCGCCCTTGCCCTTCCAGGGCTTGCCGTCGATCCACACCGCCGGCGCCGGCGTGACCTTGAGCACGACCGTCACGCTCCCGGCCGCCATCTCCTTCGAGATCGACTTCGACGGCGCGGCCTCCGTGAGCGTCACCGTCTCGCGGTACGGCTCCAGCCCGTCCTTGGTCAGCTTCACCTCGAGCTCGCGCCCCAGGGGGAGCTTCTCGATCTTGGCCGGCGTCACCTCCTTGCGGAGATCGCCGTTGATCCAGATCGCGCAGCCGTCGGGCCTGGTCGAGACCTCGATCCAGCCCTTCGCCTCCTCCTCGACGGGCTGCTGCCGGCCCAGCGCCGCCTCCTCGCGGGCCCGCGCCTCCCCCTCGCGGAGGCCCGCCTCGTGCCGCAGGTACAGGAATACGCCCAGCCCCATGGCCGCCACGGCGAGCAGGACGGCGACCAGCCCCCCGCGCCGCTTCGGCGGCGCCTGGATGATCCCGCTCCCGGTCGCCATGCCGGCGCCGTTCGTGATCGTCCCCTCGTACATCGAGGAGGAGTGCTGCGCCGCGATGACGTCCGCGAGCTGCTTGATGTCCTGCAGCGCCTCCTTCTGCTGGTTCAGCTTCTCCTCGAAGAGGGACTGCATCCAGTGCGTCAGGCTCACCTGCGAGACCGGGATCCGCTCCTCGCGGATGAAGGCCTCGAGATCGCCCTGCAGCTCGCGCGCGCTCTGGTAGCGGTCCTCGCGCCGCTTCGCGAGGGCCTTCATCACGATCCGGTCGAGCGCCGCCGGGTAGCCCGGCTTCACCTGCATCGGGTGCGGATACTCCTTCTCGCAGATGAGCTTCAGCGTCTCGTACTCGCTCGCGCCCTTGAACAGCCGCCGCGCCGTCGTGAGCTCGAAGAGCATCACCCCCACCGCGAAGATGTCGCTCCGCCAGTCGATCGGCTCACCGGCCGCCTGCTCCGGCGACATGTACGGGACCTTGCCCTTGAGCTGGCCGTCCTTCGTGTCCTCGCCGACCTGCGTCCCGCTCTTCGCGATGCCGAAATCGACGATCTTCACGTCGCCCGTGAACGTCACGACGATGTTCTGGGGTGAGATGTCGCGGTGCACGATGTCGAGCAGCGCGCCGTCGAGGTCGCGCTTCTCGTGCGCGTACGCGAGGCCGGCGCACATGCCGAGCACGATGGAGAGCGCGTGCTCGAGCGGGAACTCGGCCACGTTCTTCTTCTTCATCGCGCGGACGATGGACCGGATGTCCTCGCCGTGGATGTGCTCCATCGCGATGAAGTACTTCCCCTCGAGCTGCCCGACGTCGAAGATCTGGACGATGTTCGGGTGCGAGAGGGTCGCGGCGATCCGCGCCTCGTGCAGGAGCATGTCGATGAACGCCTGGTCCTTGTTCATCGAGGGCAGGATCCGCTTGATGACGACCAGCTTCTCGAAGCCGGCGACCGCGCGGTGGAGCGCGAGGAAGAGCTCCGCCATGCCCCCGGCCGCGAGCCGGCGCATGAGCGTGTACTTGCCGAACTGGCGCGGGAGGGCCTCCTCGGGGGGCTGCTCCACGGCCCCTTCCTCCATCAGCCCCGCCGGCGCGCGCTCCACCATACCGAAATCCTTCTGAGTTCCGTCCGCCTCGCCCCTGGGGCCGATCCTGACACGATCGGCGGCGCTGTCGAAGGGCCGGGCTCGGGGGCGGACCGGGGGAGCCGGCCCTCGCGGTGAGGTCGACGCCACCTCGCTTGAGGTGCGGGGCTCCGGGTTGCCTGGCGGCGCCCTGCGCCCCGAGCCCCGCCCCTGCCACGCTACGCCCCCGAGCCCCTCGCGGTCAACGTTCGCCCCCGGCGCGGACCTCCCCTCTCGCTCCCTGCCTGTCGAGCGCGCCGCGGACCTCGAGCGCGCCGCGGACCTCCTTTGCCGCTTGATCGCGTCGCGACGCGGGAGATACCCTCCGCCCATGCGGCGCCAGGTCCCCTGGGTTCTCCTCTTCTGCGCCTCCGCCCTCGGGGCGACGAGCTGCGCGACGTACGCGCAGGATCTCGAGCGAGCGCGCCTCCATTACCAGGCCAACCGGTACGAGCAGGCCCTCGCGCTGTTCCGCGTGCTCGAGCACGACATGGACTCGTACTCTCCTGCGGAGCAGGCGCAGTACGCGTACCTCCGCGGCATGACGGATTTCCGTCTCGCCGAGCTCGCGCCTCAGGGCACGGGCGTCGCCGACCCGCGCCAGGCGTTCCGCGACAACGCGCGGCACTGGCTCGGCCTCGCCGCCGCGATCGAGAAGAACACCCCGGGCGGCATCACCGGCGACGAGAAGCAGCGCCTGACCGACACGCTCAACGATCTGAACCGCGACGTGTACGGCGGCGCCGAGGCGCTGCCCGCGGCCGCGCCCGGCGTCCCCGCGGCCGTGCCCCCCGCCGGCCCGCAACCCCCCGCCGGCCCGTCGCCTCCGCCGCCTCCTCGGCTCTGAGCAGCCAGAAATCCCGCCGGGGATCTCGCCCTTTCATCCGGCAGGAGGCCCCGGGGAGCGGGAGGGTCCTCACCGGAGGGGCCGGGTCGGAGGCGGGCCACGACAGGGGCCCGGGGGGTTCGGGGGCGCAGCGCGCTGGCGCGCG
>CAYQYG010000053.1:20539-28596 GCA_964421485.1 uncultured Polyangiaceae bacterium | reverse complement strand
CGGAGCTTGACTGGGAAGGGAGCCATAGGCCGCATTGAGCCTGGTCGGTAACACCATGATGCCGACGAATCGGTGAGGGGCGCAACAGTTTTCTGGCCTCTGGGCAGAAAAGTTCAGGGGTCATGTCGATTTCGGTCCGGAATCGGAGGGCTGCGGATAATTGAGGGTCGTGAGTCACTCGGGGCGACGCCGACCCCGTGGACATGACCCCACGCTCGCGTCATCCGCCGAGGAGACCCGAACGAGAGCCCTCCGCGCGGCGGCGCACCGCAGTCGGGCGCCTCCGCGGGAGCCAGGTCCGGTGCCGCGGCGCCGAGCCCCGTCCCGTGGCGGCCACCGCGTCCGGTGCCGACCCCGCGGAGGCCGCCACCACCGGTGGACCGGCGGCCCCGGAGGCCGGGGCACCGCCCGGAGGTGCTACTGCGGAAACGCCACTGTGTCGCCTCGGATACCGTCTTCCCCGTTGCTCCCGGGGATGCTCTCGTTGCCGCCCAGGCCGCCCTTGCCGGGCATGCCGGTCTTGACGGCCGAGTCGTGGAGCGCGGCCGGCTGGCCGACGAGGTGCGCGACGCCGATCGACGCCCCCCCGAGGCCGCCGCCGCCATACCCACCGTTGCCGCCCTGACCGCCCCAGCCGCCTGAGCATCCGGCGTGAGAGCCGCCCGCGCTCAACCCGCCGACCCCGGGCGGGCCCTGGGATCCGCCGAACTGCGCGAGGCCGCCGTTGCCGCCATCCCCGCCGTTGCCGGTGTGGATGGACGTCGAGATGACGCTCACGTCGCCGCTGAGCGTGAGCAGGCCGATGCTGGCGCCACCGTAGCCTCCGCCTTGGCCTCCCCTGCCCCCGCAGCCGCCGCTGCCGCCGGAGCCGCCGCTGGCACCGCCCTTCGGGGTGGCGCCGGGCCCGCAGAAGAGCGAGCCGCCGCGTGAGCCGCCGCCGCCGCCGCCGCCCTGACCACGACGCCCGTTCTCGCCGTCCTTGCCACGAACACCGAACCAGCCTTCCTGGTCGATGCGACCCGGGTTCACGGCACCGGCGCCGTCGGTGCCGTCTGCGCCGTTCAGTCCATCCTGGCCGCTGTGGCACTGGACGGCACCGTTCTCGCCGGCTCCGCCAAGCCCCCAGCCGTCGAGGTTGTCCGCCGGCGCGGGCTGGCCATCGTTGCCGCTGGAGCCGCTCACGATGGCGCCGTCGCCGCCCTTGGCACCGATGGTCTGGCCGTCGTCGCACACGGTGGTGACCGGCTGGGCCCCCGGGACAAGATCCGCTGAGCACGCGGGGTTCCCCGAGCTCCCGGGGGCTCCGCTCTTGGCGGGCTCCTCGCCGCCGCGTGCCCCGGGTTCGCCGTCCGCACCGTTGCCCGCGATCAGCTCGCTGCGGCGGAGCTCCACCACCCCGCTGTTGAGGACGAGCATCGCGATCGAGGAGCCGCTCGGCACAGTCGCGTCGGCGGCCTCGAGCCGCAGGTCGGCGAGCGTGGAGATGCCGCCCGTTGCGCCCTCCTCGACCTGCAACGGGATGAGGTTGGGCTCGGGCGCGAGCACGGTGCGATCGTCGCCTCCGAGATAGATCCATTCATTCGCACAGTCGAGGCCCCCCCAGATCCCCACGCCCGAGGGGACGGTGACCGCCTCGGCGAAGACCTCGGCGCACGCGTACACGCGCGGCGGCCCCGTCCTCGCGAGGGAGATCGCCCGCTTCATCGTGCGCACCGGCGCCGCCCGGGTGCCCGGGTTGGCGTCGTCGCCGAGGCTCGAGCTCACGTGGATACCACAAGCGTCCGTCGTGGGCCCGGCGCTGGGCTCGTCGCAGACCGGCGGCTTGCAGGTCGCGTCCTGCGAGCAGCCCTCGTCATAGCACCCGCATACGGTCGCGGCGGTGCCACATCCGAGGATGAAGAAGAGCGCCCCGCTCGAGGCCCGCCGAGCTATCGATTTCACGTTCAACATTCGCACACCGTCACCAGACGCCATGAAGCACCAATCCGTTCTCCTGTCCGAGCAAGACATCTATCCGGGCGCCCCGTCGCGACGCCGGCGCGGGATCCGCCAGCGCGAAGGAGACCCCCGTCGCGATCGCGATCACACCGGTCGCGGTCAGGCTCACGAGGCCGATCCTCGTGAGCGCCTTGCGCCGTTCGAAATCGGCATGCAGCGCCTTGCATTCATCCGGCGCATCGGGCCCCCAGCAGCCATGGCTGCCCAGGCCAATCTGCTTCCGGGTGTCACGGAGCTCGCCGTCGACGTCCGCGGCCCAGATCAGCGACGTCACGCCCACGAGCGCGGTGGTCACGCCGAGGGCGATGCCCGCGGTGCGCAGGGCGGGTCCAACGCCCTCCCCGGCGTCGGTGGGCTGCCAGCCGGAATGCGGCGCGGGCGACTGCACCTCGGAGCGCTCGAGCGTCAGGAAGACATCGCGCTTCTGACCGGCCGCCGCCTCGAGCGTCTGGACCGAGTCGCCGAGACCGACGAACCGCGCTCGGAAGACGTGGCTGCCGGGGTCGACGAAGATCACGTGCGTGGCGGCGTTCGGCGTGACGGGCTTGCCGTCGACGAAGAGCTGGCCGTCGGGCGGCTTCACCGCGACGTAGACACGGACGACGTGCTCTTCAGCTTCGCGGCGCCCCTCCTCGAATCGATCGCGAAGCCCAGGCGTCAGCGCCGCTCGCTCCACGAGGGCCTCGGCCAGATGCTCGGCGGCGTCTCGATACCTGCGACTGGTCAGCTCGCAAAGGCCTATCTCGCCGATAATCTCCGCACGCTGAGCGGGTGGGACGAGCGTCGGGTCGGCTGCCACCAGGGCAGCACGGAATGCGCTCTCCGCCTCGGCCCATCGGCGCGCGTCACGCGCGGCACGTGCGCGGCGCATGTGCGCAGTCACACTCTGATTCGCCTGCTCCACAGTCGAGGCCGGTCGTTCTTCCGCGCCCGCCGGTTTCGCTCCGATGATGAGGAGCGCGAGAGGGACCAGCAGGCCGGTCAGGTATCGTCGCATGGGCGCCCACTCTACTTGGGTGGACGCGACAATCGCAACCACTCTATCTCGCGGGGAAGCAGACCCGAAGGAGGTGGGACAGGGTGCGACAAATCTTCGCGGCCCATGTCGATTTCGGGCGTCGTCGTGGTCGTCCGAAGCATACATCCATAGGTGAGGCTCGAGGACATCTTCCGGAGCTCGCGGCACCTCCGCGGGGTCGTGGCCCAGGCCGGGGTAGACGCCGGCGACATCGAGGACGTGATCCAGAAGACCCTCGAGGTGGCCTGGGCCAAGCGCGATCAGATCGATCCGACCGGCAATGTGCTTGCCTGGGTGATCGAGATTGCCCGAAACCAGGCTCGCCAGCATCTCCGAAATCTCAGACGCGCTCCCGAGGTGCTCGTGACGTACGACGAGCCACAAGACGATGTCGAGGATGAGCGCCCCGGTCCGGAGGACAGCGCCGAGCGCCGTGAGCAGCTGGAGGTGCTCCGGTTCCTGCTCGAGCAGATCCACGAGTCGAGGCGCGCCATTTTTGCCGAGCACGCGCTGGGCGAGGTCCCGATCGCGGATCTGGCGGCCACGCATGGAATCCCGGCCAGCACCGTCCGGAAGCGGCTGGAGCTCGCGCGGAAGGACATGTGCAGGGCCGCGAAGCGATGGCAGGCGGCGCAGAAGGGGCGCGGCGAGCTCGCCATTGCACCCTTCTGGCCGGCGCTCGCCGCCCTGGAGCTCCGAGCGATGCTCCGGCGATGCATCGAGACACTTCGCCGGTTCGGCGCCGGTCGGCCGGTGATCGTCGCGGCGGCCGCCCTGCTGATCGGCGGCTGCGTCGCGGCCTGGTGGCCACGCGATCATCTGGCCGGATTCGCGTCCTCGGGGCTGGTCGTGCCGCATGTCTCGGCGCCGCCGATGGAAGCTCGCGAGATGCCTGCCCCAATCCCGACGGCCAGGGTGCGCGCCGCGACCCCGGTGCAGAACGGCACCGCGAACGCGAGGGCGCCGGTGCAACCCGCCCGCCGGGCAGGCCGGCGAGGGTCATACAGCCCGGTCGAGGACGACCTGATAGGCCAGGCGCGGGTGGCGCTGCGGGTCGGGCTGGTCGGTGAAGCGCGAAGCCTGCTCGAGCAGCACTTGCGCGAGTTCCCGAAGGGCCAGCTCGCGGACGAGCGCGACGCGCTCCTGCGATCGCCCGTACTGCATTAGCCGTCGCCGGCACGCGCCGGCTCGAAACCCAACAGGAGCGATCACGCCCGGCGCGCCGATGGAAGCGCGGGGCGTTTGCGCGCCCATGAGCTCCGCCTTTCGGCTCAGGAGAAGGGATCCCTATGCAAAAACCTCACGAGAAGCCGGGCACGAGGGGCCCGCTCGACAGAGAGCGGGCCTTCACCTTCCTCTTTCGGCAGAAGACGTTCAAGTGCGTGTGGCGCTGGCTCAGGCGGCTGGGCGTTTCTGCACGGGATCGCCATGATCTCCGTCAAGAGGTCTTCCTTGCCGCCCATCGGAGCTTCCACGTCTACGACCCGGCCCGCGCTCGCCCCGAGCGCTGGCTCAACAGGATCACCGTGCACGTCGCAAGCCACTACCACGAGCGCGCGTTCCACAGGCGCGAGGAGCTCACGGCCGACCCCGCCCGCGCGCTCGACCGCAGTCAGGGGCCCCACGAGCAGGTGGAGAGCGACGAGGAGCACCGCCTCCTGCTCGAGCTCCTGTACGTGCTCGACGTCAACGCCAGGGCCGTGCTGGTCGCGCACGACATCGACGGCATCCCGATGGTGGAGATCGCCCAGCGGATCGGGATCCCGGTCTCGACGGCCTACAAGCGGCGAGCCCGAGGGATGGCGGCGCTCAAGGAAGCGTGGCGGGAGCGCCTTTGCAGGACGGGCGCGCCTCTTCATCCGCCGGTCGGTGTCGATCTGGTCGAAATGAGCCCTGTCGATTGGCGCGCGGTGCATTGCGCCAAGCCGCCGGGCGCTCGACTTCTGCGCGATGACCCTGACGCGTCTCGTATAGGACGCCGCCGCCGGCATGCTCTTGACAGCGATTACGGTTCATGCGTTGGTCTCGCCACGTCCGCCCCCCGCGCACGCCAGGGCGGCGTTGAAGGTCGCGCTGCTCCGGGCTGAGCCGGTGTCAAACGCCAGGAGCCCGACGGCGTCCACTGGCGCCGTGGAGCTCGCCGCGCCCGAGTCCACCGGCGAGGAGGCGCCCGGCGCATCTCGCAGTGCCGATGCTTCCCATGGATGCGCTGAACCACGAGCCTGGGAGCTGCGCCGCCAGCGGCGGCTGCCCGCAGGCTTTCTGGCAACAGTTTGGCAACGGCTTCCGGGGCGAGGTAGGCAAGTCGTCTAAGTATTGAGCCACCTTCGAGATTTGAACTCGAGACCTACGGTTTACGAAACCGTTGCTCTACCACTGAGCTAAGGTGGCCTACCCGTGCAGGGAGGGCGGCAGGTTACCCAAGCCGCGCGCGTTGTCAAGCCCCTCCAGCACCCCCGGCGAGGCGGCCGGCGCGGCCCGGCAGCGAACGCCCGCCCGCGAGATCCGGGCGCCGTAGGGCCTGCCCTGCTCGGGGGAGAACCCCGGCGCGGCCGTGCGGCCACGCGGGCCCCGCCGGTCGCCGCCTTCGGGGGGGGCTGGTCGGCCTCGCCGGGGCGGCAGGGCACACCTCCGGGGGGGCGGCGTTGCCCAGGCGCGCGGGCGGGGGGCCGCATGCGCTCCGCACCTGGATTGACGGCAGCGCCCGGTCGGCGTCTCCTCGGCAGGTCATGAGCCGGTTCGATCCCTTCCCTACCCTGGAGACGCCGCGGCTCGTGCTGCGCGAGCTCGTGCCCGGGGACCTCGATGTGGTCGTGCGCATCCAGCAGGATCCGCGCGTCGTCCGGTATCTGGGACGAGCAACCTTGACGGTGGAGCAGGTGAAGGAGCGGCTCGAGCTCGTGGCGAGCGGGATCCGCGAGGGCACCTCCGTCCGGTGGGGGCTGTCGCTGCGGGACGGCGGGGAGCTCGCGGGGACGGCGGGGTTCTGGCGGTGGAACCAGGAGCACCGCTGGGCCGAGATCGGGTATGACCTCGCGCCGGAGCGCTGGGGGAGCGGGCTCATGACCGAGGCGCTCGGGGTGGTGCTGAGATATGGATTCGACGCGATGGGGCTGCACCGCGTCGAGGCCAACACGGATCCGGAGAACAAGGGCTCGCGGCGGGTGCTCGAGAAGCTCGGCTTCGTCCAGGAGGCGCTCGTGCGCGAGAACTGGTATCACGAGGGGCGCTTCCTCGATTCCGCGTTCTACGGGCTGCTCAGGAGGGACTTCGATCGGGCCCGGCCGGAGGGCGGCTGAGGAGGCGCTTCCGGGCCGGGGAGGCTGGTAGTAGGATGAGGGCATGACCAGGACGCCGAACCTCTCCCCTGCCCTCCCGCTCCGCGACGGACGAGCCATCCCGCGGCTGGGGCTCGGGGTGTTCCAGGCCCGATCAGGCGGCGAGACGCGCGCGGCCGTGCGGGCAGCGCTGGAGATCGGGTATCGCCACATCGATACGGCGCGCATCTACGGGAACGAGGACGACGTGGGGAAGGCCATCGCCGAGTGCGGCGTGCCGCGCGAGGAGATCTTCGTCACGACGAAGCTCTGGAACAGCGACCACGGGTACGAGAGCGCGATCAGGGCATGCCGCGGGAGCCTGTCTCGCCTGGGGCTGTCGTACGTGGACCTGTATCTCATCCACTGGCCCGTGCCGGAGCGCCGCAAGGAGTCGTGGCGGGCGCTGGTGAAGCTCCAGGAAGAGGGGCTCTGCAGGTCGATCGGGGTGAGCAATTACATGATCCGGCACCTCGATGAGCTGCAGTCGTCGTCGCCGGTGCTGCCGGCGGTGAACCAGGTCGAGCTCAGCCCGTTCTGCCGGCGGGGCGAGCTCGTGGAGCATTGCAGGGCGCTGGGGATCGTCCTGGAGGCGTACTCGCCGCTCACCAGGGGGGAGCGGCTCGGGCACCCGGCCGTGATCGCGGTCGCGGAGGCGCTCGGACGGACGCCGGCCCAGGTGCTGATCCGGTGGGCGCTGCAGCACGGGCTCGTGGCGCTGCCGAAATCGACGCGGCGGGCGCGGATCGAGGAGAACGCTGCGGTGTTCGATTTCGAGATCGGGGCCGAGCAGATGCGGATGCTGGACGGGCTCGACGAGGGGCTCGTGACAGGCTGGGATCCGACGGACGCGCCCTGAGGCGCTCCGGCTCCACGGCGGAGGGGATCAGGCGCGCCAGCGGTACTGGACGTGATTGACCTTCTGGAGCTGCGGGGTGCCCTCGGGGGCAGGGATCACCTCGACCTTGCCAGCATTGATGAGGTCGTTCAGGGCGAGGACCACCTTGCCCCGGGCATAGAAGCCGCCCATTCCGAGCGCCTCGGCCAGGGCGGGGAGGGTCATCGGGCCGCGCTCGCGCAGCACGGGCTCGATCGTGACGCCGATCTTCCGGTTCCGACGGCTCGTGATGTACATCGCTATCGCGACGCCGACGCCTGCGGCAATGCCTCCGATGATGCCGCTGTCCGATCCATCCATCGATCCCGGCCTCCCGGTGCCCGGCGCCGGACAGTGCACGGGCGCGCCGCGGACGTCAACAGGTCCGCTCGGGGAGGCGATCTCGACCGCCGCGCTGGGTCTCCGCGCGCCCTCCCGGGCGCGCGCGTTGCAGTGCCAGGGGTCGGGGCGCAGGGGGTCGAGGGCGACCGACGCCCGGAGCGCCGGCGGCGTGGGGGGACCCGCCGCGGCCCGTCGGGCCGCCGCCCCGGCGGCGGCGACGAGGGCTCGCGCTTGCGACAGCGCACGTTGACGCTCGCGAGGACGTCGCGACACAGGTACTATCGATCTCGCCGCGCCGCCCGGGCGGCGGTGCGCGAGGAGGAGCCGATGATGTCCAGATGCACGGGCAAGGCAGCGACCACGGGCGCAACGAAGGCGGCGAAGGCACCCGCGAAAGCGGCGGCGAAGACGCCCGCGAAGACCGCGAAGGAGCCGGCCAAGGCGGCTGCAAAGGCGCCCGCAAAGGCCGCGAAGGCGCCCGCAAAGGCCGCGAAGGCGCCCGCAA
>CAYQYG010000053.1:18209-20439 GCA_964421485.1 uncultured Polyangiaceae bacterium | reverse complement strand
CGCCCGCAAAGGCCGCGAAGGCGCCCGCAAAGGCCGCGAAGGCGCCCGCAAAGGCGGCGGCGAAGGCGCCCGCAAAGGCCGCCAGGACGCCCGCCGCGAGGAAGGCGGCGAAGAAGGCGCCCGAGGCGAAGGCGCCGGCGACCGATACGAGCGCGGCCCCGGCCGTCGCCGCGGAGACCAGCTCCGGCGAGCAGGCCTAGGCGGAAGCACCAGATCAAGACGGATGTCAAGAGGGGTGAGCGGCCCCATTGGCGGATCCCGCGCCGGGTGAGCCGCAGGGGCTCCCCTCGACCTGTGCCCGACGCGCCGCGGCATCCCCGCCCCCGAGATTATGACAGAGTCCTGATACTTCCCGCTCCCGGCCGGCGGTATGGCCTGCCCTCGTGTCGAAGCCCGCGCTCGAGCTCTCCGCGCTCCCGTTTGACGGCATCCTGGCCCCCCAGTCCGCGGCCCGCCCGGCGAACGCCACCCGCAGCCTCTTCCACCTCGCCTCGGGCGCCTTTGCCCTCGCGCTGCTGCGGCTCTTGCCCTCCCGCCCCTGGCTCATCGCCGCCAGCGCGGCCTTCGCCGGCACGGCCTGGACCCTCGAGACGCTCCGGCGCTACAGCCCGGCGCTCAACGACCGCCTGATGCGCATCTTCCGGCCCATCGCGCATGCCCACGAGCGCCACCGGGTCAACTCTTCCACCTGGTACATGACCGCCCTCGTGGTCCTCGCGGCCGTCGCCCCTCGCCCCGCCGCCGAGATCGGCGTCATCGTCCTCGCCATCGCCGACCCCGCCGCCGGCTTCATCGGCCGGCGCTACGGGCGCATCCGCCTCCGCGCCCGCCGGTCCCTCGAGGGCACCCTCGCCTTCTTCGCGGCAGGGGCCCTCGCCGCCCTCGCCCAGCTCACCGCCTTCCATTCCTTCGCCATGAGCTCGATGCTGGCGATCGGCCTCGCCGGCGCCGCCGCCGGCGCCCTCGCCGAGCTCTTCTCCACGCGCCTCGACGACAACTTCACCATCCCCCTCGCCTCGGCCGCCGCCGCCGCCGCCGCCCTCCAGATCGTCCCCCCGATGATCTGACCGCCCCCGCTATCGACCGGGCAGCCTGCGGCGCAGCGCGCGCACGTCCGCGCGCATGGTCGCCGCGTCCGGGTACCGATCCGGCTTCGCGAACGCGAGCGCCCGGTCCACGACCGCGCAGACCTCGGGCGGCGCGGCGGGCGCCACCGCGGCGAGCGGCGGCGCCTTCTCGGTGGCCGCCGCGATGACGAGCCGCGCGTCCGTGAGGTCCCCGTGGATGCACCGGCCCGAGAGGAGCCGGAACATCGTCGCGCCGAGCCCGAACAGGTCGGTCCGCCCGTCGATCTCGTGCACGAGGCCGATGGCCTGCTCCGGCGCCATGTACTCGCAGCTCCCGAGCGCCACGCCGGTCTTCGTCGCCGTCTTCTCCGGCAGCTCCGCGATACCCTCCATCAGCGCGTCCTTCACGCGCGCGATCCCGAAATCGAGCACCTTCACCCGCCCGTCACGGCCGAGGTGCACGTTCTCCGGCTTGATGTCCCGGTGCACCACCCCGTGCGCGTGCGCCACCATCAGCACCGCGAGCACCTTGTCCGCGATCTCGATCACCTCCCCCACGGGCAGCGTCCCGACTCGCGCCATTCTGTCGAACAGCGTCTCGCCGTCGAGCACCTCCATCGCGAGGTACGCCGCGCCCTCCTCGGTCACCCCCGACTCCAGCACCTGCGGCAGCCCCTCGCAGAGCGGCCCCACCGCGGCCAGCGCGCTCCCGATAGGCCCCTCCCGCAGGAACCGCTTCCGGAGCTCGTCGATGCGCGCGAGATACGCGTGCAGCACCTTCACGGCCGCCACGACGCCGTCGTCGCGGCGGCCCAGGAACACGCTCGCCATCCCGCCGATCCCGAGCACCCGCTCCAGCGTCCACGTCCCTATCCGCGTCCCGATCCGCTGCCGCGCCAGCTCCTCGTCGTCCACCATCATCCGACCACTCTACCAGGGCACGCGCCGGAGATCAGCAGGCGAGCGGCCCCGGACGACGAGGCCACGCGCGGAAGATCGACCTCCCGCCAGGTGAGAGGGGCATGATCATCGTGTTATTCGTCGTCCTCCGGATCGCCTTCGTCCGAATCGTCGTCATCGTCATCGGACCCGGAATCGTCATCGGACTCGGAATCGTCATCGGACTCGGAATCGTCATCGGACTCGGAATCGTCATCGGACTC
>CAYQYG010000053.1:17039-18109 GCA_964421485.1 uncultured Polyangiaceae bacterium | reverse complement strand
CGGAATCGTCATCGGACTCGGAATCGTCATCGGACTCGGAATCGTCATCGGACTCGGAATCGTCATCGGACCCGGAATCGTCATCGGACTCGGAATCGTCATCGGACTCGGAATCGGAATCGTCATCGGACTCGGATTCCTCCTCTTCGTCGTCTTCGTCCTCCTCGGGCGGAGGGGCTGCGGGGCGCAGCTCGACGCGGGGGAACTGGGTCGCTGCGGTGTCGTGGCAGGCGGCCGAGAGGGCGTCTTCGAGGTTGACCAGCTCGTACCAGGCCGAATTCGTGGAGCGAACGAAGAAGCGGTCGCGGCGGGGCTCCAGGGAGCTCACGGGGAGGTCGAAGCGGGCCAGCTCGCGGAGACCGTCCTGCAGGACCGCCCAGACCCGGAGAGGGGGGTCGTCGCCGACCTCCAGGACCACGGCGCGGGGTTCGTACGCGCGGTGGATCTCCCGGACGTCGAGGGCGCCGCGGGCCTCGATGACGGGGGAGCCGGAGGCCAGGGAGAAGATCAACGCCTCGGAGTAGGTCGCGGCGAGGACGCGGTCGTGGGCCAGGTGGACCAGGGAGTAGATCTCGCCGTCGCCCTCCGGGGACGTGAAATCGTGGATCAGCGTCGATCTGCCGTCCGGGAGGGTGACGCTCCAGACCTTGGAGTCGTCGTCGGTGGGGACGAGGACGCGGCGGAGGTCAGGGGCCGTCTCGATGAGATGGATGGAGGACGCCGATTTCGCGGTGAGATCGGTGGCGAGGAGGCGACCGTCGAGGAGCGCGACGAAGCGGTGCGACCGCTTGCCCTCCTTCTTCCAGCCGCAGAGGAGGCGGCCGTCGGCCGTCTGGTGGAGATCCCTCGCGCCGAGCTGGTCCTTCACCTCCCTGGGGATGCGCGGGGCGCGCTCGGCCGGGACAGGGCACTTCCGGCCGACGTGGAGCACGCCGACCCGGCCCGGCGCGGGCGGGACGGCCAGCTCCTCGGGGCGCTTCCTGCGACGGGCGTCGTCCTCGTCGTCGTCCTCGTCGCCGTCGCTGCTGTCGTCGTCCTCGTCGTCGTCGCTGTCGTCTCCGCCGTCGCTG
>CAYQYG010000053.1:0-16939 GCA_964421485.1 uncultured Polyangiaceae bacterium | reverse complement strand
CTCTCGCTCTCGTCGCTGCTCTCGCTCTCGTCGCTGCTCTCGCTCTCGTCGCTGCTCTCGCTCTCGTCGCTGCGCTCGCCGTCGGCGCCGGCCGAGCTGGTCTCCTCCGTGTGGGCAGGGACCTCGGGGAAGGCCGAGGGGTCGGCGTCGAGCTCGGAGAGGAGGGCGTCGAGGTGGACGATCTCGTGGGTGGAGCTGTCGCCGTCGTCGTCGCAATGGTCGATGAAGGCCCGGTCGCCCACGAGGAACACCTCGTTGATCGAGGATTTCATCCGGCCGAGGCGGCGCAGGGTGGGGCCCGGATCCGGGCCGCCGCGGTCGAAGGCGAGCACGGTGACGCCGTCGTCGCCGTCCTCGTAGACGCTGACGAGGAGGATCCGGCCGGCGCGGGTGGATCGCAGGCCATAGCCGTCGACGGCCCAGCGGGCCTCCAGGACGGCGCCGGCGCCCTCGCGGCGATACACGTCGAGGGAGCTGCCGGCGAGCAGGAGGATCCGGCCGCCGGGGCCGCAGGCGATGTCGTTGAGGCCCTCCTCGTGCTTGAACAGGCAGCGAGCCTCGTTGCCGGCGAAGGCGAGCTCCCATACGGAGTCGTAATCGAAGGCGAGCAGCGCGGAGTCGCCGCCGTCCTCCGCGGCGAGGTAGACGCCGTAGAAGCTCGGCAATGGTCCGCCGGCGGCGATGCGGAGGGCGCCGGCGTCGATCCAGGCGGCGACGGGCTTCTTCGCCGATTTTGCGACGCCGTAGGCTCGGCCGCCGGGGGCGACGGCGACGGTGGCGCGGGCGCCGAAGAGCTTTCGCTCCTCGGGCGCGGGGAGCAGGGGCTTGCCCTCGTCGGGGCGGCGGCGGACGAGGCGGATCGCGCCCTGGACCTCGGGCTCGGCGCCGGAGGCGGCCGGCGAGGGGCCGTGGTCGTCGGAGGGCTGGGCGGCGGGCGCGGCGGGCGCGGGGGGGCGGTCGTGGAGGCCGGGAGCGGCGGGGAGCGAGGCGCGGGCGGCGGCGCGGGCGCGCTCGAAATCGGGGTCCTCGGCGCTCGCGAGGTCGAGGCGGTCGGGGGAGCCGGGGACGGGGATGGGCCACTTCGGGGCCGGAGCGGGCGCGGGGCGCTGGTCCAGCGACCAGGCGTCCCAGGCGCTGTCGCTCTCGAGCGCGTCGGCGAGGACGACCTCGTCGAGGGGGTGCGCGGCGTGGACGCGGGCGAGGGCGCGCTGGACGGCGCGCGCCATCTCGAGCACGGAGGGGCGATCCCAGCCGGGCGGGCGGACGCGGACGAGGGCCCAGCGATCGGCCCAGAGGAAGGGGGGGACGCGATCGACGGCGCGCGGGGGGAGGGAGCGCTCCCAGGCCTCGGCGATCGCGCGGCGGGCGGCGGGGTCGGGCGCGGCGGCGAAGCGGAGCTCGTAAGAGAAGAAGGCGTCGTCGGGATCGAACCAGTCGGCCGGCTCCGCGCCGAAGAAGACGAACGGATAAGGCTGCCCCTCGGTCATGGGGGCGGAGAGTACTCGATGCGGGCCGCGACGGGATCCGCCGCGAGGCGGGATACCGGTCCGGGCCGAGGCGTGTCTAGAATGCGCGCATGGACGACTGGCTCCACGGGACGCCGGCGGCGCTGCGCGGCAAGCGGGTGCACCGGCTCGGGCTCGCGGCGAACTACGGCATCGACGAGGGCGGGGTGCGGGCGGCGATGGACCGCGGCGTGAACAGCTTCCTCGTGACCCTGCGGGGCAAGGGGCTGAGGAGCCCGCTGCGCGAGGCGCTCGCGGGGCGCCGCGAGGAGGTCGCGGTGATGGGGTTCGCGAGCATCGGGTGGTTCGGGTGGGGCGCGCGGCGCGGCGCGGAGAGCCTGCTGCGCGAGCTCGGCACCGACTACCTCGACGTGTACATGCTGAGCTGGGTGGGCGTGGGATCGGCGTGGTCGAGCGCGACCGAGCGGGAGATGGTGCGCCTGCGCGAGAGCGGGAAGGTGCGCGCCATCGGCGTGAGCATCCACGACCGGCCGCGCGCAGGGAGGCTGGCGGAGTCGTCGCCGCTCGATCTGCTCATGATCCGGTACAACGCGGCGCACCCGGGCGCGGAGCGCGAGATCTTCCCGCACGTGCGCGAGGGGAAGCCGTCCATCCTGGCGTACACGGCGACGTCATGGCGGCGGCTGCTCAAGCGGCCGAAGGGGTGGGACGGGCCGGTGATGACCGCAGGGGATTGCTACAGGTTCCAGCTCTCGAGCCCGCACGTGGACATGGCGCTGACCGCGCCGGCGAGCCGCGCGGAGATGGATCAGAACCTCGCCGCGGTCGAGAAGGGGCCGCTCTCGGAGGACGAGCTCAGGTGGATGCGCGATTTCGGCCGCGCGGTGCACGGCTGAAGAGATGGCTATCGCGACGAGGCGAGCACGAAGATGGTGACGCCGATGACGACGGCGGCGATCACCAGGACGGCGACGAGGGCGACCTTGCCCCAGGAGATCGGGGCCCTCCCGGTGACGCAGCTCGCGTCCTGGCCGTGCACGACGGCGCGGTAGCTGCGGCCGTTGTATCGATAGGCGAGCACGTAGGAGGGCAATGCCACGCGGCGCGTCTCGAGCGCGTGCAGCAGCACGGCGACGTGCACGTTGCGGTACCTGGATCCGGGGATGGTCCCGTGCTTCAGGACCTCGGCGGCGGTGGCCTGGATCGAATCGGTGATGATGCGCCGGGCAGCGGAGCGCTGGGTGTCGAACTGCTCCACGATGGCGCCCGGGGGGCCGAGGGCCTGGAGCTGGGCGGAAGCGGCGGGGGTCGCGTGATCGAGGCGGAACCTCGCGGCGAGCTCGCGCGACTCGTCGAGCGAGAGGCCGCGGGAGGCGGAGACGAGCAGGTTGCGGAACGGGAGCTGCGCCTGGCCCGCGTGCGGGGCCCAGTCGCTCCGGCCGGATCCGGCGTTGGAGTCGGCCGTCCAGCTCACGAACGCATTGGCGTTCACCATCCAGCCGGCCCACCAGAGGGGGTGCAGGCCCTCGACGGTGGCCGCCTGCGCGAGGTCCGAGGGGCGGAAGAAGCCGAGCGTCGACATCCATTGACGGAGCGCCGCCTGCGCCTGTTCGGGGGTGACCACGAATGGGAGGAGCCAGTCGGCCTGCTCGACGGGATCGGCCGGCTGCTCCAGGCGGGTCACGGCGCCGCAGAAGCGGCATTTCGGGGCCTGGGCCTCGGCCGAATACGAGACCGCGGCGCCGCACTCGGTGCAGCGGTGGACCTGCACGACCTGCTGCGACGGCGCGCGCTGCACGACCGGGGCCGTGAGGCCGCAGATCGCGCAGCGGAGATCGCCGGGCTCGAGCGGGCCCTGGCAGCGGGCGCACGCCGCGAGGGCGGCGGGGACGGCGGCCATGCTCATCGCTTCACTCCGGTCGGCGTAGGCGACGTGGGTTTCGTCGCTGTCGATTTCGTGGTCGCGGTCGGCTTCGGGGGCGGCGGCTTCGTCGTGGCCGGCGGCCTGGTCGGCGGCGGCGACGCGGCGGTGGGGGGCGGCGGGGGCGGCGGCGAGCTATTGCGCGGCTTGCCGCTGCCGGCGAGCTCGCCGATCACGAACGGGGCCGCGATCGCCAGGAGGACGAGCAGCACGACGAGCGTGATCTTGATCCACGAGAGCGGCGCCTTGCCCCAGATCTTGCCGGTCTGGCCGTTGATGAGGACGCGGAAGGGCGGCCGCTTCGGGTCGTGCCGGATCGCGAGCGCCCAGATGGGGACGTAGATGAGGTCGGTGGTCTCGCGGTCGAGCGCGGTGTGGAAGCTCAGGCCGCGGTGGCTGTCGCCCGGCATGAAGGCCGACAGCTCGCGGCCGATCCGCTCGGTCGCCTCGCCGCGCGCGAGCGTGTAGCAGTCGTGCAGCGTGAGCGTGGGCTCCTCGGCGATCCAGCCGCTGATGACCGCGGGTGTGTAGCGGCGCATCATGCGCAGATCGAACGGCTCGATCGCCTCTAGCTCGCTGTTGTGGACCGCGCGCGAGGCGGTCACGAGGACGTCGGTCACGTACGTCGCGTGCTCCCCCGAGAGGTGCCTCCACTCGGTCTTCGTGACGGTGCGCGTGCGGACGACCGTGTTCCCCTTGTCGTCGGTCGTCGTGTAGGTCTCGGTCTCCTGGTAGTTCTCGCCGATCTCGGCCGAGTAGCCCGAGCGGGCCATCGCGGAGTAGAGGTACGCGGGGGAGTACACGCCGCGGATCGAGTCGACCGTCCCGCGCTTCACGCTCGACTGCACGAAGAAGCCGCGCCGGCCGAGCCACTCCCGGACCGCGCCGTGCGCGCCCTCGCGGGTCATGGTGAAGCCCAGCACGAAGGCCGGGGCGGGGCGGTCCTGCGACGGCGGGCGCTCGACGACCGAGGGCGATGCGCAGTAAGGGCAGAGCGCGGTCCGCTGGGCCGGATCGACGACCAGCGACGCGCCGCACGTCTGGCATTCGAGGTGCATTGAGGCACCGAGGAGAGCGCAGCGGAGCCCCATCGTCAACCGCCGCCGAGGAGCCGGCCGAGCCGCCGCGGCAGCGCCTCAGGGCCGCCAGTCCAGGGCGTACGCGATCCCGCTGCGCAGCGTGCCCCGCACCGTGACGCCCCTGCGCGGCCCCCCGCGCACGTCAACCCCCGCGCGAGCGCCGCACACCACTGCCCGGTGGTGTGCGGCCAGGAAAGCCCAATCGCCTCCGGCCTGTCAAGCAGCTCGTGGTCCAGCTTGCAATTTTACAGGAATTAGCAGGGTGCAGCTTCTCCTCGTGGCCCCCGGTCGATGCTGCGAGCAGGCAACCGAGCAGGCGGTGGATCGATAGCGGTCCTCCTGCACAGGATATAGTCAATCGAGATGCTCCGAGCCCACCGGACCAGATCAGCCTGGATCAGGCGTTCTCGAGGACCGTCGCCCCGGAAGGCCCCACGGTTGCAGGTCGTCACGCGGGGCTTGATCGGAGCGTCGATCCGACGATAATCACATCATGGACGAAGAGGTTCACGTGATGCCGGGAGGCAGCTTCGTCCGCTTCGAGCCGCCGGATCTTTGCATCGGGACGTTCGTGGGCGACATCACCCCGGAGGACATGGCGGCGATGTTCGACGACCTCCGGCGGTTCTCGCGCGGGAGACCCCACGTGCTCACGCTGGCCGACCTCACCCGCTGCGGCACGCTCTCCGCGGCGGCGCGCAAGGCAGCCGCCGACGCTGGCAAGGGCCTGCCCGTCCGCGGCGCCGCCGTCGTCGGCGCGAGCTTCCAGATGCGGATGTTCGCGACGCTGATGACGAGGGCGTTGAACCTCTTCAATGGGGCCTCCGATACGTACAACCCCCTCCGGTTCTTCGACACGGAGGCCGAGGCGCGCGCCTGGCTGGCCGAGCGTCGCAGGAGCGTGTCGCAGGAGCGCGGCTGAATGGCGACCGGCGAGCGGCGCCACTCCCGTTCAGGCTCCAGATGGACGTGAGCTATGATGTCCTCGACGAGGACAAAGGCAGGAGCGAGCGCGAGGAGGGCGGCGGCGTCTATTTCGTCGTCTTCTCTCCCCGCGGCGCGGCCTCTCCGAGCCGCCCGCCCGCGATCCGCCGGAGCCCCGCGGGCTCGAAGCCCGGCGGCGCCAGCGCCTCGTCGGCCGCCGCGAACGCCGCCGCGCGCGTGCCCGCGCCGCGGAGCGCGCCCCAGAGCCGCTGCGCCGCCGCCTCGAAGAAGGCCGCGACGCCGGGCGCGCGCATGATCCCGGTCCCGTCCGCGGCCCGCGCGGGGCGCGCCCATACGTCGAGGAAGCGCGTGCGGAGGATGGGGATCTCGGTGAGCTCCGGCGGGATCCGCGCCTCGATCACCACGTAGAGCCTCCGCACCGGCAGCGGCGCCGTGGCCTCGAAGACGACGGTGAGCGGGGGCTCGTCCACGCCGCCGCCGCGGTGCTCGCGCGATCTCGTGACCGCGACGCCCTCGGGGAGCGCCCCCGGCGCGCCCAGCGCCCCGCGGAGGCGCGCGCGCACGGCGCGCAGGCGGAGCTTCGCGGCAGGGTCGTCGCTCTCGCCGAGCGCGCGGCCCAGGGCGCACCGGATCTCGGCGAGCACCGCGGGATCGTGCGGGCGCACCGGGTACGGCAGGAGGGTCGCGTCGAGGCGCCCGCCCCTCGCCGGCCCTCCGGAGGCGCGGCGGCGCTCCTCGACGAGGACGAGGCCGATCGGGCTCCGCTCCGCGTCGTGGAGCTCCAGGCAGAACCAGGCATCCCTGGGCCGATCGCGCAGGCCGCAGGGCTCGTGCCGCTCGAGGCGCAGGCGCATGCCGTCGGCGCGCACGGTCACGAGGTCGGCCGCGCCCTCGGGGCCGACGCGCCACACGAGCGGCCGCGACACCGCGCGCCCCTCGGGCGGCTCCGGCGCAGGGGCGGGCGCGTCCGAGAGCCCCGAGCGCGCGCCGAGGCTCGCGCGGATCTCGGCGGCGGCGTCGTGCGGGGCGTCCATGGCGGCGTTGCGGAGCAGGCCGGCGGTGATGAAGAGGAACGCGAGATCGGCGCGCACGCTGCCGGCGCGGAGGATCCGCTTCGAGGTCCAGTACACCGAGTCGCGCCGGCCCTCGGCCCGGTAGAAGGCCTTCACCTGCGCGAGGAGCTCGCGGTACGTGGCGCCGTAGGTCTCGTCGTAGAAGCGCCGCAGGAAGGGCTCGTGGCGGGGCTCGGCGAGCGCGCTGTGCACGCACGCGGCGGCCCAGTAGCCGGAGGTCATCGCGAGGTGCACGCCGGTCGAGAGGATGGGGTCGATGAAGCACGCGGCGTCGCCCGCGAGGAGGATGCCCGGGCCGCTCAGGCGGCGCGCGCGGTACGACCAGTCGCGGGCGCCGGTCACGGGGTCCACGCGCTCGGCCGCGCCGAGGAGCCCCCACACCGGGTCGGCGCGCCGGAGCACTCCCTCGTACCAGGCCTCGGCGCCGAGCCGATCGCGCTCGGCGCGCGTCGACGACGACGTGACCACGCCGACGCTCGTCCTCTCGTCGCCGAGCGGGATCACCCAGACCCACCCCTCGGGCACGCTCGTGGTCAGGATGTGCGCGCGGCGGTGGCCCGGCATGCGCGCGGCGCCCTTCCAGTAGGACCAGAGCGCCACGTTCTTGAGGCCCCGCACCGGGCGGAGCAGGTCGGCGCCGCGCGCGGTGAGCGCGCTCTGGCCCGAGGCGTCGACCACGAACCGCGCGCGCTCCACGCGCTCGCCCCCGTCCGCGCCGCGGTGCACGACGCCCGCTGCGCGGCCGCCCTCGAACAGGATCCGCGTGACGGCGCGCCCCTCGCGCACGTCGGCGCCCGAGCGCCGGGCGTGCTGGAGCAGGAGGTGATCGAAGCGCCCGCGATCGACGAAGTACGCGTACGGGTGCACGTCGAGCTCGCGGAAATCGATCTCCCAGGGCGTGCGATCGCGGCCCCAGATGAAGGTCTGCCCCTCCTTGCGCTCGAAGCCGGCGCCCTCGATGAGATCGCGGGCGCCGAGCGCGTCGAGGTAAGGCAGGACGCCCGGCAGGAGCGACTCGCCGATGTGGGGGCGCGGGAAGCGCGCGCGATCGAGCAGGAGCACGCGCCGGCCCTCGCGCGCGAGGTAGGCGGCGACGCTCGATCCCGCCGGGCCGCCGCCGATGACGACGGCATCCCAGGGGCGTGCTTCGCGTGCGAGGACGGGAGGGCTGGTCAAGGGGGGCCAGGTATAGCCCTGGGCGAGGTCGGGGGGCAGCGCTCGAAGAAATCGTCACGCATTCCGGACGCAAGGTCACGCCGGAGCGGGCGCGGACGCCTGGGCTCCCAATCGCCGCGGGCAGTCGTGCATCGCCCGCTCATTCGCGCGCAGCCGCGCCCGGAGCTCGCCGGGCGAGGTCTCGTTCGAGGAATGCCCGCCGGATCGGGTCAGAGCCGCTCCACAGCGAGGCGCGCCACGCCGATCCGGATGCGCCCGGTCCCGACCCGCCGCTCCACGACGTGGACCCCACCCTCGATGCCGGCGGCCACGAGCTCCTTGCGCGCGCGGCATACGTCCACATTGAGCCGCAGCTCCTGGACGGCCAGCATCTTGCAGAGCTCATGCCGATCACGCCAGCCCTGCTCCGCGGGCGGCGCCGCCGCGTCCGCGAGCCGGGCGCGCGCCAGGACCAGCATGAAATAGTGGTGGCTCCGGGGGGGCAAATGGATCGCTCCGTCCGGGTGGACGATCGTGATCTCCACTCGCTCCTCGTCGCGGCTCACGTGAAAGCGCATCTCGACCGAACCGAGCAGCGGACGGGTCGCCGAGCGCACGCTCGCCACGACGTCGAGCGTCGGGCCGGACGGCGCCGGCAGATCCAGGCTCCACGCCTCGCCGCCCACCACCACGATCTCCCGGTCGGCGACGTCGCGCGCCTCGCCCTCGGCCTCCAGCACCCAGCGGCCGCTGCCGGCCTCGACGAGGCTCACCTGCGGGCGCTCGTCCTCGGGGAGCACGAGCAGGCCCGCGGCCGCCACGCGCACCGCCCCGCCCGCGACGTGTCGCGCGCTCGCCACGGGCGGCGCCGCCTCCGTCAGGGTGAAGCTGAGCGATGATATCCCGACGCCGCCCAGCGAGAAGCCGTCGCCGGCGGCGATGATGGCGTGTTCGCCCGGGGCGAGCCGCCGCCCGCGGATGAAGGTGCCATTCTTGCTCCCGAGGTCCCGCAGCTCCCACGCGGTGCCGGTCCAGCGGAGGCCGGCGTGCTCCCCGGAGACCCGGGCGTCGTCGATCCTCAGGTCGCAGGCCGAGGAGCGCCCGATCAGGCAGCGCGAGCGGAGAAAAAAGACATCCTCGGCCGCTTGGCGCTTCAGACGCCCCATGACAATCCGATACACTATCCGGAAGGATCGGGGGGCAGTAGCCGCCTGCAGCAGCCGGAGATTTTTTGGGGAAAGATGATGAGCGCGTGAGCCCCGCGCCGGTCGCGCCGGCGGCGGAGCCCGGGTCGGACGGGAGCGACGTCACGCTGTCGATGCACAACGTGACCCCGCCCGGCGACGCCGCGGGGAGGGGCCGCGCTGCGCCGAGCGCGACCGGCGCGCCGGGCGACCAGGCGGCCTGCCCCGCGCTGCCCCGGCGCTACCGCGACCTCGGCTGCATCGCCAGCGGCGGCTTCGGCGACGTGCGCCGCGTGTACGACGCCGCCCTCGATCGCATCGTCGCGATGAAGATCCTCCGCGCCGACGTCGATGACGCGCGCGCGCGCGTCCGCTTCCTCGAGGAGGCAAAGCTCACGGCAGGGCTCCAGCACCCGGGCATCGTCGCGGTGCACGACGGCGGCCAGCTCGAGGACGGCCGGCTGTGGTTCACGATGCCCGAGGTGCGCGGGCGCACGCTCGGCGAGATCATCGAGGAGGTGCACGCGGCCGCGGGACCGGAGGGGTTCCGCGAGGCCGCGTCCGGCTGGACCTTCCGGCGCCTGATCGATGCGTTCGCGCGCGTCTGCCAGGCGGTCGCCTACGCGCACCGGCGGGGTATCGTGCACCGCGATCTCAAGCCGGCCAACGTGATGGTCGGAGAGCTCGGCGAGGTGCTGGTCATGGACTGGGGCCTCGGCCGGCGCGCAAGCGACACGGCCGTCCCCTCGTCGGGGCCGCGAGCGCTCGCCGATCCGCAGCTCACCCAGGACGGCGACGTGCTCGGCACGCCCGCCTACATGCCCCCGGAGCAGGCCCGCGGCGAGCGCGCCCGGCACGGGCCCGCCAGCGACGTGTACTCGCTGGGCGCGATCCTGTACCATGCGCTCGCCGGCTGCCCGCCCTACGACGGCACCGCGATGGCCGTGCTCACCCAGGTCATGCGCGGAGAGCCGCCGCCCGTGATCCGGGCGACCGCAGGCAAGCCGGTGCCCGCGGAGCTCATCACGATCTGCGCGCGGGCGATGGAGCGGTTCATCGAGGACCGCTACCCCGACGCGGAGGCCCTGGCGCGCGAGGTGCTCGCCTGGCTCGACGGCGCGCGGCGGAGGGAGCAGGCCCTCGCGATCGTCGCGGAGGCGCGCGCGATGGAGCCGGAGATCGCGGCGCGCCGGGGCGAGGCGGCGCGGCTGCGCGACGAGGCGCGGGCGCGGCTCGAAGGCACGCGCCCCTCCGATCCGGCGGATCGCAAGAGGGGCGGCTGGGCGCTCGAGGACGACGCGGCGCGGCTGGACATCGCCGCGGCGCTCCGCGAAGCGGAGTGGCTGGAGGCCCTGCGCGGGGCGCTCACCGTGGATCCGGACCTGCCGGAGGCGCACGCGGCCCTCGCCGACCATTACCTCGCTCGGCTGCTCGACGCCGAGCGGGCGCGCCGGGACGAGGACGCCGTGCGCTGCGAGGCGCGCCTGCGCGCGCACGATCGAGGCCGGTACGCCGCGATCCTGCGGGGCGAGGGCGCGCTCACGGTGATCACCGATCCGCCCGGCGCCGAGGTGATGCTGGAGCGCTACGTCGTCCGCGAACGCCGCCTCGTGCCCGAGCCCTCCGGTGTCCTCGGGCGGACGCCGCTGCGCGCGGTGCCGCTGCAGCGCGGGAGCTACCGGCTGCGCCTCCGCGCGCCCGGGCGGGCCGAGGTGCGCTACCCCGCGCTGATCGAGCGCGGCGGACACTGGGACGGCTGCGCGCCGGGGGAACGCGATCCCGCGCCGATCCGCCTGCCCCTCGAGGGCGAGCTCGGACCCGACGACGTGTACGTGCCCGCCGGCTGGTGCTGGATCGGCGGGGATCCGGACGCCTCGGACAGCCTCCCCGCCGCGCGGATCTGGATGGACGCCTTCGTGATCCGCCGCTTCCCGGTGACCCACGCCGAGTACCTGGAGTTCCTGAACGATCTGCTCGCGGCGGGCCGCGAGGACGAGGCGCTCGGCGCATGCCCGCGGGGCCAGCCGGGGATCCAGCAGAACGCCGACGCGCGCCTCGTGCTCGCGCGGAGCGCGGACGGCCGCTTCCTCCTGGCGCAGGACGAGCTGGGCCACGAGGCGACGCTCGACACGCCGATCGCCCTCATTGACTGGTACGCGGCCGCCGCGTACGCGCGCTGGCTCGCCGCGCGCACGGGCGAGCCCTGGCGGTTGCCGAACGAGCTGGAACGGGAGAAGGCGGCGCGCGGCGTGGACGCCCGCGCCTGCCCCTGGGGCAATTTCCTCGATCCCGCGTTCAGCTGCGTGATCGAGAGCTATGACCTGAATCCGCGGCGGGCCCCCGTGGACAGCCATCCCATCGACGAGAGCCCCTACGGCGTGCGCGGTCTCGCCGGGAACACGCGCGACTGGTGCTCGAACGCGTGGACGCGCAGGGGCCCGGCGCTCGACGGCGAGCGACTCCGCATCGCCGACGAGCCGCCCGGCGCCCCGGCGGAGCTCCGGGTGGTGCGCGGAGGCGCATGGAGCAGCCCGATCGATCTCGCCCGCTCCGCCGTGCGCTTCGGGGCCCTGCCCGGCACCCGCCGGCTCACGGTCGGCCTCCGCGTGGCGCGCTCCTGCCGGTCCTGAGCGCCGGCGCTACGGCGCCGTGTTCACGGCCCTCCAGTCGAGGTCGCTGTCATACGTGTTGTTGGCGAGCACGATCGACTTCCCCGCGCCGATCTCGATCCGGCTCGAGGTGTCGTGGTACCAGGTGGCGCTGCCGCTCCACGTGCCGCCGCTCAGCGTGAAGCCCCAGACGAGCCCGACATTGCTCGCGGTGTCCACGAAGAGCGTGGAGCTCGATGACGGCGGCGTGACCGAGGTGAACGCGGCCGCGGCGACGGCGAACGTATAGGTGGTCGGCGGCGTCGACTGGGTCGTCGCGGCGATGGTGATGCTCGTGGCGCCCGCGGGGAGCGCCGCCGAGAGGGTGTAGTAATCGGTGAGCGTGCCCTCGTTCGTGATCACGACGATCGACCCGAGCGTGATATCGCCGGTAGAGGTCTTCGCGGTCAGGGTGTACTTCATCCCCGGATCGAGCTGGTCGGTGTGAACGGGGCCTGCGTTGCTGGGGGTGCTCTCTTGCATGGTCTCCTCCATGGTGCCCGGCGCCGTGCCGGGGATCCGTTTCACCCGGAAACATAGATCGGGGGCGGGCAGGGATGGTATTTCAGACCTATTTCACGGCGCGAGCTCCACCGAGCCGGCCTGGATCGCGTTGCGCCCGCTCGCGGGGGCGTCGGCCCCGCGCCCGCTCCCGTTTCCATCACCGCCTCCGTGTCCGTCCTGCTATCCTGGTGGCCCACCGCTGCGACCGGAAGGGGTGCTCCATTGGACCTTCGCTTCGCCTCGATCGGCCTCCTCGCCCTGTCCACCGGCGCGCTCGCCGCGTGCGGCGGCGAGGATCCCGCTCCCTCCGCCGCCGGCGCCGCAGGCGCGGGCGGCCAGGGCGCCGGAGGCGGCGCAGGCGGCCAGGCGCCCGGGGACGCCGCGGCGCTCTTCTCGGGCGACAGCGTCGCGCGGTTCGACATCACCCTGAGCCCCGAGGCGATCGACTCCCTCGACGCCATCTCCGATAGGTACGTCTCCGGGGACGTCACCGTCACCCTCGACGGCAAGACGGTCGCGCTGACCTCGGTCGGCGTGCGGCTCAAGGGCGTCTTCGGCTCGTTCCGGACCCTCGACGAGAAGGCCGCGTTCCTCCTCAACTTCGACAAATTCACCGACGGCCAGCGGCTCTTCGGGCTGGAGAAGCTCGCCCTGAACAACATGGTCCAGGACCCGAGCATGATCCACGAGCGGCTGGGCTACGCGCTGTTCCGCGGCGTGGACGCGCCCGCGTCGCGCTCCTCGTATGCGGACGTCCACGTGAACGGGGAGCTCTACGGGCTCTACGCGACCGTCGAGGTCGTGGACAGCTCGGAGCTGCTCGAGCGCTGGTTCGGCGACGACGGGGGCAACCTCTACGAGGGCTCGTACGGGAGCGATTTCTTCCCGTGGAAGGTGTTCAGCTTCGATCTGGACCGCGGCGCCGACGTGGACCGCGCGGACCTGAACGAGCTCATCGCCGCGCTCGACGGGATGACGGACCCGGACACCTTCCTCGAGGAGGCGTCGCAGGTCATCGACATGGATCGGTACCTGCGCTTCGCGGCGACCGAGATCTTCCTCGGCCACTGGGACGGCTATGCCTGGACGAGGAACAATTACTTCATCTACCGGCGCCCCGACGACGGGCGGTGGACCTTCCTCCCCTGGGGCCTCGATCAGACGTTCGGCGAGCTCCTCGATCCGTTCGGGGGCGCGGGCCGGCTCCAGCAGATGTGCGACGCCTCCCTGCCCTGCCGCCAGGCGCTCGCGCTGGCCTTCCAGGAGGTCGCGGCGCGCTCGCAGGAGCTCGATCTCGAGGGCCAGGCCGCCGCCATGGAGCAGCTCATCTGGGATCACGCCGTCGCGGATCCTCGCAAGGAGGTCGACATCATCTCGTTCTCCGGCGCGGTCGGCGCGACCATCCAGTTCCTCCACCACCGGCCCGCCGACGTGCTCGCGCGGCTCGTCTGCGCGGATCCGTCGAGCATCGACGAGGACGGCGACGGCACGCCCGGCTGCGGCGTCGATTGCGACGATCAGGATCCGGCCGTGCACCCCGGCGCGCCCGAGGTGTGCAATGGCATGGACGACGACTGCGACGGCGCGATCGACGATGATCCGATGTGCCCGACGTGCGTGGAGCAGCCGGCCGCGGGCGGCGGGGCGCTGGCGTTCTGCTGGAGCCCGCTGCCGTGGGCCGAGGCCGAGGCCGACTGCGCGGCGCAGGGCGGCCACCTGGCCTCGATCCACGACCAGGCGTCCCACGACGAGATCTGGGCGGCGGCCTCCGCGATCGCGGCCGGTGACTGGCTCATCGGCCTGAACGATCAGGCGATCGAGGGCGATTACGTGTGGACCGACGGGTCGCCGCTCGATTTCACGCGCTGGAAGCCGGGCGCGCCGAACAACAGCGGCGACCAGGACTGCAGCGCGCTCGAGGTCGCCGCGGGCGGGCAGTGGAACGACGTCGACTGCGATCCGGCGCGGCGCTACGTCTGCGAGCTGCCATGACGGCGAGCCCCGGGGCCATGGCGGGGAGCTGACGGGGGCTCCGGCGCTCCCGCGGCCGTTCCCGGGGCGGCGCCCGTTCCCGTCACCCTGCTCCGCGTCCGCCTTCCTTCCCGCCGCGGCTCCGGGTCGTCAGGGCGGCTGACACCCGGGCGCCGGGTTGGTATGCTCGGGGGCGTGGGCCACCCGCACATCGTCACCATCGGCGGGGGCACCGGCCATTACACGCTGCTCAACGGCCTGCGCGCGAAGGGGGAGCGCGCGCGCATCACCGCCATCGTCACCATGATGGATTCGGGCGGCAGCTCCGGCAGGCTCCGCGACGAATACGGCCTCCTGCCGCCGGGCGATTTCACCCGCTGCCTCGTCGCGCTCTCGTCGCACCCCGAAGCGATGAAGGAGCTGCTCGGCCACCGGTTCCGGTCGGGCAGCCTCGAGGGGCACACCGTCCGCAACCTCCTCTTCACGGCGCTCCAGGAGATCACGGGGTCGGTGCCGGCCACCATCGAGCGGCTCCACGAGATCTTCGCGGTCGAGAACCGCGTGCTCCCGGTCACGCTCGACCGCGTCGATCTCGTCGTGCACCTCGAGAACGACCGCATCTTCCGCGGCGAGGCCTCGATCGACGGGCTCGCGGACACGCTCGAGGCGCCGGTCCTCTCCGTGTACCTGGAGCCCGAGGCGGAGGCGTATCCGGTCGCGCTCGCGGCCATCGATCGCGCGGATCTCATCGTGATCGGGCCGGGCGACCTCTACACGAGCCTCGTCCCGAACCTGCTCGCGCGCGGCGTGCGCGAGGCCATCGCCGCGAGCCGCGCGAGGGTCATCTACGTCTCGAACCTCATGACGAAGCCGAACGAGACGCCCGGATACAGCGTCGAGGACTTCGTGGGCACCATGGCAATGTACCTCGGCGAGGCGCGGCTCGACGCGGTCCTCTACAATGACACGTGGCCCTGCGCGCAGATCCCCGAGGAGTACACGATCGCCGGATCGAGGCCCGTCGTGCCGGATCCGGAGCGGCCGCTCCGGCCCGGCCTGCTCGCCGCCGCTGACCTGATCGCCGAGGGGAAGCTGATCCGCCACGATCCGAGGAAGCTCGCGGCGGCGATCTTCGACCTCGCGCGCGCGCGCGGCTGGATCTGATCCCGCTCCGATAAGATCGGAACCTGGATTCTTTCGTCACGCGCGGCGTGGCCGGGCGGCGCGCGGGTGCTAGACGTGGTGGCCCGTGACGCCGGGCGGCGATCTCGCCGCGCACGATGCACGGTCCATTCCGTACCATGAGATCGAAGCTCGCAATCAAGGCCGCCGCGCTCGCGGTGATGGTGATGATCCTCGGGCTCCGCGGGGAGGCGCACGCGCTCCCCGAGATCGGCGCCCGCATGCCGGACGCGCTGGTCGCGGACCCTGACGGGAGGGCGCTCCACACGCGCGCGCTCCGCGGGCGCCCCGCGCTGGTGCTCTACGAGGACCCGGACTCGGCCGGACAGAACGCGAAGCTCAAGGACAAGCTGGTCGAGCTCGCGCGCGATACCCGCTATCGCGCGTCCGTCGGGCTCGCCGCGATCGCGGACGTGAGCCGGTACGCCTCATGGCCGATGCGCGGCTTCGCCGAGGACGTGATCCGCTCGAAGTCGCGCGAGGCCGGCGTATCGATCTACTGCGACTGGGACGGCGGCTTCCGTCGCACCTTCGGCCTCCACAGCGGCCTCAGCAACGTGCTCCTGCTCGCGCCCGACGGCCGCGTGCTCTTCGCCGCCGCGGGTCCGCTGCGCGCCGAGCAGCAGGCGCGGCTCCTGGCGCTGCTCGATCGCGAGCTGGGGCTCGGGGAAGAGGGCGCCGAGAGGTGACCCGGGGCCCCGAATGGCAAGCAAGCGTTCGGGGCGAAGGGCACCATATCCCCCGCTGAGCCGGTCCGCCGCGCACATCCAGATAACGTCTAGATGACCGGCAGCTCCCCGCGATCTACCCCGAGCGGGAATGCCTCGTCCACTCGCCGGATCTCCTCCGCCGTGAGCTCCAGCTCCCCGGCGGCGGCATTCTCGAGCGCGTGCGCCGCGCTCGAGGCCTTGGGGATCACGAACACGCCGGGCCCGTCGCCCGACCACGAACGCCGGGCCAGGAAGCGCAGCGCCACCTGCCGGGGCGTCGCGCGGTGCGCGCGGGCGATCGCGGCGAGCACGGGCGCGCCCTCGTGGCCGCGGCCAGGGAACGCGCCGGAGCCGAACGGGCTGTAGGCGACGACCGCGACGTCGTGCCGCTCGCAGGCGGCCATCACGCGGTGCTCGATCGAGCGCTCCAGCAGGTGATAGAGCACCTGGTTGCAGGCGATCCGGCGCTCGCCGGCGATGGCGACGGCGCGCTCGAGATCGGCGTCGTCGAAATTGGAGACGCCGTAGGCGCGGATCTTCCCCTCGCGCTCCAGGCGCTCGAAGGCGCGGAAGGTCTCCTCCAGCGGGTGGGGGCCAGGCCAGTGGAGCAGGTAGACGTCGAGGCGGTCGGTGCGGAGGCGGCGCAGGCTGCGGGCGCACGCGGCGAGGGTGCCCTCGTAGCTCGCGTTGTGGGGGAGGACCTTCGAGACCAGGAAGACCCGGTCGCGGCGGCCGGCGATCGCCTCGCCAACCAGCTCCTCGACGACGCCCGCCCCGTACATCTCCGCGGTGTCGACGTGGGTCATGCCCGCGTCGATGCCTCGGCGGAGCGCGTCGACGCTCGCGGCGCGATCGTCCCCTTCCATCTGCCAGGTGCCCTGGCCCACGACCGGGACCAGGGCGCCCGTCCAGCCGAACCTGTGGTGTTTCATGTCCCCCCTTTCCAGCGTCTCGCCATGGAGGCGCGCGGCAATGTATACGGGAGCGCGGATGCGCGCCATCGCTCGGCCCGGGGGCCTCGGCCTCCTCCTCGTCTTCACGGCTTGCTCGCCCGCGGCGCCCGCGCCGGCCGGGCCGGGATCGGCGCGCGCGCGCGCGGCG
>CAYQYG010000052.1:0-28740 GCA_964421485.1 uncultured Polyangiaceae bacterium | reverse complement strand
CGCGGCCCGCCCCGGGGCGCCGCCCGGTGCGCCCACCACGAGCGCGCCGCGCCGATCGCGCCGCCGCACGCGCTTCAGCGCGTCGCCGCCGGCGTGCGCGGTCTGCGGCACCATCGCGGGCAGCGGCGGCTCGCGCCGCGGCTGGGAGCCGCGGGCCTGATCCCGGACGCTGATGAGCAGCGCGGCGACGTGCTTGCAGTGCTGGCCCGCCTTCTGGAAGGCCTGGCACGAGCAGCTCGACTTGATGCCGTCCGGCGACAGCTCGACGGTCACCCCGTACGGCTCGGAGTCGGCCGCGCGGACGGTCCCGCTCGCCGTGGTCTCGTGGATGGCGATGTCCTCGACGACCCTGCGGCGGAAGTACTCCAGCCCGCGCAGGAACGTCCGTGCGCCCAGCAGCCTGCGCAGGCCACGGTCGCTGAGGGTGGAGAGGGCGTCGGAGATCGGAGGCGGCACGTCGTGGCTCGGTTGGGGGGATCGGGTCGGCGTAGCGACCGCGCGCGGGGTGGCTCGGCGCGATCGCGGTCTCGAGTTCAGATGAAGAACGGCAAGAAGACGATGGTCACGGCCGGGAGCACCTTGACGAGCACGTGGAGCGCGGGTCCAGCTGTGTCCTTGAGCGGATCGCCGACCGTGTCCCCAACGACCGCGGCGACATAGGTGGGGTTGTCCGCTCGCGCACCCGATTCGTCGGCGAGGTACCGCCCCCCGTGCGCGCCCGTCACGATGTATTTCTTCGCGTTGTCCCAGGTCGCCCCGGTATTCCCGAGGAGCAGCGACCCGATGACGCCGGCGATTGTCCCGGCCATGATCAGGGCCGCGACCGAATCTGCGGCGACCAGAGGATTATCCTCCGTCCTCGCGAAGCGCAAGGCAAGTCCCACCGCGACCGGCACGCCGGCCGAGATCACGGCCGGCGCGATCATCTGCCGCAGCGCCGCGCGCGAGGCCATCTCGACGCACGGCTCGTGGTCGCCGACGAAGCCCGGCGGCCGCCCCTTCGCCTGCCTGCGGACCTCGTCGATGACCCTCCGGCCGGCCTGGAGGACGTTGCGGATGGACCGCCCGGCGAGCCAGAAGACCAGGAGGATGCCGACGAGCGCGCCCAGGTAGACCTCCGGGCGATCCAGGCGGATCGTGATGCCCGCCTGCTGGCCGAGCGCGCTCGCGCGCCGCCGCGACTCGTCCAGGTAGGCCGCGATGAGCAGCAGCGACGCGAGCGCCGCCGCGCCGGCCGCGTAGGCCTTCGCGAACGCCTTCGCCGTGTTGCCGACGGCGTCGAGCACCAGCGTCCGCCCACGGACGTCGGGCCGCTCGCGCCCCACCGTGACCGCGACGATCCCGCCCGCGGCGTCGACGATCGGCCCGAGCGCGTCCATGGCGAGCACGTACCCGGCCGTGCCGAGCATGCCCATGGTCGCGACCGCCGTCCCGAAGAGGCCGCCGCCCGCGAGCCCGGTGCGCGCGCCGAGCATGTACGAGCCGAAGGTCGCCGCCACGATGACCAGGAGCGGCGGCACCGAGCTCTCCAGCCCGATCGAGAGCCCGCGCAGCGCGGCCATCGTCGGGCCGCTCCGCGAGGCCTCGGCGACCTCGCGCACCGGGCGGTAGCGCTGCTCGGTGTAGTACTGGGTCAGGTGCAGGAACGCGATCCCGCCCGCGATCCCGATGCCCGCGCAGCCGAAGAAGACGATCCAGTGGGCGCCGAGCAGCCACTTCGCCGCGCCCGCCACGCCCACCGCGTGCAGCGTCGCCGCGACGTAGAGCCCGCGGACCAGCGCGTTGAACGCGTCCTCGCGGTCGTCGGTCCGCACCACCATCACGCCGAAGAGGGTCGCGATCAGCCCGAACGCCCGCGTGACCAGCGGGAAGAGCACCACCGCGAGCGCGCTCGGCAGGCCCTCGTTCGCCCGGAAGAGCATCGCCCCGACGACCATCGCCCCCACGGTCTCGACCGCCGTGGAGGCGAAGAGCCCGGCCGCCCGCCCCGCGCAGTCCCCGACCGCGTCGCCCGCCAGGTCGACGACCATGGCCGGGTTCCGGAGGTCGTCCTCGGACAGCCCCACCTCCGCGCCGGCGAGGTCCGCGCCGAGATCGGCCGCCTTCGCGAACGTGCCCCCGCCGAGCTGCGCGAGCAGCGCCGCGAACGAGGCGCCGAGGGGGTAGCCGGCGACGACCCACGGGATCGTCGGCGCGAGCGCGATCGCCCCCGCCGGCTCCGCCCCGAAGCCGCCGCGGAGCGCGAAGACCGCGGCGAACAGGCCGCCGAGCCCGAGCAGCGTGATCCCGGCGACGAACAGCGCCGAGACGGCTCCCCCGCGGATGGCGATCTGGAGCGCCAGGTCGAGCGAGCGCCGCGCCCCGCTCGCCGCGCGCACGCTGGCGCGCGTCGCGATCCAGGTGGCGACCCGCCCCGTGGCGACCGAGCTCGCCGCGCCGATCGCGAACGAGACCGTGAGCCACACGCCGAGCTCGAGCGCCGGCACCGGGTTCTTCTCGCCGCCGCGCCGGAGCAATCCATACGCGAGGAAGATCGCCCCGCCGAGCACCGCGCTCACCGCCCCGATCAGCGTGCCCTGGCGCCGGAAGAAGGCCTCCGCGACGCCCTGGACCACCGCGGCCACCCGCTGCATCTCGGGCTCGACGCCCATGCCCCCGGGTCGCCGATCGCCGCCCTCCGCCCCGAACCCCGGCTCGAGCTGCGCGCGCAGCGCGACCCACCGGGCGAGGTACGCCGCGGATGCGAGCCCCAGAAGGCCCCCGCCGAGGATGAGCGCAAGCTCCGTCATTGCGGATCGGCGCGCGCATCACGCGTCATGAGAGTCCATGAGAGCGCGACCGCGCCGGATAGCCGGATAGACCGATGGCCGATGTCAAGCAGCGGCACCGGCCACGTGAGGGGCGTCGACCTCGCCGCGGAGGCGGCGTGCGGCGACGCAGGCCCTCCGTACTCCGGACAGGCCGGCCGCGCAAGCGGAAGACGGCAGCCCCCGGGCCTACTTCACGTCCCGCCCGGTCGCGTGCTCCAGCCGCGTCCTGGCCACGAGCAGACCCACACGGGCGTCGATCTGCCGGAGGCGGGCGCGCGTCACCTCGGTCTCCGCGTCGACCACGTCGACGCTGGTCGCCCGGCCCGCGCGGAAGAGCTCGAGCCGCACCCGCATCGACTCCTCGGAGGCCGCGAGCTGCCGCTCCGCCGCGGCGATGTTCGCGGTCGCCTTCATCACATCCGTGTACGCCGACGCGACCTCGAGCCGGAGCCCGTCGCGCAGCGCCGCCTTCTGCTCCGCGACCGCCTGCGTGCGCGCCCGCGCCTCCGCCGTCGCGCCGCTGGCCGTGAACGTGTCGTTGATGGTCCACGAGAGCCTGACCCCCACGTCCCACGACAGGTTGAACTCGTCGGGCTCGAGCGTGAACCGCGTGTTCGGCATCGCATAGTTGAGGTTGGCGAACCCGTCGATCCGCGGCAGGTAACCGGCGCGGGCGACCGACTCGACCTCCTTGAGCGAGTACTCCGTCTCGTCGAGCGCCCGGATCTCGAGCCGCTTCTGGAAGGCCTCCTGCTGCAGCGCCTGGAGCGACGCCGAGGGCGGCTGCGAGGGCGCCGCCATCACGTCGATGCCGATCTCGAGGGTCCGCTCGGGCGGCGCACCCAGCGCGATCCGGAGCTGCTCGTCCGTGACCGCGAGGAACCCCCGCGCCTCCGTCTCGAGCTGCTCGGCGCTCGCGACCTGCGCCTCGAGCCGGAGCACGTCCGCCCGCGAGATGAGCCCGACATCGAACGTCCGCCGCGCGTCCGCGACGTGGGCCCTGGCCTGCTCCACGGCCTCGTGCGCGACCACGACCTGCCCCTTCGCCCGCACCCAGTTGTAGAACGCGATCTTCGCGTCCGCGGCGACCTGGAGCTCCGCGGCCTGGGCCTGGAGCCGGCTCGCGCTCTCGGCGTGCGACGCGGCCGCGTACCCCTGCGAGATCCGGAAGACGTAGTCCGAGATCGGGACGGCGAGGGCGGCGGTGAACGAATACGCGTTCAAGCGCGGCTCGAACAGCGAGGCGAGGGCGCTCGTGGTGGCGCTGGCGGGGATCGAGACCGCCGGGTTCCCGGCGCTGTCGAGCAGGCAGTTCGCGGCCGGGTTGCCGGGGCAAGGGCCCACGGTCACCGGCCCCGGCGCTCCCGTGGCGACCGTGCCCCCCTGCGAGGCCGGTATCTCGTTCTCGACGTCCGACAGCCGCGCGTACGTCGCCGTGACCGTGAGGCGAGGGAAGTAGTTCACGAACGCCTGGTCCACCCTGGCCGCGGCCGCCGCGAGATCCGCCTGCCTGGCCCGCAGCGAGGGATTGGTCCTGGCCGCGGCGCGCGCGACCTCCTCCGGCGTGAGGCCCCCTGGCCGCGCCGCGAGCGCGGCCCCGAGGGAGTCCGGCGCCCGCACCGGCTCCGCGGGCTGCGCGGCCGGCGCCGCAGGTTGGGCGGCCGGCGCCGCAGGTTGGGCGGCCGGCGCCGCAGGTTGGGCGGCCGGCGCCGCAGGTTGGGCGGGGCGAGGCTGCGCCTCGACGCTGGAGGTGGAGAGGCCGAGGGCGAGCCCTGCGAGTGCCGACGCAGCGCGCGCGCCGCGCCGAAACGGGGTGGCGATGCTTTTCATGACCGGCCGGTCACTTATGGGCAGCCCAACTCCCCGTCAAGTCACGACGTTCCTCCGCCCGTCCGAAGGCGTCGCGGACAGTGACCGCTGCCCCCGGTCCGGTCACCGCTCGCCACACCGCGTCAGGTCCGCAGGAGCTCCTTTCGCGGCGATCGCGTCGCGACGTGCAGGAGGGGGAGCGCGACCCGGATCCCAGGATGTCAAACCGGACACGCGCGCCCATCCCGCACCGGCGCCGATCCGCGTCCGCACGTTTTGGTGTCACGCGCGCCGAGGCGCGATATGCTGAGCCCGCGTGAACACGGCAGAGAAAGTCGCCACACTCGAAGCGCTCCTGAAGCGCATCCAACGGAACGCGGCTGCGCCGCGCCCTCGGGCGCAGGACGTCGCGTCGCCGGGCCTCGGCCCGTACGGAGGCCTGGGGCTCGCCGCGGAGCCCGAGCCCGCCGCGGTCCCTGCGAGGGCCGCCGCCCCGGAGCCGAGGGGGGCAGAGCCGGCCTGGGATGACTTCATCCACACCATCGACGCCCAGCCCGCCGCGAAGGCGCCCGCCGCCGAGGAGCCGCGGCTCAAGGCGCAGGCCGCGCCGGCGCACTCCACCCCGACGTCTCCGCAGGCCAAGGTCGCGCCCGCCGCGAAGCAGCCCGCCGCGCCGGCCGCCAAGACACCGGCCGCGCCGGTCGCCAAGACGCCCCCGACCCCCGCCGCGAAGGCGCCGGCCCCCGCCGGGGCCATGCCCGCCGCGCCGGCGAAGGCCGCCCCGAAGGCGCCGGAGAAGCCGGTGGCGCCGGCCGCCGCCAACAAGCTGCTCGAGAAGCTGCTCGAGGAGGACGGGACGGAGACGACCGACCTCAATTTCCCCCCCTCGAAAGAGGTGGCGCACCAGGCGCGAAAGGCCGCCGAGCCGCGCGATCCCCCGGCGAAGCCGGCCGCGCCGGCGGAGCCCAAGCCCGCGGCCCGCGTCGAGCCCAAGCCCGCGGAGCCCAGGCCCGTGGAGCCCAAGCCCGCGAAGCCGTTCTTCGATCTGGACGCGCTCGGCGGGGGGGGGCCGGTGGACACCGAGGTCTCGTTCGCCGGGCTCATGCCCGACGAGACGGATCTCAAGCGGTCGGCCGCGCGCCCTGCGGAGCCGGCGCCGAAGGCGCCTGCGGAGGTCAAGCCCGCCGCCAGGGCCGCGGCCGAGAGCGCGGCGCCGAAGCAGCCTGCGGAGCGCGAGATCTCGCCGGACGCGCAGGCGTCTCCGCTGCCGGCGCTCGGCGACGCCGCGAAGCAGGAGCCCAAGACCGCCGCCGCCGAGGCGAGGGCGGAGAGCGCGGCGCCGGCCCCGAAGCCCGCGGCCCCGGTCGCCACGGAGCCGAAGCAGGTCGAGGCAGCCGCCGCCCGCAAGGCGCATGACCAGCCCGCCGCCGAGCGCAACGCGCTCGATGCGATCGTCGATGACGAGCCGACCGTCGTCCGCTCCGGGCTCGAGGACGAGCCGACCGTCATCCGCGCGCGCCCGCCGGGCCTCGACGACGAGGAGACCGTCGTCAACTCCGCGCGCTCGCAGGCGCGGGCGGTCGCGCGCACCGTCAATGAGGAAGAGACCGTCGAGGCCTCGTCCGTCGAGGTCACCGCCGCGAAGATCCGCGAGGAGGTCGCGCGCGAGGCCACGCAGGAGCCGAAGCCCGCAGAGCCGCCCGCGGCCGAGCCCGAAGCCAGCCCCGAGGCGCCCAGGAAGGCCGCCGAGCCCGCGCCCAGGCCCGCGGAGAAGAAGCCCGCGAAGGCGATCCCCGCTCCGGTGGAGCCGCCCATGGAAAAGCCTCGCTCGGGCTCGAGGCTCGGGCTGGCGCTCGCCGCTGCGGCGCTCATCGGGGGCATCGTCTTCATCGGGCTCCGCGCCGGCTGGTTCGACGCGACCCAGCCGGCTCCGCCGCCGGCCTCGGGCGACACCGCCGCCCCGGTTGGTCCGACCGGCCAGCCGGGAGGCACCACCACGTCGCCCAGCGCCTCTCCGCCGCCCACTGCGGTCCAGAGCGCCGCGCCGTCCGACAGCGCCGCAGCGCCGTCCGGGAGCGCCGCCGCGCCGCCGGGGAGCGCCGTCGCCCCTGCGGACAGCGCGTCCGCGGCGCCGGCTCCGCCCGGGCCGCCCGGCGACGGCTCGGAGCTCCCGTTCAACCGCGGCTACCTCATCGTCACCACGCCGGAGGAGGCCGGCGTCTACGTGAACGGCGTGCTCATCGGCAAGGCGAACGAGAAGCTCACCTCGAGCTGCGGCACCCGCAACGTCAGGATCGCCAAGCCGACGACCGATCCGACCGCCGTCCCCGAGTGGCGCTCTGCCGGCCAGCCCATCGCGATCACCTGCAAGGCCACCACGACGGTGGCGATCACGCCCGGCGCGAGCCCTCCCCCCGCGCCCGCCCCTGGCCCGCGGCCCCCCGGCGGCGGCTCCGGCGAAACTTACCCCTGACGAGCTCCGAGCCACCCGAGGGTGCCCGGAGTGCTAGTCTCCGCGCCCCATGGACACCGAGACCGCTCCGGAGCCCGCCGATCTGGACGAGGGCTCGCCCGGCGCGAGCCCGCCCCCGGTCGATATCCGGGGCTCCGGATCGCGCGCCCTGCGCCCCGAACCCCATCAGCCCGGCCCGTTCCCCACGCGAAGCCCGATCGACGGCTCCCCGCTCGAAGACGTCGAGGCCACGGACCCCGCCGCGATCCCCGGCCTCGTCGCGCGGGCGCGGGAGGCGCAGGCCGCGTGGGCCGAGCGGGAGATCCGCGACCGGGCGGAGATCGTCGCGCGGGTGAAGGGGCGGCTCCTCGCGCGCGCCGAGGAGATCGCCGCCCTCGTCCGCAGCGAGTGCGGCAAGCCCACCGAGGAGGCCGTGCTCGCCGAGGTGCTGCCCAACGCGGACCTCGTCGACTACTGGACCACCTCGATCGAGGAGCTGCTCGACGAGCCGCCGGTCGAGCTCGACGCCCTCGCCTACCCTGGCAAATCCGGGCGCGTGCGACGCGATCCGCGCGGCGTCGTCGCGCTCATCACGCCGTGGAACTACCCCGTCGCGATCCCGCTCCGCACGATCGTGCCCGCGCTCCTCGCCGGCAACGCGGTCGTGTTCAAGCCGAGCGAGATCACCCCGCGCTCCGGCGCCCTCGTCGCGTCGCTCTTCGACGGGCTCCTGCCCGAGGGCGTCCTCACGCTCGTGCAGGGCGGCGCGGACGCCGGCGCCGCGCTGATCGGCGCCGACGTCGATCTCGTGGTCTTCACCGGCAGCGTCGCGACCGGCCGCAAGATCGCGGTCGCCTGCGCCGAGCGCCTCATCCCGACGTCGCTCGAGCTCGGCGGCAAGGACGCTGCCATCGTGCTCGCCGACTGCAACCTCGAGCGCACCGCGCGCGGCGTCGTCTGGGGCGCCTTCACCAACGCGGGGCAGAGCTGCGCGTCGATCGAGCGCGTCTACGTCGAGCGGGCCATCGCCGACCAGCTCATCGAGCGCGTCGTCGCCCGCACGAAGGAGCTCCGCCCGGGCGTCGACACGGCGGTGCTCACGACGGAGCGGCAGTGCCAGATCGTTCGCCGCCACCTCGAGGAGGCGGTCGCGGGCGGCGCCGAGATCCTCGCCGGCGGGCCGCCCGACGAGGGCTCGCTCGCGTTCCCGCCGACCGTGGTGAAGATCGCGCGAGAGGACACGCCGCTCCTCACGGACGAGACGTTCGGCCCAATCCTGCCTGTCGTGATCGTGGACAGCATCGATCAGGCCGTGGAGCGCGCCAACGCCTCGCGCTTCGGCCTGACGACGAGCATCTGGACCCGGCGCTACGCGCAGGCGCACGCGCTCGCGCGGCGGCTCCGCTCGGGCGTCGTCACCATCAACAACCACGGCTTCACCGCCGCGCTCCCGGCGGCGCCGTGGACCGGCGCCGGCGAGAGCGGCCACGGCGTCACGAACGGCCCGCACGCGCTCGCCGAGCTCACTCGCCCGCGCTTCGTGCTCGAGGACAGGAGCGGCGCGAAGCGGGAGCTCTGGTGGTACCCGTACACCCCGGTGCTCCGCGCGCTCGCGTTCGCGATGGCGCGCGCGCGGGGCGGCGCGGGCCTCTTCGGCCGCGTCGCCGCCGTGCTCCAGCTCCTCACCGCCGTGCCGAAGCGGCTCCTCGGCGGGTAGGCGGCCTCGTGACCACGCGCCCCCTGATCCTGCTCTCCAACGACGACGGCTACGCGGCCCCGGGCCTCGTCGCGGTGCGAGCCGAGCTCGCGCGCCACGCCGACGTCGTCGTGTGCGCGCCCGAGGCGAACCAGAGCGCCACGAGCCACTCGCTCAGCCTCCACCGGATCCTGCGCCTGCGGCACGTCGAGGCCGGGGTATTCGCGATCGACGGCACGCCGGCGGACTGCGTCTACACCGCGCTCCACGCCGGCACGCGCATCCTGCCGCGCCGTCCGGATCTCGTCGTCTCGGGCATGAACCACGGCCTGAACCTCGGCGCGGACGTCTTCTATTCGGGCACCGTCGCGGCTGCGCGCGAGGGGGCCATGCGCGGCCTGCCGTCGCTCGCGCTCTCCGCCGACCACGCCGCCGATCGCGCCGCGGCGGCCGCGCTCGGCGCGTGGATCGCGCTCGCGCTCCTCGCCGAGGCGCGCCGCGCCGCGACCTGGCCGGCGCCGCTGCTCAACGTCAACATCCCTGCGGGCAGCGCGTGGAAGGTCCGCGCCACGCGGATCGGCGCGCGCCTCTACTCCGAGGAGGTCATCTTCCGCGAGGACCCACGCGGCAAGGAGTACCTCTGGATCGGCGGCGCCGGCGTCCGGCACGACCACGTCCCCGGCTCCGATACCGAGGCGTACGACGAGGGCTGCGCCAGCGTCACGCCGCTCTCGCTCGACCTCTACGCGCCCTCGCACGAGCGGCTCGCCGAGGGCGTCGCCGGCGCGGCGAGCACCATGCCGGCCGCCTGATCCTCATGCGGCATTTGGCGCGCGGCGCGGCCTGGCATATACGCGGGCGCGCCATGTACAACCACGACGACCTCCCGTCCGAGCACGCGCTCCGCTACCTCAAGGCGCACCTCCGCAACGTGCCCGACTTCCCGAAGCCGGGGATCCTGTTCAAGGACATCACCCCGCTGCTCGCCGATCCGCGCGCGTTCCACATCACCCTCGACCTGCTCGCGCAGCGCTTCATCGGCGAGCACGTCGACGCCGTGATCGGCGTCGAGTCCCGCGGCTTCATCTTCGGCGGCGCGCTCGCCGCGCGGCTCAACGCGAGCTTCGTCCCCGTGCGCAAGCCCGGCAAGCTGCCCGCCGCCGCCGATCGCGTCGCGTACGCGCTCGAGTACGGCGAGGCGGAGCTCGAGATGCACAAGGGCTCGATCGCCTCCGGCGCCCGCGTGCTCGTCGTCGACGATCTGCTCGCCACCGGCGGCACCGCGGCGGCCGCGGCGGAGCTCGCGCGCCGGCAGGGCGGCGTCGTGAGTGGCTTCGCGTTCGTCGTCGAGCTCGACTTCCTCGGCGGCCGCGCGCGCCTCGCGAGCTTCGAGGGTGCGCGCGTCTACTCGATCGTCCACCTCGGCGCCGGCGAGTAGCGCCGCCCGGGGCGCCCCCTACTCGTCGCCGGGCACGCCCACGCCGAGCTTCCGCGCCACCGTGCGGCTCGCGCGCGTCGCCCGCGTCGGGCCGCCCAGCGGGAACCCCAGCGTGATCGCGCCGCCGGCCGCGGCCGACAGGCTCCCGCCGTGCGTGCCCACGAGCGTCGCCAGCCCCGGCGCGTCCAGCTTGCCGGCCGCGGCGCGGAGCGCGTCGAGCGGGCTCGCCCCCGCGAGCGCCGCGGCCGCGCTCCGGTCCACGACCGGCAGCTCGGAGAAGAACCCCATCCCGTACACGAGCGCCGCGGCCGCGGCCGGCGGATCGGCGCCCCGGAACCACGCCCCCAGATCGCGGAACTCCAGGTGCGCGCACCGCCCGTAGAGCGCGCCCACCTCCGCGCCCGCGGCGTCCGCCAGCAGGTCCGCCATCGCCAGGAAGCGCGGCCTCAGCGCCGGATCCAGGTACGCGCTCACGTACCGCCCCGAGAACCGCACCGTCACCGCGCGCCAGCCCGGGAAATGCGCCGCATCGTCCGGCTTGAAGCCCGGCACGACCTCCGCGGTCCCGTCGGCCATCGCCCCGAGCTCCGCGTCCGCCTTCACCGTGAGCTTGCCTTGCGCGACGAGCTCCCCGAGCCCCGCGCCCGCCGCCTCGGGCTTCGTCGTCGCGAGCCAGAGCTCGGCCAGCCACCCCTCGGTGTCGAACGCGGCCATTGACGCGCCCGAGTAGATCCGCTTGCGCGCCGCGTCGCACACGCGCGCCTTCCGGGCCGCCGCCTCGTCCGCGCTCTCGGTCGGCACGGGCGGCGGCGGCGGCGGCGCGGGCTCCTCGCGCAGCGCCTGGAACCCGAGGAACGCGATGAGGCCGACCAGCAGCACTGCCGCGATCGGGATCGTGACGGTCTTCGGCGGCCCCCCGGGGGGCTTCGCCGCGGGCGGCGCGATCGAGCTCACCGTCCGGTGCGCCTGCACGAGCCGCCGCGCCAGGTCGCCGGCCTTCTGCGAGCGCATGTCCGGCGGCAAGAGCGCCCACTGCTCGCCGAGGTGCTCCATATCGATCGAGACCGGCGGCCCATGCCCGTGCAGCTCGACCTGCCGCCCATGCACCACCACCGTCCCCGAGACCCCGTGCAGGCCCAGCGCCTCCCGCACCGCCGCCTCGATCTCCCGCGCGATCGCCGGTTCCACGGGCGCAAGCCTATCCCTATTTCGCCGGCGTGTGGCGTGCTCCCTCCCTGCCCCGCGCGCCGTCCACCCAGGAATTGCGCGCGGGGCGCGGCGGCGTGGCAGATTCGGGGCGTGCAGCGGACGCGCATCTATCTCTCCCCCGGCATGTTCGGCTTCGCCCGGCTCGCCTCCTTCGAGTACTTCGAGCACACGATCCGGGCCCTCGAGGGCCGCTTCCGCGATCGCGGCCGCGACGTCGCCGTGCGCGTCTGCGAGGTCCACCCCACGGCCTCGCTCCTCCGCCGGGCGGCCAAGCTCGCCCGCCTCATCGAGGAGAGCGCGGGCGACGACGGCGGCCCCATCCACATCGTCGGTCACTCCACGGGCGGCCTCGACGCCCGCCTCGTCGCTTCCCCCACCGTCAAGCTGCCCGGCGGCGCCCACCGCCGGCTCGGCTGGGCCGCGCGGCTCCGCTCGGTCACCACGCTCAACACCCCGCACTACGGCACCCCGCTCGCGGCCTTCTTCGCGACCGTCAGCGGCCAGCGCCTCCTCTACGCCGTCACCGCGCTCACCGTCACCGCGCTCAAGCTCGGCGCGCCCCCGCTCTCCGCGGCCTCCACGCTCGTGGCCGCGCTGAGCCGCGCCACGCTCGGCGCGCTCGAGCTCGAGCTCATGGACCGCGCGGTCGAGGGCGTCATCCGCGTGCTCGACGACGCCTCGAGCCGCGAGCTCCGCGCCTGGCTCCGCCTGCTCCGCGACGATCAGGGCGCCGTCGTGCAGCTCATGCCCGAGGCCATGGACCTCCTGCACGCGAGCCTCGAGGACCGCCCCGGCGTGGTCTACCAGAGCGTCGCGTCCTACGCCCCGCAGAACGCGGTCCGCGACTGGGTCTCCGCGCTGCGCTCCCCCTGGGGCGCCATGTCCGCCGCGATCTTCACCGCGCTCTCGAACATCACCGCGCGCTCGGACACCCGCTACCCCTGCCGCCCCCCCGAGGGCTCGATCGAGCACAAGCTCGCGAGCGTGCTCGGCGAGGTCCCGCCCGAGGGCGCCAACGACGGCGTCGTCCCCCTGACCTCGCAGGTCTGGGGCGACCTCATCTGGGTCGGCAAGGCCGACCACCTCGACATCGTCGGCCATTTCCCCGGCAAGGGCGGCCACACCGACTGGCTCGCGAGCGGCGCCCGCTTCAACCGCCACCGCTTCGAGGCCGTGATGGACCGCATCGTCGCCGGCATGCTCGCCGGCGAAGAGCGCGCGGCCCGCGCGCCCGCGCCCGCGCCCACGGCCGCCACGTGAGCGCAGCGACGGAGCTCTCGGCGATCGCCGACGAGATCGCCGCCTGCTGCCGTTGCCCGCGCCTGGTCGCCTGGCGCGAGGAGGTCGCCGCGAAGAAACGGCGCGCCTACCTGCACGAGGCCTACTGGGGCCGCCCCGTCCCCGGCTTCGGCGACCCCGCCGCGCCGCTCGTGATCGTCGGCCTCGCCCCCGGCGCGCACGGCGCCAACCGCACGGGCAGGATGTTCACCGGCGACCGCTCCGGCGATTTCCTCTACGCCGCGCTCCACCGCGCCGGCCTCGCGTCGCAGCCGGCGAGCCTCCACCGCGGCGACGGCCTCACGCTGCGGGGCGCCTTCATCACCGCCCCGTGCCGGTGCGCGCCGCCCGACAACCGGCCATCCCCCGACGAGCTCTCCTCGTGCCGCAGCTGGATGGAGCGCGAGCTCCTGGCGCTCCGGAGGGCGCGCGTCTACCTCGCGCTCGGCAAGATCGCGTACGACACCGTCTGGGCCCTCGCCCGCGCGCGCGACCCCGCGTGGCCGCGGATCCCGCCGTTCTCGCACGGCGCCGAGGCGCGCGTGCCGGATCCGCGCCCGCCCGTCCACGCCCGGGGGCGCCGCGCGGACGAGCCGCCCTCCGCGCCCCCGGCCGAGGCCACGCTCTTCGCCAGCTATCACGTGAGCCAGCAGAACACCCAGACCGGGCGCCTGACGATCGCGATGTTCGATGACGTCGTCCGGCGGGCCGCGCGCGCGGCCGGGCTCGCCGGATGACCTACGACTGCGGCGCGAGCAGCTTCTGCAGCTCGCCGGACTGGAACATCTCCACCAGGATGTCGCTGCCGCCGATGAACTTCCCGTCGACGTAGACCTGCGGGATCGTCGGCCACTGCGAGAAGTCCTTGATCCCCTGCCGGACCGCGGGATCGCTGAGGACGTTCACGTCCTTGAAATCGACGCCGCACCGCTTGAGGATCTCGACGGCGCGCGCCGAGAAGCCGCACTGCGGGAACGTCTTGGTCCCCTTCATGAAGAGCACCACCCGGTTGCTCTCGACCGTCTCTCTGATGACCTGCTCGATGTCGCTCATGACCGCTTCCTGACCGCCTGCGACGGCGCGGCGCTGCCATCCCTACAGCGCGCGCCCCAGGCTCGACGAGGCTGCTTGTTGGCGTCGGCCGGGGCTCATGTCAACCCGTGGACATGGCCTCCCATCGCTCGGGCATCGACGGGCGTTCACACCGTCGCCGGATGGTCTGGCTGTAGCGACCGCCCGACCCACCATGCCGATTGATTTCCCACGCGAAAACCGGGCATCCTGATCTCGCCCCTGCGAGGGTGCCGCGGCTGACCTCGCGCGCCGGACAACAAGGAGACATGCCATGCGCTCGCTCGCTTCCCTTTCGTTCATCTTCATCGTCGCGGGCGCCGCGACCTGGCTCGGCTTCGGCTGCAGCGGCGACGACAACGGATCGGGCGGGGCGACAACGACCGGGACCACGTCGACGGGCGGCGGCAGCAACACCGGCGGCAGCGGCGCGGGCGGCAACGGCAACACCGGCGGCAACGGCAACACCGGCGGCAACGGCAACACCGGCGGCAACGGCAACGGCGGCGCCGGCGGCCTGCCGCCGCCCACCGTGGAGGTGCCCTGCCAGGGCCACATCTACGAGTGCGGCGACCTGCTCGACAACGACGGCGACGGGCTCATGGACTACCAGGACCCGGACTGCCTCGGTCCCTGCGACAACACCGAGGACAGCTTCTACGGCGGCATCCCCGGCGACTCCGGCCCCGCCTGCGACGTCGACTGCTACTTCGACCAGGACTCCGGCTCGGGCAACGACGACTGCTTCTGGAACCACAAGTGTGATCCGCACGAGGTCTCCCCGGACTACTACCCCGAGTCCACGAACGGCGCGCAGTGCGAGCACGACCCCAACGCGAACATCTCGGGGACGAGCCTTGGCTGCGACGAGCTCTACCTCGCCCAATCGCAGGACTGCTACAACTACTGCGGCCCGCTGACGCCGAACGGCTGCGACTGCTTCGGCTGCTGCGAGCTGCCTGCGGGCAGCGGCTCCTACGTCTGGCTGGGCTCGGAGAACCCCTCGAACGTCGGGAGCTGCACCATGGCGGACATCAACGATCCGACGAAGTGCCAGCCGTGCCTCCCGGTCGCCGCGTGCCTCAACGAGTGCGGCCCGTGCGAGCTCTGCATCGGCAAGGACGAGCTCCCGCCGGAGTGCAACCCGGGTGGTGAGGGCGGCGGCGGCGGCGGCACCGGCGGCAGCGGCTCCGGCGGCGGCATCAACTGGGAGCAGTGCCCGCCCGGGGTCCAGAAGTGCGGCCTCCCGGGCCAGTCGCCCTGCGCCGCCGGCTTCTACTGCATCACCGGCTGCTGCCAGGACGTCCCGGAGTAGGCGCCGCAAATGTGCTCGCGCTCCCGCGCGCGAGCGCACATCCGCATCACCGCACCCAGCCGCTTCCGCCCTCACCCGCTGGCCTCGCGGCCTCGAATCGGTGTAGAACATGCGCCCACCCGCGGACGTCACACGGACCGTGACGCGCGGGGCGTCGTAAGATCGGCGCTCCCACCCACGTTTGGCGATGGCCTGAGCCATCGAGGGTGCGGCGCGCGTCACAAGAGAAGCGCGGCCTCACCCCTCATTAATTCACCTTGAAGGAGCCTCTCATGCGCCTGTCCGTCATCGTCCCCGCGGCCCTGCTGAGCCTCATGCCCCTGGCCTGCGGCGGCGGCGAAACGCCCGATCCGAACGATCCCTCCCAGGCTCAGAACCAGTACGGCGCGGCAGGTCAGTACCCGCCCGGCCAGTACGGGCAGCAGCCCGGCCAGTACGGCCAGTACGGCCAGCAGCCTGGCCAGTACCAGCAGCCTGGCCAGTACCAGCAGCCCGGCCAGTACCAGCAGCCTGGCCAGTACCAGCAGCCCGGCCAGCCCGCGCCCACCCAGCCCGCGCCCACCCAGCCCGCGGCGGGCGGCGGCCAGGCCACGCCGGTCGCCCCGGCGGCCGCGGGCGCCGCGACGCCGGTCCTCACCGCGCTCGCGGCCTCCGAGGTGCAGGGCATGTCGCCCGAGGGCAGCGCCTTCGCCGGACAGTTCGCGGACGGCCAGACGCTCGAGCAGCCGTTCCAGATCAACGCCGGCAAGTGCTACTCCGTCGTCGGCGTCGGCCTCGGGGTCCAGGAGCTCGACATCCAGGTCGTCATGCAGCCCGCGCCGATGGTGCCGCCCTTCGTGCTCGCCCAGGACAACTCGACGGGCCCGAACGCAACCCTCGGCGGCAAGGGGCAGTGCTTCAAGAACCCAACCCCGGTCAGCGCCCCCGCCAAGGTCATCCTCAAGGTGCGCGGCCAGGGCCTCGCGGTCGCCCAGATCTACGTCAAGTAGCCTTCCCGCCTCCGAGGGAGCCCCCCCTCTCCGTCCCTCTGAGCCACCCATCCTCCGGAAGGCGCCGCGGCCCTGCGGCGCCCTCCACCGGATCCGCTCCAGCCGTCCCTCGCCCGTGCAGCGCGCGCTCCGCCAGGTGCGGCTGCCGCGCCCCCGTGCGCGCCCTGCGCATCGACGCCGCGCCCGACGGACCTCCGTGCAGGGATGGCCACGCCCGTGCCCGCGCGGCGAGGCGCGGCGCTCGCAAGGAAGCTCACGGAGCCATGCCTCGGATGTCCCGCGCGAGATCGACGGCGCGCCGCGAGCCGTGGGAGCGGATCGCCGTCTTCGAGGCGCGCGAGCTCTCCTGCCGCGACTGCGCCCGGCGCGCCGAGGCCGCGCTGCGGCGCCTCGACGGCGTCGCCGCGGCACGCGTCTCTTTCTCCGCCGAGCTGGCCGAGGTCACCTACGACACCCGCGCCACCTCCGAGGACGCGCTCGCAGGCGCCATGAACCGCGCCGGCTTCGGGTTCACCCCCGCCAGCGGCCTGCCCACGCCCCGGGCGCACCGCCGCCGCCGCGCCGCGCTCATCGCCGTGATCGTGCTGCTCATCGGCCTGCTCGCGCTCTCCGAGGCCCGCGCGGGCGGCGCCCCCTCGCTCGGCTGGGGCGCCGCCCGGGGCGCGCTGGCCGTCCTGGTCCTGGCGCTCTTCGCGGTCCCCCTGGTGCGCCGCGCCTCGGCGGCCGCGCGCCGCGGCCAGCTCGCCCGCGACGCGCTCGCGCTCTCGGCTGCCGTCCTCGCGTTCCTGGTGGGCGCGCTCGAGCTCTGGATGACCGCGCCCGGGGCCCACCCGCCCGCCGCGCTCGCCTCGCTCGGCCTCCGCCCTGCGGCCTGGGCCGCTGCCCGGCCCCTCGGCTTCGAGCTCGCCGCTGTCATCGCTGCGCTCGCCCTCGGCATCCGCCACGCGTGCGCGGCCGCCCGCCTGCGCGCCGCCGACGACGCCCGCGCGGGCGCCGTGGGCGAGCCCGCGCTCGACGAGATCCGCCGCGCCATCGCCTTCTCCGAGCACCCCGCCGCCCTACCGCGCGCCCTCTTCGCCGGTGCCTGTGGCCCGCTCGCCGCGGACGAGCCCGGCTGCGCCTCGTCACCTGCCGGCCGAGCCGGCTGCGCCCTCGAGCCCCCCGACGACCTGCTCGAGGTCGCCGCGCGCGCCCTCTGCATCGCCGCGCCCGCGTTCGCGGCGCTCGCCTTCGTCGCGCACGCCGCGGCCGGCGGCCCCCTCTCCCCGGCCGCGCTGCTCGCGCCCGTCGCCGTGCTCGCCGGCTGCTCTCCCGCCGCCTTCTGGCGCGCGGCCCCGGTCGCGCGCGCCCTCGCCATCGCCCGTGCCGGCGCCGCGGGTGCCGTCGTCCGGGACCCTCGCGCGCTCGAACCGCTCGCCTGCGCCGACGCCGTCTGCTTCGAGAAGGGCGGCACCCTCACCATCGGCCGCCCCCGTGTCATGGCGCTCGCCTGGGTGCGTCCACCCGATCGCGCCCTGCTCGAGGAGGTCCTCGCGCTCGAGCAGCGCTCGGCGCACCCCGCCGGCCGCGCCGTCGCCGCCTTCCTCGCCGCCGCCGGCGTGCGCCCCGCCGAGGCCGGCGAGTCGCTCGATCCCGAGCCCCTCCGCGAGGACCGCGCCGGCATCGCCGGCCGCGTCCGCGGCCGCCTCCTCGAGGTCAGCGCCCCCCCGCGCCGGACCCCGCTGGATGGCGGAGCCGACGCGCGCCACCTCGATCCTTCCGCGAGCATCTCGTGGTTCCACCGCGACGGCGAGCCTCTCGGTTACTTCGAGCTCCACGATCCCCCCCGCGAGGGCGCCGCCGCCGCCGTGCTGGCCCTCCGCGAGCGCGGCCTCGTCCCCCGCATCCTGAGCGCCGACCGCCACGAGGCCGTCCGCGCCCTCGGCCTCCACCTCGGCGCCCCCGGCTTCGGCGGCCTGTGCGCGTCCGGCAAGGCGCTCCACGTGCGCGACCTCCAGCGCGCCGGCGCCCGCGTGCTCTTCGTCGGCTCCGCGGACGGCGCCGCCGCCGCGCAGGCGGACGCAGCCGTCACCCTCTCCCCCGACGCCGCCGCGCCCCCTGGCCCCATCGCGCTCACCGCCGGCCGCATCGCGCCGCTCCCCTACCTCGTCGACCTCTCGCGCGCCCTCCGCGCCCGCCTCCGCGAGGGCCTCGCCGTCGCCACGCTCTACAACGCCCTCCTGATCCCCTGCGCCGTGATCGGCTGGATCCCGCCGGCCGCCGCCGCCGCGCTCGCGTTCGTCGAGGCGCTCGCCGTCCTGGCCAACGCGCTGCGGCTCCCGCACCCCTCGAGCACGCAGGGCCCCGCCCCGCACGGCCTCCGCGTGCACGGCCAGGGCACGGCTCTCGGCGATCCACGCGTCGACTTGAACGTTCGGGGCTCCGGCGCCCTCCGCCCCGAGCCCCGCGCGCAACCTCGCCTTCCCGGTCCGGCGCGCGCGCGCTAAGCTCGAAGCGCATGCGCTTTTCTTGGTTGTACCTGCCGCTCTTGCTCGCGGCGGCGAGCCCCGGGCTCGCGTGCGCGCGGCTCGACGGCTCGCTCGAGGTCAAGGATCCCCCGGGCGTACCCGGGCCCGACGCGACGCTCGCGTTCGACGACGAGGGCACGCTCGAGCTCTCCCCCGGCGAGCTGCGCGCCGTCGGCGTGACCGCATCTCCCCCCGCGAGCTACGAGGTGCGCTTCAGCCTCGTCGGCGAGGCGGCCGGCGCGTATCTCGATCGCACGACCGTGGTCGCCTCGCCGGAGGGCCGCGCCTCCGTCGAGCTGCACGCCCCGAGCATCGCGAGCACGTTCCGCCTGCGCGCGACGATCAAGGACGGTCCGTCCGCCGAGATCGGCGTGGCGGTCAGCGACAAGGGCTTCGGCACCCTGCGCGTGGCGCCGCTCTACAGCGGCCATCGCGAGGCCGAGGCGTGGACGGCGAGCGTGAAGGCCGGGACGACGTGCGCCGACATCGCCGCCTCGCTGCCCGACGTGCCCGAGGGCGCCCTCGAGGCGACGTCCGGCCCGGACGACCCCGTGCTCGTGCACAGCGCTCCTGTGGGGCCGAACCTGGCGGTGGTGCTGCGCGCGGGCCGCTCGATCTGGGGCTGCGCGGACGTGGCGGATCTGCAGGCCGGCGCGACGCGCGACGTCGAGGTGACCGTGAAGGATGGTCCGATCGATCTCGCCGCGACGAGCCTGGACGTGACGCTGACATTCACGCCGACCGGTGAGGCGCAAGCGCTGCTCGCGGGGATGGCGGAGCGCTTGGTGGACGCGCTCCTGCCAGACGGCGGAGAGGCCGCGGCGCTGCTCGACGCGATGGCGCAGGCGTCGCCGGCGGACCAGGCGCAGTCGTTCGCGGACGCGCGGAGCGCGGGCTCGTGGGACGCGCTGGCGGCGGCGCACATGGCGGCGCTGCCGGTGCCGGTGCGCGCGGCGTGCAGCGGCTGGGCCGCGCTGGGGCTTTCGCAGCAGCCGCCGGAGATCACGGGCTACCTGGGCGCGATCAGCGACGTGCCCGGGCAGGCGTTCTTCCGGGTGAAGACGCTCGGATCGATCGACGCGGAGCCGGCGGGGTTGCCGCCGGAGCACCTGATGTCGTGGACGACGGAGCCCGGCGACGTGCTGCGCCTCGTCGGCGATCTGTTCTGGATCCCGAGCCGGTTCGTCGGAGCGGCGGCGTGGCAGGGCGCGTCGAGCGAGCTGCCCTCGGCGACCTCGATGCCCGAGGCGCTGGCCGAGGCGGCGCAGTGCCCGGCGCTGGGCGCTGCGCTCGGCGGCTATGCGGGCTGCGACGCGGCGTGCATGGCGGATCTGTGCGTGGCGGGTCTGTCCGAGCGCTGGCAGATGGCGCTCGACGCTTCCGCGCTGGCGGGGCTCGTGGGCGGGATCGGCGTGAGCGCGTCCGGTCCTGCGGTGGTGGATCAGGACGCGGCGCCGGTCGGGTGGAGCGCGGACTGGCTCGGGGTCATCAGCGACGGCGAGGGCGCGCCGGTGACGGTCCAGGGCCAGGCGAGCGCGGTGGCCTCCCAGGGGGGCGGACCGGACTGAGGTGGCCTCCTGCGGCCCGCGGGCCCCGGTGCTCGCGGGCCCGCGGCCGCCGCCGCTGGATCGGCTCAGGGCTCGTCCGGCCCGACGGCGTCGAACACCAGCATGTAATCGAAGTTCGCCATGAGATCGACCTCCTGCAGGTCGAACTGCCAGCGCATCTTGCGCTTCCCGAGCGATCCCGCGATCGACGCCGGCGCCGTGTCCATGTCGAGCACGAGGAGCTTCGTCGTCACGGCCTCGACGAAATCGTTCTCCACCGCCTCGGGGAATTTCGAGAGCGCGTGCTCCTCGATCACGGCGCCCGCCTCGTCCACGTATTCGAGCGTCGTCGCCGCGGCGAGCACGTAATCGTCGCCGTAGCGCTCCGCGATCACGTTGCCCTCGGCCACGATCCCCGGATCCTCCACCGTCATCCCCATGACCACCACCACGTCCTCCGGCACCCGGGTGAGGTGCCCATAATGGGCGAAGGTCATCACGCGCCCATAGCGCCCCTGCCCCAGCGCGACGTTCTCGGCCAGCGCGTCCTCGCGCGAGTTCCGCCCGATGAAGTAGGACCTCCAGTCCTCGGCGCTCGTCGGATCCAGGACGTGCGCCGGCTCCGACGTCACCGTGATCTCGTTCGCCTCGAGCAGCGCGACGGCCTCCGCGTAATTGTAGATCGGCGGGTTCTCCTGCCTCGAAAACAGGTCCCGGAGGATCTGCGTCGCGACGACGGCGAGCTGGGCGTTCCACTCGGCCTCGTCCCTCGTCGAGGCCGCGGCGTACGAGTCCTGCTTGTACATGAACGTCTCCACGACGTCGGTGATGCCCGTCGTGAGCGCCATCTGGTCCGCCGCCGGGAGCTGCTCGAAGCTGAGCGTGGTGAACGCGTCGAGGTAGTCCGGATCGATGGTCTGCCCCGTCTGCGCGATCCACGCCGCGTTGACGGTCTCCGTCAGCGCGCTCGCCTGCTGGGCGAGCGCCATCGTCGCCTGGAACACGTCGCTCGCCGCGTACTCCGGATCGACCTCGGCGAGGTACGCCGCGAGCGGCGCGAGCGGCACCGTCAGCGTATCGCCGAGCGCCGGCAGGTCCTTCCCGAGGAAATGGATGCGATCCGCCTCGGCTTTGCCCTCGTTGTAGGCGCGCATCCACTCGACGAGCCTGCGCGCCTCCGCCGATTGCCCCATGTAATGAGTCCACCCCTTCTCCATCACCTCGTCGATCGAGAGGGCGTCGTCTCCTTGCACGTACAGATCGACGATCCGCGCCTCCACGACCCCCGTCTCCGGGACCAGGGCCTTCACCCCCTGCTTCTCGACCAGGTACCGGAACATCTCGGTGCGCAGCGCCGTGTACTCGTACATCCCGTGCGCCCCCTCGCCGACCCCGATGATCTTGGGATCGCGCGCCGAGAGCCCCGAGAACGCCTGATCCAGCGCCGCCGACTGCGACGCCTCCTCGATGGCGTCGATCGTCACTCCGTCCATGGCGGCCCATTCGGAGACGGTCGTCGGCTCCGGCTCCTGCGTCTCGGCGGGCTCCGGCCCCGAGCACCCCGAGCCGAAGAGCGACCAGGCGACGAGCAGCGACGCAAGCAAGCTACGGCGATTCATTCCATCCCTCCTCCGCGGGGCGCGACCGCCCCCGAGCCGCACCGTATCGGCATCCGGCCCCCCCCGCAAGACAGCGCACGATTCCCACCGCGCTGTCCCGCTCGTCGAAGGCGTGGATCGGGCGCGCGAGGTGCCCCGGAACCGCGGCTCGCCTCGAGCCCGTTGCGGATGGTTCTGGCCAGCCGGACGGGCGCGCCCTGGCCGGGGCCTTGGCGGGCTCCCGGCCAGGACGCGCGCGGATGATTGCTGGCGCGGGCGGTCCGCCCGCCGGCGCGCTCCGCGGTCAGGCGGCCTTGGCCACCTCGGCCGGCACCTCGGGCAGCGCCCAGCCGCGATCCCGGATCTCCTCCTCGATCCAGCGGATATGGTGCTGCTCATCTTGCCAGTTGGCCTCGACGAGGCGGCGGACCTCGTCGGGCAGCTCGCTCGAGCGGGCCGAGAGATACGCCTCGTTGGTCAGCTCCTCGTTGCCGCGCATCGCCACCAGGGCGCTGCGGTCCTCCAGCGCGGAGAGCCGCGTGTAGCCGACGATGATCTGCCCGCTCTCGTCGAGGAACTCCGGCGCCTCGCCGCCCATGCCGCGCAGCGCCTCGGACAGCTCGCGCACGTGCCGCTCGTGATCGCCGCGGAAGGCATCGAGCGTTTGCGAGATCTCCTGGATGGTGCAGGCCTGGGCAGCGATCTGATAGGCCTGCACGGCCGCGTGATCGAGCAGGATCAGGCCGCGGATCTCCTCGACGGCGCTGCCGCGCTCGCGCTTTCCTCGGCGCGATCGCGGCTGGCCCCGGGCGACGCCCGCCTGCTCCTGCTCCGCCCCGCCCTGCTGCTGCCCGGCCTGGCCGGGATCGGTCTGCTCGCTGGTTTGCTTTGCCATGCTTTCCCTCCCGGCCCCCCTATGGGGCAGGGTGGCGCGGCGCGGGAGCCCGCCAGCGCCGCCTGGCAGAGATCCTTCCGGAGATCCGGAGAGGAGAGAGGGATCACAGGGAGGCGGGGAGGACGGGGAGAGAGAAACGAGAATATTTCTCGGAATTATTCTCTCTCCCCGTCCTCCCCGCCTCCCTGTGAATTTCTCTTCTCTCCTCCCCGGCCCCGGCGCGGGGGACCGGCTACGGCGCGGCGGGCGCCTGGCCGGGGCGCTCGCGCGGATCGTGCAGCGCGACCGGGGCGGCCTGCTTCGCGCGGATCCGCATGTTGAGCAGCTCGATGCCGACGGCGAAGGCCATCGCGAAGTAGATGTAGCCCTTCGGGATGTGCTGGCCCATCCCCTCGGCGATCAGCATCACGCCGATGAGGAGCAGGAAGCTCAGCGCCAGGATCTTCATCGTCGGGTGGCGCTGCACGAAATCGCCGATCGCGCCGGCGAACGCGAGCATCACTGCCATCGCGATCAGCATCGCGATCACCATCACCGCGACGTGCTGCGCCATGCCCACGGCGGTGATGACCGAATCGAGCGAGAAGACCACGTCGAGGACCATGATCTGGAGCAGCACGATCCCCATGGACGCGGCGCCCCGCTCCGGGCCGCCGCCCCCCTGGACCTCCAGCTTGTTGTGGAGCTCGTGCGTGGCCTTGCCGATCAGGAACAGGCCGCCGCCGAGCAGGATGAGGTCGCGGCCGGAGAGCTCCTTGCCCGCGACCGCGAAGAGCGGCGCCGTCAGGCCCATGACCCAGGAGATCGCGAACAGCAGCGCCAGGCGGGAGCCGAGCGCCAGCCCCAGCCCCGCGCGGCGGGCGAAGGGGCGCTGCTCCGGAGGGAGCTTGTCCGTGAGGATCGACAGGAACACGACGTTGTCGATCCCCAGCACGATCTCCATCGCGGCCAGGGTGGCGAGGCTGACGAGCGCCTGCGGCTCCAGGAGGGCTTCGAGCATGTCGTGGCCGGGCACATGGCACATCGCGTGCCTGAGCGTGCCTGAGAGAGAATGTCAGCAGATCGGCGGGATTCCGGCTCGCGGAGGGCCGCGTCTCCCCGCCTCCGCCCCCGGAGCGGAGGCCGCGCGGGCGACCCATCGTGCCCCGATCGGGGCGTTCTGCCCCACGATCCGGGGCGCGGGGCCCGATCGAGGCGACCGCGCCGGGCGCGCGCTGTCCGGTACCGGACCGGCAGGACGGTGACGGGGTCCTGAGCACCTTCACCATTGCGGGAATTGTCGATCCAGGCACGGGCACGCTCACGCTGACGCCGATGTTCGAGCACCAGCCGATCGAGTGACCCGGGATCACGCGCGCGCTTCCGCCTCCGCTTCCGGGGCCGTTGCCGGCTCCGGTCCCGTTACCGGTTCCGGTTCCGTTACGGTTCCGTTGCCGTTGCCGGGACCGATTCCGTTGCCGCGACCGATTCCGCGACCGATTCCGCGACCGATTCCGCGACCGATTCGTCCATGCTCGCGGTCGTGTCCGCGCACCTCGGCGCCGCACCAGCGCCGCTCATCAGCAGGGGCCAGGATCACCAGGGGAACCACTCACCCGGGACCTTCTGCCAGGCCGTCGGCCGGCGCGGGTCCCCCTCGGGCATCACCAGCGAGCCCACGAAGTCCGCGTGCTCGTACACCCCGCCGATCGACCGCGCGATCCCGTCGAGATCCGCCTCGCTCACCACGCCGTTGCTGGTCGCCTTGTAGAACTGCACCGTGATCCGGATGGGGAACTTCGGATCCCGCACCAGCCGGAGCCCTCGCCCCTCGTTGTAGGGCCCGAGGTTCGGCCCGTGCCCGAGCACCGCCTGCTCGACGTCGCTCTTCTCTTCCATGGCCAGATCCGCGGGCTTCGCCCCCGCCGTGCTCGGCTTCGCCATCCCCCCGCCCCCGGGCGCGGCCATCGAGGCCGGCGGCGGCATCGCGCCGCCGAGGCGGCCCCGGTTCGCGTGCACGAGCGGCACCTGGACCAGGAACAGCACGTCCGCGCCCCGCGCGAGCGCGCTCCGATCCGCCTCGGTCTTCGGCCCGCCCTGCGCCTCGATCCGGGCCTCCACGTCGCTCTTCCGCTCCGCGGTGAACGCCGCCCGCTGGCCCTTGTGGTTGAAGTAGATCTCCTGCCCGATGCCCTGGCTCGATCGATCCTCGGGGCGGTTCTCGATCACGCTCGCGCTCGTCCCCTCGCGCGTCACGAGCAGCGTCAGCACCGCGGGCGAGCCCGGCGCGGACTGGTAATTGAAGATCACCGGGTTGAACTCCGCCTTCCCCTGCTGCGGGATCGGCAGGAACACCGCCTGGGCGCTCACGAGGAAATGCGTGTCCCGCGGCGCGAGGAGGTTGCCGCTGCCCTTGATGCTGTCCGGCACCGTCGCGAACGCGCGCAGGTCCCGCAATACCTCGGTGAGCGCCACCGTGCGGAGCGGGGCGCCGCCGGCCTTCTCGTTGCCCACGCGCACGAAGAAGCGATCGGACGGGATATCGCCGGTCCGATCCGTGAAGTTCGGAAAGCGGATCACGGGCATCAGCGCGCTCGCGAAGCGGCCGGGCGCCTCCTCGCGCCGCACCTGGAGCGTGAGATCCGAGATGTTCGGGCCGAGCGCGGAGCCCTGCGCGCGCCCCGTGTCCTCCCAGGTCACGTTCACCACGTCGAGCCCGCGCCGCGCGGCCGCGGCGCGCACGCCGCTGTCCCCGACCATGCTCGCGACCTTGTCGATCACGGCCGCGTAATCGGCCGCCACGCGCCGCGGCTCGCCCTGGATGCCCCACGAGCCGTCGTCGCCCGCGACCTGCGCCGGCTGGCCCTGCGGGGGCGCGGGCGCGGCCGCCACGGGCGCCGGCGCCGCCGGCGGAGGCGGCGGCTGCGTCACCACGATCACTCGATCCGACCCGCACCCGGCGACCACCGCGAGCAGCGCCGCCATTCCCATGCTCCGAACCATCGTGTCCTCCTTCAACATTCGGGGCTCCGGGTCGCCTATCGGCGCCCTCCGCCCCGAACCCCAGCTCGTCGCCCAAGCTCGCCGGAGAACGCGGCGCGCGGCGCCGACCTTTCACTCACTCGGTCCAGTCGATCTCGGACTCGCCCATCGTCCGGTAGCGCCGGTCGATCTCGTCCATCAGCTCCAGCCACCACTGCTCGAGCAGGACCCCGCCCTCGCGCGGGCTGTCGGCGAAGAACGTCCCCTGGATGCACTCGGCCTTCCCGTCCGCGCCCGGCCGGCAGCGGCCGTCGACGTAGACCAGGATCGCCTTCGACAGGCGGCTCGCCATGCTGTCGGTCGGGTTGTTCATCCAGTTGTGCAGGATCACGATCGCGGCCGCGAGGTCCTCGGGCCCCTGGCCGTAACCGTGCAGCATGTAGATGACCGGGTAGCGCCGATCCTGCTGATCCGCGTGCCCGTAGCCCGGCGGCAGGCTCACCGCCACGGGGCCTGTCCGACCGAAGCTCGAGGTGAACTCGAACACGCAGTTGCCGACCAGCTCGCACTCGCTCAGCCCCTCGGCCGGCTTGTCATTGCTCTCCAGCACGAGGTGCCGGAGCTCCGGCTCCTGCCACCGCGACCCGATGAAGTACAGCGCCGTCTGGAGCCGCATCGCTATCTCGAGCGCGGTCCCGACGTGCTGCCCGCTGCCGTCCTCCACGTCCTGCGGCGTCGGATCCACCTTGCCGTAGCGCTGCAGCACCACGCCCTGCAGGTCCTCGTAGACGATGTGCGAGGGCACGAACTGGTTCGGCTGCGTCGGATCGAGCCCCGGCGCCTGCGTGAAATCGGTCAGGTACGCGACGTCCCGGCCCCGCGCCGCGAACGTGCCCGCGAGGTGCTGCGCGTCGACCATGAAGTTGAAGAGATCCCGCGTCCCGCCGTCGGTCCACACGTCGACGCGCGACAGCGCCTCGTCCGTGAGCTCCCCGCCGGGCACGTCCTGGGTCGTCCGCCGCACGATGCTGTGGGCGTCCCGGTCCCAGAACCGCGAGAGGCCGCGCGAGATCGTGAGCTCCCCGTCCCCCTCGCCCACGTCGTAGCCGTCCCCCGGCTGCGCCCACCCGCCGGGCGGCTGCTGCGGCGTCCCCGCGATCCCGTCGAGCCCCACGTCGTCGAACGCCTCGCCCGGCTGCCAGCGGAAATCGCCCTCGGTCCCGAGCGGGTTGTACTGCGCGTTGTAATCGTCGCCGGCCGGATCCTCGTTCACCCCCGGCGCGTACCCGGCCTCCGCCGCGCTCGGCAGCCCGTCCTCGCCGTCGTCGTACCAGGGCTCGTGGCCGCTCCGGATGATCGGCTCGAGCTCGTCGCGCACGCCATTGCCGTTGTAATCGACCGCCAGCGCGAGCTCCAGCGGGTACTGGTTCCCCTCCGGGTGCCACGTGTTCGAGTACGGCGTGAGCGCCTCGTCCTGGGGCGCCCCGTCGCAGACCGTGATGACCGGGAACGTCCCGTCGGGGTTGTACTCGTCGTCGTGATAGCCATTCAGCGTGAGCGGGTGCGAGCACCGCTCGATCGGGCAATTCTGGGCGATCTCGGCCTGCTCGTCGTGGTCCGGCCCGTCGAGCGGGCTCACCCAGACCTTGCACTCGCCGTTCGGGTGATCGCCGACCTGGCTCGGATCGTCCGGCCGGACGCCCGCGGGCAGGAACTCGCCGCCGGCCGACAGGTTGTCGCCGTTCGGGTTGCCGAACATGAGGGACAGGTCCCGGAAGATCTGGATGTAGTCCTCCCGGGCGAACTGCCCCCCATTGCCCGTGCGCGGGTACTCGTACCACCAGTGATTGAACGTCGACGGGTGCTCGTAGGGGTCCTTCGGCGCCGGCAGGACCGCGCACTTGCCCTGCGAGCCTGGCAGGGCGCCCAGGCACGTCTCGTCGGGCTGGCACTCCGAGCTCGCGGAGCAGCTCGTCGCGGCGAGCTGGATGTCGCCGAGCGTGGTGCCCGGCGCGATCGGGCGGAAGCCGCCCAGGTGATTGCGCTCGATATGGTGGAGGAGGTACGTCCAGTCGACCGGCCCGCCGAGCGGCGCGAGCACGTCGAACAGGTCGTGGTGGCGCATCCCGAACATCGCGGTGCCGCCGCCGCCCATCGAGACGCCGATGACGGCCCGGTGCGTGAGCCGCCGCTTGCGCGTCTTCGTCCCCGCGTCGGCCCGCACGACGGCCTGGTAGGTGCCGAGCCGCGGCGCCTTGAACGTCACGGCCCATTGCCCGTCGACCTTCTCCACGCGCGCGTCCGAGACCGGGATGGTCCGCGGCGCGGCGAACGCCGGCCCCGAGTACGCGAGCCGGAGGTGCCGCCACCTGGCCTTGTCCGGCACGAGGGCCGGGTTGATCGGCACCGACATCGGCACCTCCCGCTGGAACACCTTGTCCGCGGGCCCGAAGGTGATCGCCGGGCCGAGCGCCACGTACCCCTCGAGCCCGGAGTCCTCCCCGCACGCCATGTCCGCCGGGAAGGGCTCGACGCCCCAGAGGAAGCTGCCCTCGTTCGGCTTGTCCGCGCCCTCCGGCAAGGAGATCGTGGCCCCGACGAGGCCCCCCGTCCCGCGCAGCGAGTCGCCGCCGCGCAGGAGCGGCGTCGACGCGGCGCCCGAGCACGCGAGCGGCTCCGGCTTGATCACGTCGACGGGCAGGATCGCCGTGGCCTCGGTGCCGTCCGGCTTGGGGACGCGCACGGTGATGGTCGCGCTCCCCGTCGCCTCGCCCCCGTGGATCAGGATCGGGAGGATCGGCTGGTGCAGGGTCACGGTCGCCTCGGCCGGAGCCGGCGCGATCGCCGCGTCCGACGAGTCGAACTTGACGGCCGTGGGCGAGCAGAAGTCCGGGTCGACGACGACGTTCACCGCCCGCGTGGAGCAGGTCGCCCCCGACGCGTCCGCGCAGGGCGCGACGACGACGAAGCTCGGCTCGAAGCGGACGCGGATCTGCTCCGCGGTCGGCGGGGTGCAGATCTCCCCCGGCGCGAGCTCCACGGTGGGCGTCGTGGCGACCGGCAGCGGGTCGGTGATGCCGGTGCAAGCCGGGGCCGCGAGGACCGGGGTGACGATGGCCGCGGCCGCGATGGCGCGGGCAGCGCGGCCGAGCGAGCGGTGATGCG